>NZ_CP050695.1:1700730-2025288 GCF_012044895.1 Aquisalimonas sp. 2447
TCCGTTACCGCACCAATGGTGATTTCACGCCGGCCCTGAGTGGTTTCGAGCACATCAGTCGCGTGCTGCAGGGGCCGGTGTACGCCATCCTCGGCAACCACGACAGTATCCGCATGGTGCCCCATCTCGAGGGGCTCGGCACACGGGTTCTCATGAATGAGGGCGTCCATCTTGGTGACGATCACGGACGCGGCGTGTGGCTGGCGGGCGTGGATGATCCCCACTTCTATCGTCAGCATGACATTCCGCGCGCCCTGGCCGATCGGCCTGAAGACTGGCCGGCGCTTCTGCTGGCCCATTCGCCGGAAGCGTACCGGGAAGCTGCATCGGCGGGCGCCGACGCAATGCTTTGCGGTCATACCCACGGTGGCCAGATCCGGCTCCCCGGGGGCGTGCCGCTGGTGACCAACGCCGATTGCCCAAGGGAGTTCACCAGTGGTGCCTGGCGCTGGCAGACGCTGCAGGGCTATACCTCCGTGGGTGCCGGTTCGTCAGTACTGGACGTGCGCTACAACTGCCCGGCCGAGGTGGTGCTCCACCGCCTGGTGCCGCGACCGCCTGCCGATTGAGCGCAGCTCAGTGAGGCTGCCCCCGGATGCCTGCCTGGAACAGCAGCCAAGACAGGGGAGGGCCCAGCACAATGAACAGCGCCGCTGCGAGGAATGCGCTCCGGGGCGCAATGCCGGCCAGCGGAATCAGGGCGACCAGCGGGAGTAACGCCTCCGGCGCCTGGTCCAGCCCCAGGAATCGGCTGCTCGGCGCCAGAGCCAGGCGGCGCTTTGCGAAACTCGACAGGAGGTCCCCCGCCATGGCCAGCAGCCCGGCCAGGGCACAGGCAACGACCGGCAGACCAATGATCAGCCCTGTCAGAGCCGCTGCTGTCACCGCTGCGGCAATGCCGCGGAAGGACTTGGACTCTCCGAACAGCCGCTGGCCATCGGCGAGGCGGTAGCCGCAGTCCACCGGCAATGCCGGGCGCCGACCCATGACCAGACTGAGCAGCACCGGCGCCGCATTGGCGGCGGTGATCACCAGTAGCACCTGCAGCGCCGCAATCACAGCAGCGCCTTCAGGTGAGGTGCGTGGTCGTCCAGCCAGCCCTGGGCGTCGGGACGGTCACGCAGCAACTCGAAGCCGTGGAAGGCGAAGCCCGGACCCACGGCGCAGGCAACCAGCGTCCACCCGCCGTGTGCCTCCGCGGCCTGCCAGTCGCCTGCCGGAATGACATGGACGGCAGATGCAGTGCCGTATGGCCCCAGAGGCAGGCGCTCCACGGCGCCGTCGGCGCACGCGCGCCAGAGAATCAAACCGTCGCCGGCGATGTAATGCCAGATCTCGTCGCCGTCCACACGGTGCCAGGCACTGAAGCCACCCTGTGGCAGCAGGTAGTGGATCAGCGTCACGCCCGGGCGCTGCTCACCTTCCGGCCGCGTGACGGGAACCGTGCCGGTATGAATCCGGCGGTACCAGCCGCCTTCGGGGTGTGGTTCCAGGGCGAGTTCGGTGATCAGGTGTTGCGCTTCGCGGGGTATGTTGCTCACGAAGTGTCCATTTGGTCGTGGGATTGCCGGACTAGTGTGCCGGATCGGGAAAGCGTTGTTCCATCAGCCCATGACCCGGAATGCCGCTGCCTGCGTTGCCGTCGACAGCCCTGAGCTCGGTCACCACGTCCTCCGCGGAGGGGAATGGGCGCAGGCGCTCCAGCGTGTCCCAGGTCGGGGTCATCAGATCCATGGTGCCGCCAGCCCGTGCCGCCAGGGCCGCATCCGGCGTGACCCAGCACTGTTCCACCGTCTCCTCGCCGCAGCAACGCGCTTGCTGGCCCGGGGGGGTGATCGCCAGGAAGAACCGGGTATCGAAGCGTTTGGGGGCGTAGGCCGGGGTGACCCAATGGCTCGCATACAGCATCTGGTTACCGAAGACTGTCAGCGACTCCCGTTCGCACACGTCGCGCAGGCTCACTTCCTGGCGCCGCAGCGCTTCCCGGTAATCAGTGAAGCGCTGGCGAACTGCCGGCTGGCGGAAATCCAGCGGCGTACCGTCAGCCCGGTGCGCCAGCAGGATGCCGGCTTCCTCGAAGCATTCACGGATCGCGGCATGGCGGTAGGCAAGCCCGCCGCCGGAGACCCCCAGCTCGGCGCTGGCAGTGGCGTCGTCCAGGGGGCAGGGCACTCCCTGGTCGGTGGCGTCCACGGCGCCTCCCGGGAAAACAAAGGCACCGGGGCCGAAGCGGGTGCGTGCATTGCGCTTGAGCAGCAGTACCTCCACCCCCGTCTGCCCGTTGCGCAGCAGGATCACGGTTGCAGCTGGTCGTGGCTGGACGGCCATTGGCGTTTCGCACCCGAATGCGTGTCGTGGCGGCTGTCACGAGACAGCGACAGTTCGCCGCCACCGTGACTCGTCATGCAGACTAGAATACCCGTTTTGTGCACATGGTTGCATTGCGTCGACGGGACAGGAATAGTTGCGGCGTCGGTTGCGCTGCCATCCGGCGTGCCTGGCAACGCAGTTCATTCCATCAGCGAGGACGGTATGGTTATGACCCGCATGTGTTATCGCGCTTTCGTGGCAATGCTCGCCAGCGTCTTTGTCGCCATGTCGATATGGTTACCGGCGGCGCAGGCCGGGATGATCGGGACCGATGCGGTTGCCGGCGCCGACGAAGTCGAAGTGCAGCGCGACGAGATCCTGATGCTGCTCGAGCGCGAAGAGGTGCGCGAACAACTGGTGGCCTGGGGCGTGGATCCCGCCGATGCCGAGGCGCGGGTCGAAGCGCTGACTCCGGCGGAGCTCCAGGCTCTCAGTGAGCGCATGGAGGAAGATCCCGCGGGGGCCGGTGTCGGCTCCATCGTCGGCGCTGCGCTCATTATCTTCCTCGTGCTGCTGATTACCGATATTCTCGGTTATACCAGCGTGTTCCCGTTCGTGGATCGAACGGCGCAGTAATCGGTCCGGGGCATCACGCCGATAACCGGTGCGATGCCAGGCCGGCGGAGGGTTCCATGGAATCGGCTCAGCTGTTCATCGGCTATGACTGGACGCTGTTCACCGGCCGGGTCGATGCCGTGGACAAGCACCGGAATCCGGCCCACAGCATGGTGCTTGGCGTCGATGGTCCGTTTGTCATGGCTGGGCAGGACGCCAGGCTCACGCGCAGTCTGTGGGCCTTCCCGGGGGCAGAGATACCGGCGCTGAATTACGAGGGCACACGCATTGGATATCTTCTCCTCGGGCCGCATCACCCGGTTGCCCGGCATGCCTGGCATCTAGGCGACGGGCCGTTGCTCACCGATGCTTTCCCGGCGGTCCTGGCGGCGGAGTTGCCGGACATCATGGCCCGGGCGGCCGCGGGTGATGTGGTGCCGGAGCGCGTACTGCAACGCCTTGACGACCACCTTCCAGGCCAGCAGGCACCGCCGCTGGACCCACGTATCCGCCGCGCGATCCACGTCTTGCTGGAAGAGCCGAAACCGCCGCTGGATCAGGATCGCCTGGCCCGCACCGTCGGCCTGTCCCCCAGCCGCCTGGGGCATCTTTTCCGGGAGGAGATCGGCGTCTCCATCGGTCGTTACCGGCTGTGGACGCGGATACAGCGGCTCGCCATGGCCATCGGAGCCAGTGGAAGCATCACCGAGGCGGCGCAGTCGGCCGGTTTTCGTGATCCGGGTCAGCTCGCCAGGGATTTCCGGCGCCTGTTCGGCCTCAAGCCCTCCGCTGTTATCCGTAACGCCCAGCCGGTGGCGATTCACCCGCTCTTCGAGGGGGCTGACGCCTGAGTGTCCGGGATCCATTGGGGCACCAGGTGGGCGTACAGAGCCAGTGCAGCAAATTCCATGGCCGCGCCGATCAGGATCGCCGCGGCAGCCAGTGCCGGCTCCGGCAGAAGCAATGCGAATGGTAAGGCCACCAGCGCATTGCGCGCCGTCAGGCTGAAGATCAGTGTGCGGGTGGCAACCGGGCTGAGGCGGGCGGCGCGACCGGCAATCCAGCCGAGTGCCGGTGTCAGCAGCAGGAACACACCGAATCCGAGTAGCGGCCATGCCAGCAAGGTCCCGTGACCGATCCACTCCCGCCCGTGGGTCGCGGAGAGCAGGAAGATCAGAGCGACTCCCAATGGAGTGCTGAGCCGCGGTGCAGACCGGTTCAACGACCGCAGTGCCGGGAAGGCGTCGCTCAGGCGGTCCAGTATCATCGCGAGGGCCATGGGCGCGAGCACCAGAGCTGCGAGAACGACCACCACCCTGTCCAGTGCGAAGGCGGCGGGAACGGTCGCTGGCGCCATGGCCAACAGCCACGCCGGTACCAGGACCAGCTGACCGGCAAGAAGCACCGGTGTGGCCAGGGATGCCTGGTGGACGCTGCCACGGCCCAGGTGCGTGAAAGTTACGACCCAGTACGTGGACGGCGCCAGCAGCACCAGTAGCAGGCTCAGTTGCAGCGTCGGATTCGGCGGCAGGGGCAGCAGGAGTAACGCGACCAGCAGCGGCAGGGTCACCGCCTGCATCAGGGCCATGGTGCGCAGGAACCGGCGGCCGTCGTCGGCAACCTGCACGTCCCGCCAGTGGATCCGCGCACACATGGTGAACATCAGCAGCGCGATCAGGGGCCAGGTCGCGGCTTCGAAACGTGCCGCCTGTTGCGGCAGCAGCAGACTGATGGCCGTGCCACCGGCTAGAGCCGCTGCCGTCGTACCGCAGTATTGCCGGACCGTTGCCACGTCCATGTCATTGCCCTGTCATCGACGCTTCAACTTTCGCCGCTGGCCTCGCGCAGCGCTTCCAGCAGTCCGTGGTTCGGGTGACCGTCCGCAGGCTGGCCGACGTCCTGCTGGAAAGAGCGGATCGCTGCCCGTGTTTTCGGCCCGGGCAACCCGTCGGGTTCGCCGCTGTCGTGCCCCAGGGCGTTGAGCCGCTCCTGGATCTCCTCGACCTGATCGATGCTGAGCGCCTCTTCTTCCCAGTCCGCCTGCAACCTGCCCAGGCCGGCAATACGGTCCGCCAGGTGGCCAACGGCGATGGCGTAGGATACGGAACGGTTCCAGCGCATGATCACGCGGAAGTTGTCATAGACCAGGAAGGCGGGGCCATCGTGACCGGCCGGGAGAACGATGCTGCCTTCCATGTCCGCCTGCGGCAGCGGATTGCCCGCTGCGGTGCGCACGCCGTGTCCGGCCCACTCGGCCAGCGGCTTGCGCGTATCCATGGAAGCAAGACCGTAGTCGAAACCATCGGGCAGTTGGACCTCACGCCCCCAGCGCTGGCCCGGCTGCCAGCCAATGTCCCGCAGGTAGTTGCCCGCAGAGCCGAAGGCGTCCTCCAGGCTGTTCCAGACATCGGTGCGACCGGAACCATCGTAGTCCACGGCATGGGCCGTGAATGTCGACGGCATGAACTGCATGTGGCCCATGGCGCCGGCCCAGGAGCCGCGCATGTCCTCGGCGGTCATGTCGCCGGCGTCCACGATGCGCAGGGCGTTCAGGAACTCGCTGGTGAAGAAACGGGAACGCCGCTCGTCACAGGCCAGTGTTGCCAGCGCATCCAGCACCGGTACCCGGCCGAAATAGCTGCCGAAATTGGTTTCCATTCCCCAGAAGGCGAGCACATAAGCAGGCGGGACGCCAAAGTCCCCATGCACTCGGGCGAGGAGATCCTCGTGCTCCTCGAGCAGTTCGCGACCGCGTTCCACGCGACCGCGGGTGACGCGCTGATCCAGATAGTCCTGAAAGGTCTGCACGAACTCCGGCTGACTGCGGTCGAGTTCAATGATCCGTTCGCGATGTTCCACGCCGGCGATGGCCGCCATGGCCGAGGAGGAGGTGATGCCCGCATCGCGGGCCTCCGCTTCCAGGCGATCACGACAGGCATCGAAGCTGGCTTCGGCCGCGCCGGTGGCTATCAGCAGGACGGCGGGGAAGAAGGAACCAAAAGTGCGGGGGTACGCCATGGGCGCCTGTCTCCGAAATGAAAGTGGTGTATTTCTTGCTGCTCACCTGTTCGTGGACCGGCTTCGCGGCCCGGTGTTCCGGTTCGCGCCGGGGGATCGCACCGCCGCTGTGCGCCATGATAAGTCGCGGGGCAACTCTGGTGCACAGGGTTACCGCCGTGGACCGTCCCACCGAACGTCACCATCAGGCAATGGAGCAGACATGGATGAGCATACCGAGTTTTCTTTCGAGGTGCGGCTGGTTATTGCGCGACTTGCCCGGCTGGTGTGCAAGTTCGACGGGACCCGAACGGCCCTGTCGGACCAGGACGATGTTCTGCAACTGGTGAACCATGCGCTCCAGCACACACGTCCCGAGGTGCAGTCCATTGTCGACGAACTGCTCTACCTGATGACAGCCGAGGAACTCGCGTTTCTCTCGCAGCAGGGTGTCAGCCTTCCGGAAGCCTATGCTGCCCTGCTGCCCGGGGCCAAGCGCAGTGCCCTGGCCGGTCGACCGAAGCGGGTCTACAGGGGGCAGATCATCGAGGAGTGATGGGCGACGGCGCACGCCCATATGCAGCCGGGTGACGTAAAAACCGGTCAAATCTGGCAATACCTGCAATAACGTTAGTATGATCCCCGCTCCGCAAACACACACGTCCGGGGGTGGGGATGCGTGTCCTGGTGCTCATTGCACGGGTCATCGACGGGGTGAACGGTGTTATTGGCCGTGCCATGGGCTGGGTCGCCCTGCTCATGGTCACCATTGGCGTGATCAACGTTGTTGGGCGCTACCTGGGTGCCCAGATCGGCATGCAGCTCAGCAGCAATGCCCTGCTGGAGGCGCAGACCTACGCCTATTCCATGATCTTCCTGCTGGCGGCGGCCCACGTCCTGTGCGGCAACGGACACATCCGCGTCGACATCATCTACGCCGGCCGGAGCCAGCGCACACGTGCGTGGATTGACATTTTCGGCACTCTGATCTTCCTGCTCCCCTTCTGCATCTTCGCGCTCTACTTCAGCGTGGGTTACGTCGAGCGGTCCTGGAACGTGCTGGAGTCCAGTCCCAATCCCGGCGGATTGCCGCGGTACCCCATCAAGACCGTCATTCTGATCGGTTTTGCCATGTTGCTGCTGCAGGGGGGCAGTGAGCTGATCAAGCGTATCGCCTGGTTGCGGGGTGTGCCGGGCGTGCCGGGACCGGGCGATGCGGACGCCAGGCGTGTCGCTGCCCAGGCAGGGGAGGCCTGATGGAGTTCCTTGCCTTCTGGATGTTCGCCGTCCTGCTGTGTTTTCTGCTGCTGGGTTATCCCGTGGCCTTCGCCCTCGGCGGCACCGCCGTCCTGTTCACGCTCCTGTTCAGCGATCTGCTACCAAACCTGGGTGTGCTCGAATGGCCCTGGGATCCGGCGTTCGGGGCCCGGCGCCTGAATATCCTGCCACAGCGCATCTTCGGCTCGATCATGGACAACTACACCCTGGTCGCCGTGCCGTTTTTCGTCTTCATGGGTGTGATGCTGGAGCGCTCGGGGCTGGCCGAAGATCTGCTGCAGACCATGGGCCGCCTGTTCGGGAAAATGCGCGGCGGCCTGGCGATCTCGGTGGTCGCCGTGGGCGCGCTGCTGGCGGCATCCACCGGGGTGGTCGGCGCCTCGGTGGTCACCATGACGGTGCTGGCCCTCCCGGTGATGCTCAAGTACGGCTATGACCGCGGTCTGGCCAGCGGCACCATCGCCGCGAGCGGGACGCTGGGGCAGATCATCCCGCCGAGCATCGTGCTCATCATTCTGGGGGACCAGATGACCCGGGTGAACGTGGGTGACCTGTTCATGGGAGCGCTCATTCCCGGGCTGTTGCTTGCCGGGCTGTATATGCTCTGGATCGCCCTTTACGCCTTCATCCGGCGGGATAAAGCCCCGGCCATGCCGGCGGTGGCCGAGGAATTCGCCATCGCCAACCTCTGGCTCGCCGTGGCGCGCAGCCTGCTGCCACCGCTGGTCCTGGTGGCCGTGGTGCTGGGGACCATTTTCTGGGGGGTGGCAACACCCACGGAGGCAGGCGCCATGGGTGCCTTCGGCGCCACCGTGCTGGCATTCCTCAATGGCCGCCTGAATCTGCGGAATGTCATGGCGGTGAACGAGGCTACCGTCAGGCTCACCAGTATGGTGTTCATCATTCTGGTGGGGGCGACGGCGTTTGCCATGGTGTTCAGTGCCCTGGGCGGTCACTGGATGGTGGAGGACTTCCTCGCCGACTTGCCGGGCGGGGAGTGGGGTTTCCTGGTCCTGGTGATGCTCACCATCTTTATCCTGGGCTTCTTCCTGGACTTCATCGAGATCACTTTCATCGTCGTCCCGCTGGTGGCGCCGGTGGCTGTGACCCTGGGTTTCGATCCAGTGTGGTTCGCCGTGCTCATCGCCATGAACCTGCAGGCGTCGTTCCTGACGCCGCCGTTCGGTTTTGCGTTGTTCTACCTGCGTGGTGCGGCGCCGCCCAGCGTGACGACGCGTGATATCTACCGTGGCATCGTGCCGTTCATCATCATCCAGCTCATCATGCTGGGTATCATCGTGGCATTTCCGCAACTGGTGCTGTGGCTGCCCGAGGTGGCTCGCACCTGAGGAATGTCGATGGGCGCCGCGGATTGACGGGGGTCGGGGTGGGAGACACGCGGGCGAGGCCATGCCCCGCCCGCGGACTGCTGATCAACGGTTGAAGATGTACTGCTGATACTGGAACGTGGTGCGCTCGTTCCAGCCGCGAATCTGGCGACGGAAAGCGTCCCACTCTTCGTAGATCCTGGCGTATGTCTCGTCTTCCATGTCTTCTTCGTGGACTTCCCGGGCACCCTCCCAGAAGGCGTCGATGACCGATTCAGGGAAATCCAGCACCTCGATGCCGTGTTCCTCCTGCAGCGTCGCCAGCGCCTGGGGATTGGTCTTGAGATACTGGGCGGCCATCCAGCTGTTGGCCTCGGCACAGCAGGCCCGGATCTGCGCCTGGATGTCGGCGGGGAACTCGTCCCAGGTCTCAAGATTGAAGTAGAAGCCGAGCATGGCGCTGGGTTCCGCCCAGCTTGGCATGTAGTAGTATTGGGCCACTTCGTGCATGGCCAGGGTCATGTCGTCCGCCGGGCCAACCCACTCGGCGGCGTCCAGGGCGCCACGGTCCATGGCGGTATAGACTTCGCCTCCGGGCAGTTGCTGGATGTTGACCCCGGCCTTGGCCATGACGCGGCCCCCGTGCCCGGGGAAGCGCATGCGTAGCCCGCGCAGGTCATCGGGCCCTTCGATACGCTTGTTGAACCAGCCGCCCGTCTGGGCGCTGGTGTTGCCACCCGGGAAGGCGATCATGTTGTCCCGGGCGTTGAGCTCGTCCCACAGCTCCTGACCGCCGCCGGCATACATCCAGGCGTTCTGCTCATCCAGGGTGAGGCCAAAGGGGATGGCGGTGTAGAAACCGTGGGCCGGGGACTGGCCGATGTAGTAATAGGGTGCGGTGTGGCAGCACGGGAAGGCGCCGCTGGAAACCGCGTCGTAGACCTCCAGCGGCCCGATCTGATCGCCGCCGGGATAGGTGCGCACCTCCACGTCACCGTCGGTCATCTCGTTGATGCGGCGGGCAAAGTATTCCGCCGTTCCATAGAGGTTCTCCAGCGCTGCTGGCCAGGAGGTGGGCATTTCCAGGCGGAAGCGCCGGTTACTGGCAATGACATTGGGTGAATAAACGGTGCTAGCGGCCACGGCGGCGGCGCCGGTGGCGGTCAGAAAATTGCGGCGTTTCATCGCGACTTCCCCCTCAGGTCTTTTGTCGTTGTGGGTCAGTGGGAACCCCATAACAATAACGCGAGAGCGTGGGTGACGCGAGAGCGAGCGCCCTTCGGGCTTTTGGCGGTGTTCCCGGAGCCGGGGTATCGTGGCTGTCTCACGCGACACGCAACGGAGGTTCTCATGTCCCGGCACTTTGACGCTGCCCCCGGCCTGTGCGAGCAGCCCGATCCCCAGACCCAGCAGTTCGTTTTCAACCAGACCATGCTGCGCATCAAGGACCCGGAGCGCACGCTTGACTTCTACACCCGTGTGCTGGGCATGCGGCTGCTGCGCAAGCTGGAGTTCCCCGCCATGGAGTTCACCTTGTACTTCCTCGCGGTTGTCCCCGACGACCAGGCGGACAGTGTGCCGGCGGATGACGGCGAGCGCACGTGCTGGACCTTCGGCCGCGAGGCGGTGCTGGAGCTGACCCACAACTGGGGAACGGAGAACGATCCGGAGTTCCGCGTGCACAGCGGCAACGAGGAACCCAAGGGATTCGGTCACATCGGTTTCGCCGTTCCGGACGTGTACGCCGCCTGCGAGCGCTTCGAGTCTTTGGGGGTGGAGTTCGTCAAACGGCCCGACGACGGCAAGATGCAGGGTCTCGCCTTCATCAAGGATCCGGACGGATACTGGATTGAGATCTTCGAGGCCGGCCGCATGGGTGCCCTTTGAACGAATGTTGACCGTGCCGGGCACGCGTCCATGGCGTTCGCCGCCGCCGGTATGATACTAAGGGGAGCGGGCAGAAGAGAGTCGCCCGAAAAGCCGGCGCTTTCGGCGCCGGACGCCTTAAGGGAATTTCTATACTTCAAGAAAGGAGCCATCCTGATGAAAAAGAAATTGATTGCGGCAGCACTGCTGGGCACCGTGTACGCGACCTCCGCTCATGCCGACAGCACTGGTTGTGGTCTGGGCTCCATGGTCTGGGACGGCCAGCAGGGCATTGCTCCGCAGGTGCTCGCTGTAACCACCAATGGCACCTCGGGCAACCAGACCTTCGGCATCACCTCCGGGACCCTGGGCTGCGAACAGGACGGCGTTATCCAGTCCTCTGCTCAGTTGGGCATGTACACCGGCTCCAACATGGATGCGCTGGCCCGCGACATGTCCACCGGCTCCGGTGAGTCCCTGCATGGTCTGGCCGACATCCTCGAGGTCTCCGCTGAGGATCGTGGCCGTTTCTTCGCAGCCCTGCAGGAGAACTACGCCTCCATTTTCTCCTCCAGTGACGTGACGGCCGAGGACGTGGTCCAGGGCGTCAACGAAACGCTGAAGAGCGACGCTGAACTGGCCGGCTACTCGGTCTGATCCCGGGAGTCATGCCCTGCGGCTGCCCCAGCGGGGGCAGCCGCAGTTCGTCCCTGACCCGAGCGATGCCGATGAGGTGTCGCCCCCGCCGGCGAACATGACGGTCACTCCTTGAAACTCCTATTGCGCATGTTGCTGCGGCTGCCCGTACTCCTCGCGGCGCTGGGTGTCGCAGTCTACCTGATGAGCTCGGACGCAGCGGCCGACACAGCCCCGGACGAGTTGCGCGAGCTGCTCGAACGGGCCGAGGCGGACGGCGCAGCGGACACGCGGGAATGGCAGAACCTGCTGCAATACCGCGAGCGGCGCTTTCTTCCCGGGCGGCGCAGCGGCACGCGGGATCCAGCGTTCTTCCTCGCCGACGAGGGTTGGCGGGATCCACAGGCGGAGATTCGGGCGACCCTGCGCGCATTCTTCCAGGATCCGGCCAGCGTCCCGGAGGACGAGCAGCATCCCCAATGCCGTTTCCCCGCCCGGCGCGCGTGGTTGCTGGAGCGGCTGGGTGCCGATGTCAGCTGGCTTCCGGAGGTGGACTGCCCGCGTTTCCAGGAGTGGTATCAGGGGATCGATCCGCACGAAGTGACCCTGGTCTTCGCCGCCGCCTACCTGGGCAACCCCGCCTCCATGTACGGACACACCCTGCTGCGGGTGGACCCGCCGGAGCAGGATGACGATAGTCGGCTGCTCTCCTACGTCATCAATCACGCCGCTGCCACCGACGAGACCAGCGGCTTCGTATTCGCGGTGCGCGGCCTCACCGGTGGTTATGCCGGTATGTTCTCCATCATGCCGTATTACGAGAAGGTGCGGGAGTACAACAGCCTGGAGAGTCGGGATCTGTGGGAGTACCGGCTCAACCTGGAACCCCACGAGGTGGAGCAGCTCATGCGCCACACCTGGGAGCTGCGGGGTACAGGGTTTCCGTACTATTTTCTCTACCAGAACTGCTCCTACCGGCTGCTGGAACTGCTGGACGTGGCCCGCCCGGGGATGAACCTTGCGGACCAGTTCTCCTGGTGGGCGATCCCCACGGATACGGTGCGCACGGTGCTGGCCGAGGAGGACATGCTCAGGGAGGTGGTCTACCGCCCTGCGGAGCGCACGCGACTGGACCATCAGATCGACATGCTGTCGCCCGAGTTGCTGGACTTGACGCTGGCACTGGCGGAAGGCGAGCGCGACCCCGGCAGCGTCAACGATGAGATAAATCAGCAGGATCGCGCCCTGGTGCTGGAGACGGCCTACGATTACCTCAATTTCCGGCAGAAGTCGGGTGACGGGGAACAGGACCAGCGGGAGCGCATGCGGGAACTGCTGGTGGCCCGGAGCCAGGTAACCGGCGTTGACGGCGCCGATGCCCCGGACAGACCGGAGACGCGACCGGACGAAGGCCACGGCACGTTGCGCCTGGGCCTGGGGGGCGGCGAACGTGGCGGCGATGCCTTCGCCAGCCTGCACTGGCGCCCGGCCTACCACGACGGGCTGGATCCGGCGGAGGGCTATATTCCGGGTGCGCACATCAGCTACGGCGACGTGGAAATCCGGTTCGACGACGGCCGTGACCGGCTCGAGCTGGAGCGCCTGATGTTCGTCGATATCGAATCCCTGAATCCCCGGGACCGGCTGTTTCCGAGCTGGTCCTGGAACATCCGCGGCGGAGCCGAGCAGCGGCTGCGGCCCGCCGGCGGCCGGTCGCTCATGGCGGGCGTTGACGGCGGCGGGGGTGGCACCTGGCAGGCAGGCGATACGCCCCTGTGGGCCTATGCCGGCCTGCAGGCGAGTGCCTGGGGTTCGGAGCGCCTGGATGGCGGTGTTCGCGCGCTGGCCGGGCCGCGGCTCGATCTGCGCTGGCAGGGCAGTCGCGTGCGCGGCCATCTCCGTGGTGAGGGCTTCTGGTCTACGGACGCCTCAGCTCCGGGGTGGCGTGTCGGCGTCGAGCAGGCGCTCATCGCCTCGCGCAATGCATCTCTTCGGCTCGGCGTCTCCCGGGAGCAGGATTTCGGGATCCACGAAACATCGGTGCAGGCCGTGCTCTATGGCTACTTCTGATTGCACCTCGTCCCTGCCGGGACGGTGGCTGCGGTTGATCCTGCTGCTGGCGGTTGCTGTCATGCTGGCGGGCTGCAGCCGGCTGTTCTTTCTGCCGGAGTCCGGGCATCGCTGGGATCCGGCCACAGTGGGCATCGAGTATGAGGATGTCTGGTTCCAGGCGGAGGATGGTACCCGGTTGCACGGTTGGTTCCTGCCCGCGGAAGAGCCCCGCGGAACCATCGTGTTCCTGCATGGGAACGCCGAGAACATCAGCACCCACATCGGTGCCGTCCACTGGCTGCCGGATCGCGGCTACAACGTCTTCCTGCCGGACTATCGCGGCTTCGGCCTGTCCGAGGGGCGCCCGGACTTTCAGGGTGTCCACCTGGATGCGCGGGCGGCTCTGGAGCACGTTGCCGGCCGGGATGACGTGGAGGAGGGCACCCTGGTGGTGTTGGGGCAGAGCCTGGGTGGCTCGGTGGCTATCACCACCGTTGCCCGCGAGGGCGAGGCCCACGGCGTCCAGGCGCTGATCGCTGACAGCGCATTCAGCAGCTATCGCGGCATCGCCCGGGAGAAATTCGGCGAAATCTGGCTGACCTGGCCGTTCCAGTGGCCGTTGAGCCTGGGTATCAGTGACCGGTTTGCTCCGGTGGACCACGTGCGTGATGTCAGTCCCATTCCCTTGTTGCTGATCGCGGGCGAGGAGGATGTCATCGTTCCGCCCCACCACAGCAGGGATCTCTACACTGCTGCCAGACCGCCGGTGGAGCTGTGGCGATTCCGCGACGTTGGACACACCCAGGCATTCGCCCGGGCGGACGTGCGTGATGGCGTTGTCGCCTGGCTGGACGATACCCTCGACTTTTGACCCCCCGCCCGGTCTGGGTTTCAATGCGCACTTCCCGACACGCGAGTCACTGAAAAAGGACACTGGGCATGTCTGCGCTGGGCCCGAGAGAGGTGGAGCCGGATGCCTGGAGCGAGTGGGTCCGGGAGGCGGTGCGATTGCTGCTGGGTCAGGCCGCCTGGACCGGTGCAGTGCTCGCCCTGGTGCTGCTGGTGTTCTATGCAGTGCACCAGCTGGAGTGGATGCCAGTGCGCCGCTTCAGCATGCTGCTGTGCCTGCCGCTGGCGTTGATGGTATTCATCCGTCTGGCATGGTTTGCCGACCATGGCCGCCGCGCGCGGGTGCATCAGCTCTTTCCCGGGAATACGGAGCTGCTGCTGGCGGTGGGATGTGCGGCGACGGTCATGGCCCTGCACGGGGGGCTGGCAACCATCCTGGACCCACTGGCCGGCGGTTTCCGTGAGCTCGTGGAGCAGACCGGCCTGTGGAGTCCCGTGCGGGCGGATGGACTCCCGGCGGAGCCGCCCCTGCGGCAGACGCTGCTCGGGCCGATCCTGATCCCGGGGGGGATTTTCGGCACCGCGCTCATGGCCATGCTGCTGGTCCTGCTGGCCTTCGGTCAGTGGTTTCTGCTGCCCATGACGGTGCTGCACCATCCACCGCTGCCCCCGGCCATGGGCATGGGTCCCAGGGCCTACGCCATGAACCCCGTCCCCATGCTGGGAGTGACGGGTCTGCTGATGATCGCTGCGGGGCTGCTCGCCGCCAGCGCCGGGTGGTTATTCATCCTGTTTGTCCCGTTCTTCGGGGCGCTAATGTACGTGTCCTATCGCGATGTGTTCCTGGGCAGGGAATCCGATGCCCCGGAGCCCGTGGAAGCAGAGGAGGAAGTTGGCGAAGAATGGCAGACGTGACGACTCCCTGTGCGACGCTGCAACCCGACCGGGAAACCCTGGCCCGGCGCCTGTGCGAGCGCTATGCCAGCATCGTGGATGACCCCGAGGCGCTGATCGCTGCGCTGCTGCGGCCGCTGCCGTCCACTCTCTGGGCCAATCCCCGGCGTCTGTCCCGGGAGGAGTTGCAGGCCATTCTGGCGGCGGACGGGATTGCGTCGACGCCGCTGCCATGGTCCAGCCACGGCCTGCGCCTGTCGGAAGGTGCGCGCCCCGGGCGCCACTGGGGCTTCCTTGCCGGGTTGTTCCAGGTGCAGGAAGAAGCCTCCATGCTGCCGGTGGAGTTCCTGGACCCGCATCCCGGTGAACGCGTGCTGGATCTCTGCGCGGCACCGGGGAACAAGACTGCGCAGATCGCCCTGGCCATGGCCAACCGCGGCACCGTCATGGCCAACGATCTCAAGAAGGGGCGCCTCGCCGCCCTGCGCCAGACCATCAAGCGCCTGGGGCTGCTGAACGTGGCCATCACCTGCCAGGACGGTCAGGCCATCGGTGCCCGCGCCGGTGGCTTCGACCGGGTGCTGGTGGATGCGCCCTGCACCTGCGAAGGGACCTTTCGCAAAGTGACCCAGCCCACCATCAGCGACGCGGGGTTCCGCAGCCGGCGCGCGGCGGTCCAGCTCAGGCTGCTGGAGCGCGCCCTGCGCCTCACCCGGCCGGGCGGTCGCATCGTTTACTCCACCTGTACCCTGGCGCCGGAGGAGAACGAAGCCGTGGTGGATACGCTGCTGCACCGCTACCCGGGCGATGTGCGCCTGCTGCCGGCACGCCTGCCCGGGCTGGACGGGGCGGCCGGGTTGACCGGATGGCAGGGGCGAACATTCGATCCGTCCCTGGCGGACACCCTGCGCCTGTGGCCGCACCACAACGACACCGGTGGCTTCTTCGTTGCCGTGCTGGAACGCTCGGCCGGCGCCCCTGTCATCCGCGACCCGGCCTGGTTCCGGCCTCCGGAGGAGGCGCGGGAGTGGCTGCAACCGCTCACCGATCGCTTCGGCATTGCCGCTTCCGCGTTCCAGGGGGTGGTTCCGGTGAAGCGCGGCAACAAGCACCTGCATCTGGCACCGGAGGATCACCGTTACCCCGAGGCACCCGCTCCGGTCATGCTCGGTCTGCCCGCGGTCCGCCGGCGCAGCCTGCCGGTGAAGCCCACCACCGCGGCAGCCATGCTGTACGGGCACGCTGCGGTGCGCAACTGCCTGGGCCTGGACACCGCCCAGGCGCAGGCCCATCTGGATCGGGAGGTCATTTTTCCCCGGCGCGAACAGCTCGGCGATTGCACTGGGCCGGGGTATGTGGTGCTGCGCTATCGCGGCTACACCCTGGGCCTGGGCCAGTTGATCTACGACCGGGAGACCGGCAAGCCCAGAATCTTGAGTCTGATGCCCAAGGCCTGGGCTAAGGACGCCGCCACACTCACTCCTGAAGAAGGTGGGTGATGGGGCGCTCATGAACTCCAGGTGCCCACCCGACGCATGGCTCCCCATTCGTGGCGGCGCCTATTCGTCAGAGTGGTTGTCGCCTGTTGCTGCTCCGGCATTGGGGCGTACGTTATCAATCCTGCACCCGTTCTCCTACGGCACCGTTCACAATTCCCGGCAGGCTCCGGGCGTGGGCGGGGGAGGCTTGCGCGCGGGTGGCGCGGGTGCTAGTTTGCGACCATGAAGACGTACGGCCATCACTCCTATTGGCGCGCCGACTGGCGATTTAGCGGCCCGGGTCTCGTGGACCGCTCCGGGAGGGATGTGCCCCTGTGTTGATGCCAACCATCTGAACAGGTGATTGCCACCAGAAACGCCCCCGGAGCCGAGGCCCGGGGGCGTTTTTCGTTGGTGGCGGCAGTAACGGAAGAGAACAGACGTATGAGTGACGACGGACAACGAACGGAGGCCCTGCGCACGTTGCTGGAGCGCCGTGACCTGACGGACCCGGCCCAGGGGAGACACTCCATGCAGGAGCTGGTGGCACGCCTTTGCAACGCGGTGGACGGACGCCGACACCGGTCTCTGCGCACCCCGCCTTTGGTGCCGGCGGCCCAGGGCTGGAAAGCGCGGCACGCCACCACGGAGACGGTGCTGGCAGCCCTGCCGGACCTGGTCGCGGAAGAGCAGGATGGACTGCTGCTGAGCTGTGCCGGGGTGGTGTGCGGCAATCGTCAGCAGGACGCAACCGTGCTGGTGGCCCATCAGCTGGACTGCTGGATCCTTGGTGAGCGTGCATCCACCGTGCTCTCGGGCGCAGTGGGCGGTGCCATGGCCGCGGCATTGCCGGGAGTGTCCTACCGCCTGCTACCGCAGCGTGACAGTCGCATCGGCCCGGGTTTCCGGGTGGACGTCCTGACTGACGGGCAGTGGCAGGAAGTGGGCCTTTGCGGCTTGCTGGAAGACGAGGCCGCGGTTGCCGCCGGCTTCAGTCTGATGCTGGAGCCGTTGCTGGCCGTGGCGCCCTGGGTCGATTACGCACCGGCGGCCGGGATGACGCAGACGGTGACCTCTTCACGGTCGTGATAGAGCTGCTTGCAGCGGACGTCCATGGCCCGGTCGGCCCGCATCAGTTCGTTGCGCAGCCGCTCCAGACCGTCCCGCACCGTGGCATAGCGCTGTTTCATGGGCAGTTTCAGGTTGAACACCGCCTGGCGGCAGTCACCGCGGGCCAGCCAGCGCCCCATGAGCGGCAGAATGCGCGACGGCTGCTCCACCATGTCACAGACCAGCCAGTCCACCGGTGTCTCCGGGCGAAAGCGGAAGCCGTCCTCGCGGCGATGCTCCACCAGGTCCGAGTGCATCAGATCAGCGTCCATGGGGCCATTGTCCACGGCGGTGACGTGCATGCCCCGGCGCACCAGCTGCCATGTCCAGCCGCCGGGGGCGGCACCCAGATCCACCGCGGTACCGCCGGGGCGCAGGAGGCGTTCCCGCTCGCGCTCGTCCAGCAGCGTCACTAGCGCCTCCTCCAGCTTGAGAGTGGAGCGGCTGGGCGCCTGCCCGGGCATGCGCAGCCGCGGGATGCCGAGATGCCAGGGCGAGCTGTTGGCCACCGGGGTGATGCCCGGGAAGACAGTGGCGGAATCGGTGAACAGCAAGTGCAGGCGATGTCCGGCATCGGGCCGCAGGGCACCGGTCCGGTCCAGCGCGGCCTCCAGGGTACGGCCGAACCCCCGGCAGAACCGCGATAGCGCCTTGCCCTCGTTGGTATCGGGATACTCCAGCATCACGTCGGCGAACGGCCCCTGATCGGGCAGCGCGTCCAGCAACGGGGCCAGTCGGTCTTCCGGGGGCAGGTCACGCAGCCAGCCACTGCCGGCCAGCCACTGGCGCACGAACATCAGCGCCTTGAACTCCAGTCGCAGCAGGAGCGGCCACAGGGGCGTCCCGTCGGCGCTGTGGAGTTCCACCAGACCGGTGCCGGCATGGGTGCGGCAGTAACCTGCCAGGCCTGCCTCGGCAGTGCGCTCGGTGAGCTCCGCCGCGGCGTCGTTTTCGAAGCCGGTGCGGGTATAGGCCAGCAGGGCGGCGCTCTGGTCCCAAGGGTGGATGGTTGGCATAGCGGCATTGTACGCACCTCGCCCCGCAGTCGCAGGGTGTTTCTGACAGGCGTCGGAAGCAGCTATGCTGAACCTTGTGCGTATCGAGATGCCCATAGAGGGGCGTCGCCTTGAGAACACGAACCCGCGAATCAGCAAGGAGAAGTTTATGGAGACCATTCTACTTATTGTCGGCGCGGCGCTGGTCGCGTTGGTGGCCTCGGCCATCCGCGTCCTGCGCGAGTACGAGCGTGGCGTCATTTTCCAGCTCGGGCGCTTCTGGAGCGTCAAGGGGCCGGGTCTGATCCTGGTCATCCCCCTGATCCAGCAGATGGTCCGGGTCGACCTGCGCACGGTGGTCATGGACGTCCCCAGCCAGGACGTGATTTCCAAGGATAACGTGTCTGTCGGCGTCAATGCCGTTATCTATTTCCGCGTGGTGGACCCGCAGCGGTCGGTGATCAACGTCGAGGACTTCTTCGCGGCCACCAGTCAGCTGGCACAGACGACGCTGCGCTCGGTGCTGGGTAAGCATGATCTGGACGAGATGCTCCAGGAACGTGACCGGCTTAACCAGGACATCCAGGAGATCCTGGACGAGCACACCGACGCCTGGGGCGTGAAGGTGGCCAACGTCGAGATCAAGCACGTGGACGTGGACGAGAGCATGATCCGCGCCATTGCCCAGCAGGCGGAGGCGGAGCGCAGTCGGCGTGCGAAGATCATTCACGCCGAGGGCGAAATGCAGGCGGCGCAGAAGCTCCAGGATGCCGCTAACATCCTCTCCCAGAACTCCCAGGCCATCCAGTTGCGCTATCTGCAGACGCTGCAGAGCATTGGCCAGGATCAGAACTCCACGGTGGTCTTCCCGGTACCGCTGGATATGCTGAACTCCATGGGGGATTTCCTGAAGAAGAGCACCGAGAAGGCGGCCGAGGGCACCAGCGGCAATGGTGGCGGTACCGGAACCGGCGGCTGAGCCTGCGGGGGCGGGGCGCATCGAGGCCTTCCTCGATGCGCTCTGGCTCGAGCGTGGTCTCAGCGAGAGCACGCTGCGGGCCTATCGCACCGACTTGCTTGCCTTCGCCGCATGGCAGGAGCGTCGGGGCGGTGCACTGGAGGCCGCCGATCGTGCCGCCGTGCTGGGTTATCTGGCCGAGCGCGTCCAGGCTGGAGCGCGGCCGCGCAGCACCGCCCGTCTGCTCTCCAGTCTGCGCCGCTTCTACGGCTGGTTGCTGCGCGAGGGCGGTATCAGCAGTGACCCCACGGCGGACGTGCAGTCGCCGCGAACCGGGCAGTCCCTGCCTGCGGCGCTCACCGAGTCCGACGTGGAGGCGTTGCTGGCGGCGCCGGAAATCGATGATCCCGTGGGGCTGCGCGACCGTGCCATGCTGGAGGTGCTCTATGCCTCTGGCCTGCGTGTATCCGAACTTGTTGCGTTGACCCTGTCTCAGGTCAACACCCGCCAGGGTGTCGTGCGCATCGTGGGCAAGGGCAATCGTGAGCGCCTGGTGCCGCTGGGGGAGACCGCCCTGGACTGGATGGAGCGCTACCAACGCGAGGCGCGCCCCGTGCTGCTCCGCCGCCGCCTGTGCGACACCGTGTTCCTCACGGCGCGGGGAGCGGGCATGACCCGCCAGGCCTTCTGGTACCGCATACGTCGCCACGCCGTCACCGCCGGCATCACCAAGCCGTTGTCCCCGCACACCCTGCGGCACTCGTTCGCCACCCACTTGCTGAACCATGGCGCTGACCTGCGCGTGGTACAGTTGTTACTCGGCCATAGCGACCTGTCCACGACGCAGATCTACACCCATGTGGCGCGACAGCGGCTGCAGGACTTGCATGCCGCACATCATCCCCGTGGTTGAGGTAGCCGATCCGATCACCAGGAAACAAAGGAGCTCCGCGTTTGTCTCGTCTCATCGTGTTGACCGTCATGCTTGCCCTTGCCAGCGCCTTTCAAGGTGCCGTTGCCGATGACCTGGATGCGGTCACCGAGCGCATCACCGAACGCCTGCAGACCATGGACCCGGACCTGGTGCCGGATCGCGTCGAGGAGACGCCGCTGGACGGCATCTATCTCATCGTCGTCCAGGGGCAGGTGGCGTACATGTCCGCCGATGGGCGCTACCTGATCCAGGGCGATGTCATGGACCTGGATAGCCGCCGCGCGCTCTCCGATGCGGTACAGGGCGACATGCGCCGGGATCAGCTCGAGGAGCACGGCGAAGGCAACATGGTCGTGTATTCGCCGGAGGGTGACGTGCGCCACTCGGTGACCGTGTTCACCGATATTGATTGCCCGTATTGCCGGCAGATGCATGCCCGCATGGATGAGTATCTGGATAAGGGCATCGAGATTCGCTACGTGCAGATGCCCAGGGCCGGTGTCGATACCGGCTCATACCGCAAGGCCGTCAGCGTATGGTGTGCCGACGACCGCAACGCCGCCATGGATCGCGCCAAGGCGGGCGAAAGCATGGAACAGCGCGAGTGCGACAATCCCGTTGCCGACCAGCTGGATCTCGCCCGTTCGTTGGGAATCAATGCAACACCGACCATCGTCGCGGAAGACGGCACGGTGTTTCAGGGCATGGTGTCACCGGATGACCTACAGGGGCGGCTGGAGGACCTGTGAGGACGCACGGGTGTCAGCAGGCGTAGGGCGGGTCTTCAGGTCCGCCATTGCCGCCTCGTTCAAGCCGCCTTGGCCCGCAGAGCACAGACGGCGGACCTGAAGGTCCGCCCTACGCCTGGCCTGCCGCGGTTTATCGCCGGATCCGTGCTGAGCAGCCTCTTGTTGTGGTTGTGGCCTTGTGACGCGTATCAGCGCTCCAGGAGTTCCAGCTTGCCCGGCTTGCCGTCCCACTCGTCGGCGTCCTCCGGAGGATCTTTCTGTTCGGTGATCACCGGCCATTTCTGCGAGAGCTCGGCGTTGAGCTCCAGGTAGTGGCTCATTTCGTCCGGCAGGTCATCCTCGGAGTAGATGGCCTCGGGCGGGCATTCCGGCTCGCACAGAGTGCAGTCGATGCACTCGTCCGGGTCGATGACCAGGAAATTCGGCCCTTCGTGGAAGCAGTCCACGGGGCAGACCTCCACGCAATCCGTGTACTTGCACTTGATGCAGTTTTCCGTGACGACAAAGGTCATGGGAGACTCCGTTGCACATGATCAGTCCGTCACGGCGCAGCGGCCACGTTGAACGGGACAGACTGGATGACAGGTTGACGTTCGGGGGTTGCCTAGTGTCCCGTCCCCGACGTCGTCGGGGACGGGACACTGGCGCCGGCGCGATAGTTTAGCGCTTTTGCCCGGTGTCCACGAGCCTCTTGAGTTCGTAGAGCAGATCCAGGGCCTGGCGCGGCGTGATGTCGTCCGGCTCCAGCTCCTGAAGGCGCGTTTCGGCCGGCCCTGGTTCGGGCGTCGCCGGGAAGAGTTGCAACTGGTCCGCAGGATCCCCGCGCCGTCGGGTCTCCCGTTCCAGTTCCTCCAGCTTGCCTCGGGCGGCGTCGATCACCGCACGGGGCACACCCGCCAGGGCAGCCACCTGCAGGCCGTAGCTCTGGTTCGCGGGCCCATCCTTGACCGTATGCAGGAAGACGATGCGCTCACCGTGCTCGACGGCGTCCAGATGGATGTTGCGCACCACGGCTTGCTGCTCCGCCAGCGTGGTCATTTCGAAATAGTGGGTGGCGAACAGGGTGAACGCGCCCAGCCGCTCCGCCAGACACTCCGCGGCGGCCCAGGCCAGCGAGAGGCCGTCGAAGGTGCTGGTGCCGCGCCCGATTTCGTCCAGCAGCACCAGGCTTTGCGGTGTGGCATTGTTGAGAATATTGGCCGTCTCGGTCATCTCCACCATGAAGGTGGAGCGGCCGCTGGCAAGATCATCCGACGCGCCGATGCGGGTGAAGATCCGGTCCACCGGTCCCAGCATGGCGCTGCGCGCTGGTACGAAACTGCCCACATGGGCCAGCAGAGTGATCAGCGCCACCTGGCGCATGTACGTTGACTTGCCGCCCATGTTGGGCCCTGTGATCACAAGCATGCGCCGGTCATCGCTGAAGTGAACGTCGTTGGGCACGAAAGCGGTGTCCAGCACCTGCTCCACCACCGGGTGACGGCCATGTTCAATGGTCAGGCCGGGTTCCTGGCTCAGCTGCGGACGGCTGTAGTCCAGGGTGTCGGCGCGCTCTGCCAGGCAGGCCAGGGCATCCAGCTCGGCCAGTGCGTCGGCGGCGGTCTGCAGGCCTGTCAGCGACTCACCCAGCAGCTCCAGTAGGTCATCGTAGAGCGCCTTCTCCCGGGCCAGCGCCCGTTCACGGGCACTGAGCACCTTCTCCTCGAACTCCTTGAGTTCCGGCGTGATGTAGCGCTCGGTGCCCTTGAGGGTCTGGCGGCGGGTGTAGCGCTCAGGGATCGCCTCGGCATTGGCCCGGGTGACCTCGATGTAGTAGCCGTGCACACGGTTGTAGCTCACCTTCAGCGTGCCGATGCCGGTGGCCTCGCGCTCCTGCGCCTCCAGATCCACCAGGAACTGGTTGGCGTTGTTGCTGAGTGCGCGCAGTTCGTCCAATTCGCTGTCATAACCGGCCGCGATCATGCCGCCGTCCCGGGTCAGCACCGGCGGATTCTCCACCATTGCGCGGGTAAGGAGGTCCACCGTGTCGGGATGGGGTGCAAGGGCTTCCATGAGTCCATAGAGCAACTCGCTGCTGACCCCGGTCAAGGCCTCCTGCAGTCTCGGCAGTCTTTCCAGCGCATGGCGCAGGGCCTCCAGGTCCCGCGGACGTGCGGACCGCAGCGCCACCCGCGCCAGGATTCGTTCGGCGTCACCGGTGGCGTGGAGGATGTCGCGGACGGTGTCGTACCGGCGCTGCTCCAGCAGGGATTCCAGGGCGTCATGGCGCGCTTGCAGACGCGCCTGGTCCCGCAGTGGCCGGTGCAGCCAGCGGCGCAGGAGCCGGCTGCCCATGGCCGTGCGGGTGGTATCCAGCACACTGGTCAGGGTGTTGTCGGTGCCACCGCCCAGGTTGGTCTCGATCTCCAGGTTCCGGCGGCTGGCTGCGTCGATGATGATGCCCTCATCCCGCCGCTCCACACCCAGCGCGGTAACGTGGGGCAGGGCGGAACGCTGCGTGTCGGTGACGTACTGGAGCAGGGCGCCCGCGGCACGCACGGCCAGCCCCAGTTCTTCGCAGCCAAAACCAGTGAGGTCGCGGGTGCCGAACTGGCGTGTGAGCAATCGACGGCAGCTATCTTCCTCAAAATGCCATGGAGGGCGGCGAGTTACACCTTTCTTTTCAAGCAGTGTCTCAGGAAGGGGTTGATCTTCGTCGTAGAGAATTTCTGCCGGCCCCAGCCGCTCGATCTCCGCCAACAGACCGTCGGCATCCTCGACTTCCTGAGTGGTGAAGCGTCCGCTGGAGAGCTCCAGCGCCGCCACGCCGTAGCGCTCGCCGGCCTGACTGATGGCGGCCAGCAGGTTGCTGCGGCGATCCTCCAGCAAGGCGTCATCGGTGAGCGTGCCCGGTGTGACAACGCGGGTGACTTGCCGCTCCACGGGGCCCTTACTGGTGGCGGGGTCGCCGATCTGCTCGCAGATGGCCACCGATTCGCCGCGCCGTACCAACCGAGCCAGGTAGTTCTCCACGGCGTGTACAGGCACGCCGGCCATGGGAATGGACTCGCCGGCGGACTGTCCGCGCGCGGTGAGCGTGATATCCAGGATTTCGGCGGCGCGGCGTGCGTCGTCGTAGAACAGTTCGTAGAAATCGCCCATGCGGTAGAACACCAGGATATCCGGGTGCTCCGCCTTGATGCGCAGGTACTGCTGCATCATGGGCGTGTGTTGTAACGTCTTGTTTTCGCGCTGGGTATTAGCCGCCACTGTCGAGTGCCCGCCCTCTAGGATCCATAACTCGTCCCTCTCGCGCGTGCAGTCTCCTGACGCGGAGGCATAAAAAACCACACCGTTAATGCTGGCGCGAGTGGGCGCGCGGGCGAACAGGTGGCCCGCGCCGTGTTGGCGTCGATGCTACCACCCAGCCCTGGATCGATGTGAGGGCAGAGGACCCTCTGCCTGTTGTGCGCGGTCAGTACGTGTTCGCAATCAACCCGCCGGCAGTGTTCCCGGGGCGCGTCCGATGCGGAATGAGCTGTGCTAGAGTCTGCCCACACCCTCGCAAACGTAGCTGGAGCAATGGATTACACGGACACCCGCAGCGCACCTGACGACGTCCGCCTGGAACAACTCGCACATGCCGTTGGTAATGCCCTGGGGCGACGCGGCCAGCGCCTGACGGCGGCGGAATCGTGTACCGGAGGCTGGATCGCCAAGGCGTTAACGGATGTGGCCGGCAGTTCCGGCTGGTTCGATCGCTCCGTGGTGACCTACTCGAATGCTGCCAAGGAGGAGTTGCTGGGTATCGATCCCCGGTTGCTGGAACGTCACGGCGCGGTGAGCGAAGACGTCGTGCGCGCCATGGCCGAGGCGGCCCTCGAACGCAGCGGCGCGGATGTGGCCCTTGCCGTCAGTGGTGTTGCCGGCCCGGATGGCGGGTCGCCGAGCAAACCGGTGGGGCTGGTCTGGTTCGGGTGGGCGTTGCGCTCCGGCTTCCTGATCTCTCGCCCCGAGCGCTTCCCCGGAAACCGGGATGCAGTCCGTCGTGCCGCTGTCGGTACGTCGCTGGAAGGAGTGCTGCGCCAGTTGGGAGACTGAAGCGTGGCACGCCTGTTTTTTGCCCTGCAGCCATCCAGCGACGATCTGGACCAGCTTGCCCGGGCCATGCCGGAAAATCCGGGTGCGGGGCGCGTGATTCCAAGGGAGAATCTGCACGTCACGCTGGCGTTTCTGGGCGAACTTGGTGCGGAGAAGGCCGCCGCCGCCAGAGAGGCGGCCGATGGCGTGCAGGCACCACCCGTCACGCTGTGCTTCACGGCGCTTGCCTACTGGCCGGGACCCCGCACCCGGGTGCTCGTCCCGGAGGAGGTCACCGCTGCCGCGCAGACGCTGCGCGGCGAACTTGCGCGCCGACTGCGGGAGAGGAATGTGCCGTTCGACGCCCGGATCTGGCGGCCGCATTTGACCGTGGCGCGGAAGGCTCGCCCGGCAGAGGAGGTGCGTCTGGAGCCGCTATTGCTCGGTTTCAAGGAATTCGTTCTGGTGCACTCCCGTACTGAGCCCGCCGGAGCCCACTACGAGTCCATCGGCCGCTGGCCGCTGCATGAACATCGGTCGGTCTGACCGGCGGACAGGGGGTGGGAGGGGGTCGGTGAGTATGGAATAATGCTCCGCCATGGGTACCGGCGCGGAGCGCTTGGTTACCCCGGCGTGCCTGAACAAGCCAGAGGTTGAAGAATGGACGAAAACCGCAAAAAGGCCCTCGGTGCTGCCCTGGGGCAGATCGAGAAACAGTTCGGCAAGGGCGCTGTCATGCGCATGGGGGATGCTGCGGCCGTCAAGGATGTCGCCGCCATTTCCACCGGCTCCATCAGTCTCGACATGGCGCTGGGTATCGGTGGACTGCCCCGGGGCCGCGTGGCCGAAATCTACGGCCCGGAATCCTCCGGCAAGACCACCCTCACGCTGCAGGTGATCGCCGAGGCGCAACGTGCCGGAGGGACCGCCGCATTCGTCGATGCCGAGCATGCCCTCGACCCGGACTATGCCCGCAAGCTGGGCGTGGACGTGGACGAACTGCTGGTGTCGCAGCCCGATACCGGTGAACAGGCGCTGGAAATCGCCGACATGCTGGTGCGCTCCGGCGCGGTGGATGTGGTCATCGTCGACTCCGTGGCAGCGCTGACGCCCAAGGCGGAGATCGAGGGCGAGATGGGCGACTCCCACGTCGGCCTGCAGGCGCGGCTGATGTCCCAGGCCCTGCGCAAGCTCTCCGGCAATATCAAGCGTACCGGGACGCTGGTTGTCTTCATCAACCAGATCCGCATGAAGATCGGCGTGATGTTCGGCAGCCCCGAGACCACCACCGGCGGCAACGCACTCAAGTTCTACTCTTCCGTGCGCCTGGACATCCGTCGCATAGGCGCCATCAAGAAGGGTGACGAAGTGGTGGGCAACGAGACCCGGGTGAAAGTGGTCAAGAACAAAATGGCGCCGCCGTTCAAGCAGGCGGAGTTCGAGATCCTCTATGGCGAGGGAATCTCCCGCGAAGGCGAGCTCATCGATCTGGGTGCCAAGCATGGCATCATCGACAAGGCCGGCGCCTGGTACAGCTACAACGGTGATCGCATCGGCCAGGGCAAGGACAATGTGCGCCAGTTCCTGAAGGACAATCCGGCCATGGCCGGCGAGATCGAGTCCAAGCTGCGCGAGGTGCTCCTGCCCGAGAAGGTATCCGGGGCAGGCGAAGAGGAGCCCTCCGAGGCCGAAACGCAGTGACCCGGTGACGTCTTATGGATGCCGAGCCCGGGGCAGAGGATTTTGACGCGGCCTATGAGGCTGGCGTGCGGTTCCTGGCCCGTCGCGAGCACGCCAGGCGCGAGCTGCAGCGCAAGTTGAGGGCACGGGGGTTCAGCGACGCGGTGGTCGGGCAGGTTCTGGACCGCTTGGTCCAAGAGCGGTATCTTAGCGATGACCGTTTCACTGAGGCTTTCGTGCGCCAGCGTTGTGAGCAGGGCCAGGGGCCGCTGAAGATCATCGCCGCGCTCGGTGAGCGAGGTATTGACGAGAGCCTGGCGCGCCACCACCTGTCGCAGCAGGAGGTGGACTGGCTCGCGCAGGCGCGGGAAGCGCGGCGCCGACGCTTCGGTGAGGCACTGCCGGCCGACCGCAGGGAATGGGCGCGCCAGGCGCGCTTCCTGGCAAGCCGCGGCTTCAGCTCCGAGGAGGTCTACCGCGTGTTGGACGAGAGCGCTCACGAATAAACGGGAACCCCGCGGCGGAGGCTGCGGCTTTGCAAAGGCAGGTTTGACCAACCATGAGCATTTCCAGCGCCGAACTGCGCCGCGCTTTTCTGGAGTTCTTCCGCGAGCGCGGCCATGAGGTGGTCCCGAGCAGTCCCCTGGTGCCCGGTAACGACCCGACCCTGCTGTTCACCAACGCCGGTATGGTGCCGTTCAAGGACGTGTTCCTGGGCAAGGAGGATCGCGGCTACACCCGTGCCTGCTCGTCTCAGCGTTGCGTGCGCGCCGGCGGCAAGCACAACGACCTGGAGAACGTCGGTTACACCGCACGCCACCACACGTTCTTCGAGATGCTGGGCAATTTCAGTTTCGGCGATTACTTCAAGCGTGAGGCCATTCAGTACGCCTGGGAGTTTCTCACGCAGGTGGTGAACCTGCCGCCGGAGAAGCTCTGGGTCACCGTCTACGAAGAGGACGACGAGGCCGCCCGGATCTGGCTGGAAGAGATCGGCGTGAGCCCCGAGCGTTTTTCCCGGATCGGTGCCCATGACAACTTCTGGTCCATGGGTGACACCGGCCCCTGCGGCCCTTGCTCCGAGGTGTTCTACGATCACGGCCCCGAGGTCCCGGGCGGCCCTCCGGGCACCCCTGAGGAAGACGGGGACCGCTTCATCGAGATCTGGAATCTCGTGTTCATGCAGTACAACCGGGCCGCCGATGGCACCATGACCGATCTACCCAAGCCGAGTATCGACACGGGCATGGGCCTGGAACGGTTGGCTGCGGTTCTGCAGGGCGTGCACAGCAACTTCGAGATCGACCTGTTCCGCAACCTGATCCGTGCCGCCGCACAGGCGACCGGTGCGAAGGATCTCGACGACAGCTCCCTCAAGGTGATTGCCGACCACATCCGCGCCTGCGCCTTCCTCATTACCGACGGGGTGTTTCCCGCCAACGAGGGGCGCGGGTACGTGTTGCGGCGGATCATTCGCCGCGCCGTCCGTCACGGTTACAAGCTCGGCCAGGAAGACGCCTTCTTCCACAAGCTGGTCCAGCCGTTGGTGGCAGAGATGGGGGAAGCGTTCCCGGAACTGGTCGAGCAGCAGAAGCAGGTCGAGCGTCTGCTCAAGCGCGAGGAAGAGCAGTTCCACGAGACGCTGGAGCAGGGGCTCAAGCTGCTGGAGTCGGATCTCAGGCATCTGCGCGGCTCGGTGATTCCCGGTGCGACGGTGTTCAAGCTCTACGACACCTACGGTTTCCCGGTGGATCTCACCGCTGACATCGCCCGGGAGCGCGAGCTTGGCATAGATATGGAAGGCTTCGAGTCCCACATGGAGGCACAACGCGAGCGTGCCCGGGCGGCGAGCCAGTTCCGTGCGGACCATGCCGGGGATGCCGAAGTTGACGCCAACTCGCGTTTCACTGGCTACGACCACATCAGGGACACGGGTGTGGTTGCTGCCCTGTTCGCCGGAGGTCGCAGCGTGAACCGGCTGGAGTCCGGTCAGCAGGGCATGGTGGTGCTGGACACGACCCCGTTCTATGCCGAATCCGGCGGTCAGGTGGGTGACACCGGCACCTTGACGGGCGCCGGCGTTCGCTTCCGTGTGGATGACACTGTGCGGCAGGGCGGGGCCATCGGTCATCTCGGTGTCGTGGAAGAGGGTGTCATCGCAGCCGGCGACAGCCTGGAAGCCACGGTGGATGGTGATCGTCGTGCTGCCATCCGCCTGAATCACACCGCGACGCACCTACTGCACGCCGTTCTTCGTGAGCGACTGGGGACGCATGTGCACCAGAAGGGGTCGCTGGTGGCGCCGGACCGCTTGCGCTTCGACTTCTCCCATCCCGAACCCATTGATCCGGCGGAGCTGCGCCGCATTGAGCAGATCGTCAATGCGCGCATCCGCGCCAACGAGGCTGCGGATATCCGCGTGTTGCCCTATCAGCAGGCCATCAGCATGGGCGCTATGGCGCTGTTCGGTGAAAAATACGGCGACCAGGTACGGGTGGTGCGTTTTGGTGAACTGACCACGGAACTTTGCGGCGGGACGCACGTCGATCGCACAGGGGATATCGGCCTGTTCCGCATTGTCGAGGAGACCGGGGTGGCCGCTGGCGTGCGCCGCATTGAGGCGATCACCGGAGCCCGCGCCGTGGAGTGGGTAGAAGAGCAGGCCAGCGAGGTCCGGCAGGTGGCGGACATGCTGAAGGCCAGTCCGGAGAACATTCGGGTGCGACTGGAACAGGTTCTGGATCGCCAGCGCCAGGCAGAGAAGGAGCTCGAGCGGCTCAAGCAGAAGGTGGCCAGCCAGGCGGGGGGTGATCTCGCCGACTCCGCCGTGGACGTTGACGGAATCCGCGTGGTGGCATCGACCCTGGACGGAGGCGATGCGAAATCGCTTCGTGACACCGTCGATCAGCTCAAGAACAAGCTGGGCAGCGCCGCGGTGGTCCTCGCGGCCGTGGATGGCGGTAAGGTTCGCCTGGTGGCCGGTGTAACCAGCGATCTCACCGACAGAGTCAAGGCGGGTGAGCTGGTGAACGCTGTCGCCCGGCAGGTCGGTGGCAAGGGCGGAGGACGCCCGGACATGGCGCAGGCGGGCGGCAGTGAGCCCGACGGGTTGCCAGCCGCCATGAAATCCGTGCCGGACTGGGTGCGACAGCAGTTACAGTGAGGCCGACAAGCCATGGTGTGCACCTCCGGGTGCCACCCGTGAACAGGTAAAGGGACTGATGCCTTTAATCGTGCAGAAATACGGCGGCACATCCGTGGGCTCTCCCGAGCGCATCGAGGAAGTCGCGCGCAGGGTGATCAAGACGAAGGACGCGGGGAATTCGGTGGTGGTGGTGGTGTCCGCCATGAGCGGAGAAACCAATCGCCTCACCGAACTCGCCAAGCAGATCAATCCCGAGCCGCCGGCGCGGGAAATGGACATGATTCTCTCCACCGGCGAGCAGGTCACCATCGGCCTTCTGGCCATGGCGCTGGAAAAGCAGGGGCATCCGGCCCGCTGCTACACCGGAGCCCAGGTGAAGATCCTCACGGACAGCGCCCACAGCAAGGCGCGTATCCAGGAGATCGATGCCAAGGTGGTGACGCAGGATCTCAAGGAGGGGCGTATTGTCGTCGTCGCCGGGTTTCAGGGTGTGGATTCCACCGGAGCGATTACCACCCTCGGCCGAGGCGGCTCCGACACCACTGCGGTGGCCCTGGCGGCAGCGCTTGGCGCGGATGAGTGCGAGATCTACACCGACGTGGACGGTGTCTACACCACGGATCCGCGTGTGGTCCCCAAAGCCAGGCGGCTGGAGCGCATCACCTTCGAGGAGATGCTGGAGATGGCCAGCCTTGGCTCCAAGATCCTCCAGATTCGCGCCGTTGAATTCGCCGGCAAATACCATGTACCGCTGCGGGTGCGTTCCAGCTTCGACGACGGCCCAGGCACGCTGATTACGTATGAGGACGAGAACATGGAAGAACCGCTGATCTCCGGAATCGCGTTCCAGCGCGACGAGGCCAAACTCACCGTTCTGGGGGTGCCGGATCAGCCGGGGATCGCCGCGCGCATCCTGGGGCCGGTGTCCGAAGCCAACATCGAAGTGGACATGATCGTGCAGAACATCAGCCAGAGCGGGCTGACGGACTTCACCTTCACGGTCCACAGGAACGATTACGAGAAGACGCTGAAGATCCTCCAGGGTATCAGCGATGAACTCGGCGCCCGCGAGGTTTACGGTGACACCAAGATCGTCAAGCTCTCCCTGGTCGGGGTTGGCATGCGCTCGCATGCAGGTGTGGCGAGCACGATGTTTGACTCTTTGGCAGGGGAGGGGATTAACATCCAGATGATATCCACGTCGGAAATCAAGATTTCCGTGGTGATCGACGAAAAGTACCTCGAGCTTGGGGTGCGCGCGCTGCACACGGCGTTCGAGCTGGACGACGAAGCAAGCGCCCGCATCGAGGGCAAGGACTGACCCCGATTGCCGGTGGGTGAAAGGTCTCGCGAAGGCAGCCGGCAGGGCTGCCGGATCGGGAATGAGGTGACAGACACTGCGTAACAGTGTTTCCGGAACTGTTGTAAAACAATGGCTGAAGGTGGCGGTGAAGCTGGAGGCAAGCCGTTGAACTCGATAGGGATACCGCGAGTCCACGCTTTACAGGGAAAGGGTGGCCGCCTTGAGGTGGGTGCCTGAAAGGGTGCGTGAACGTGGAGACGCCTGGTGTGAGCCGGCGTTGCGGATGCCAGTGGAAATTGGGAGTAAGGCATATGCTGATTCTGACCAGGCGGGTCGGTGAGACGCTGATGATCGGTGACGAGGTGACCGTGACAGTGCTCGGAGTCAAGGGAAACCAGGTACGTATCGGGGTGAATGCGCCCAAGAACGTCTCGGTTCACCGTGAAGAGATCTACGAGCGCATTCAGCACGAAGGTGACGAGGACGAAAGCGCTCCCGGCACCGGCTGAGGTTCGAGCACGGGTGCGGCCGCACGGGTTTACCCGGGCGGTCAAATCCCTTACTCTACCGCGCTCCGGTGATGGGGATAACGTCTCCATCACCGGGCAGAAGCAAGGAGAGGTGGCCGAGTGGCTGAAGGCGCTCCCCTGCTAAGGGAGTATGGGTACTGCCCATCGAGGGTTCGAATCCCTCCCTCTCCGCCATCTTCCCTGAGTGGTGCCGCAGGCACTGCTCAGGGAAGATGCGACAGAAGCAGCAAATTTGAACCCTCGGCGATTAACCATCAGGGTTCGACCGCGGAGCGTAGCGGAGCAGTGCGTTGCCGCAAGGCGGCAACGACCCGAAGGGCAAGGCGCGCGAGCGCCGTAGCAATCCCTCCCTCTCCGCCATTACCTTCCCCAGGTAGTGGCATTACTCACTGTTCCTGCGCCTGATTGTTCCGAATTCGAACCCTCGATCATCAATGATCCGGGTTCGAGCAGCTCCTCTTTCTCCTTCCGTATTGACCGTCCCTCGATGGCGCCCATACTGGTGCCCTGCACATGGCAAGGAGCACCCCTATGTCAGCAAACCAGTATCAGCAGGCACTGGAGCGGATCGATGCTCTCCATGCGGAAGACCCGAGGGCGGTTGCTGTGGACGGCGTGGAGTTGCCCAAGGAGCTCTGGCACGCCCGGCGAATGAGCGCATGGCTGGAGCGGATCCAGGAGACACCGGACGAGCTCACCCGGCTGGCGGTACGCGCGCAGCACCTGCAACGCTGGAAAATTCCCCGAACCGAGTATCCACAAGGGCGGCGCGGTTACCTGGCCTGGCGTCGTGAACAGGGGCGCCGCGCCGGCGAGACAACCGCCGCGGTCATGGAAGAGAGTGGCTACCGGCCCGAGGACGCCAGCCGGGTGGCAACCATGGTCCGCAAGGAAGGGCTGGGGCGCGATGACGCCGTTCAGGCAGTGGAAGACTGCGCCTGCCTCGTGTTTCTGGAAAACTACTTCGCCGATTTCCTGCACAAGGTCGAGCACGACCACATGGTCCGGATTGTCCGCAAGACCTGGCGCAAGATGTCAGCGCGGGCCCGGGAGCTGGCGATGACGATTCCGCTCACGCAGGAGGCGCAGCGAATCGTCGCTGACGCCCTGGAACTTGACTCCGGACAAACCGAATCCTGACGGTATACATAGAAAAAGGGGGCACCCTATGGGTACCCCCTTTCCATTTGTATGGCGCGCCCGGAAGGATTCGAACCTCCGACCGCCTGGTTCGTAGCCAGGTGCTCTATCCAGCTGAGCTACGGGCGCTTTGTGCTTTGTTAAGAGGCGCAGATTATGGCCGACGGCCCTGTCTGCGTCAATGCACCTTCGGGTGCGCAGCCGAAGCAGTGCATGTGCACCGCTCGGGGAAGATGGCGGAGAGGGAGGGATTCGAACCCTCGGTACCGCTTGGGTACACGCGCTTTCCAGGCGCGCTCCTTCGACCGCTCGGACACCTCTCCGGAAGCCTTCAGTGATGCCCGATCCACTGAAGGCGGGAAGGTTAAACCACAACGCCGACCGGTGCAATGCATGTTCCGGCGGCAACAACCGGCGATGTTGCCAAGAACCTCGGCAGGCGTCCGCCCCCGGGTTGTGTGACATGTTTCGCTGTCCCGGCAGGCTTGATCCGTAACACTGTTTTCGGATGCGTCGGAGCCTGGCAGTATTACCGAGAAGCTGAGCAAGCGTGGAGGAAATGGCGGTTTTGAGCCCAATGGTTGGTGATGACGCCATAACGGCATTGGTGCGGTGTTTCGGCGAGTCATCGGCCTTCGCCGTGGGCCTGGATGCTTGTCTGGACGCCCTGTGGGACCGGACCGTGTTCGACGCCATGGCGCTTTTCCGGCTGTCGGCCGACGGTCGTGATCTCGAGCTGGTCAGCAGTCGCGGCTTCAGTGACCGTGCGCTCCGGGCCGGGGAGCAGCTGCCGGTCGATTGCAGTCTGACTGGCATCGCCGTGCGAACGCGCCATATTGTTAGCAGCCAGGCGGTTGCTGACGATGATCGCATCCATCCGACGGTACGTGCCGAGATGCAGCGCCTGGAAAACAAGATGATCATTTCCGTCCCCCTGATTCTGTATCAGCGGCCAGTGGGTGCGATCAATCTGGTCTGGAATGACCGCCATGAGCTGAGCCCCGCTGAGCAGAGCTGTCTGCTGCAGCTCGGCTACATCATGGGCGTGGCCATGGAACACACGCAGCGTGAACGGGAATCTCGCCATGATGGACTGACGGGCCTGCTCAACCGGCGGGAATTCGACCGCCTGGTACGCGAGCAGGCAGCGCGGTGCGATCGTTACGCGTCGACCGTCTCCCTACTGATGCTGGACCTGGACGATTTCAAGCAGCAGAACGATACCCATGGCCATGCCGTCGGGGATGAGATCCTGAAGGGGCTGGCCCGGCTGCTCGGTGACCGTCTGCGTGCAACCGACTTCTGTTGCCGTGTCGGCGGCGAGGAATTCGCGTGCCTGTTGCCGGAAACCGACCTGGAAGCTGCTCGTCTGGTCGCCGAAGATCTCCTGTTGAGTCTCCGCGCATTGCGGTTCCGCGGCCGCGATGACGAAGCCATCCGCTGCGCGGCCAGTATCGGCGTGTGTGAATATGCCGGTGACGGCCCCGAGGAGTTCGTCTGTCGCGCGGATAACCTGTTGTATGCGGCCAAGGAAGCCGGCCGCGACCGGGTCATGGGGGCGGCCGAAGCAGCAGACGACACTGAGGTCGCGGGCAAGGAAGGTGGCGGCGGGCATTGAGCCCGCCGCCACCGGCTCCGGGCTGCCGGGTCAGGGGCAGCTGCCTTCCTGGTAGAAGTCCTCGCCGGTTTCCGCCAGTGTCACGGTGTTGAAGGTGTTCCACAGGCCGAGGTCGTCCCCGGAGCCCTCGGCATAAGCGATGCCGCCGTTCTGGTAGGCACGTCCTGCGTCGACGTGGGCGTAAGTGCTGCCGGTGGTCTCGGTGCAGGTGAAGTCGTCGCCATTGCCGTTGTCATCGTCGTCATCCCCGTTGCCGGGATCCTCCGGAGTGTCACCGTCGACGCGACGGTTGTTGGCGAAGAAGTAGGTTGCGAGGTAGTGGGGGTAGTCAATGCTGTTGGCGGTGATGTAGCTGCCACCCGTGCCGGCTCCCGCCGGCCAGTTGTGGCCGAGCCCGCCGTTCTGGATGAGCGACACCCGCGAACCTTCTGCGTTGGTCTCTAGAACAGGAGAAAAGCCATGAATGATACATGACGCAACCGTCACTTAAGATCAAAGGGCGCGTCCTGTCAAACTCGTTTGCTTTTGGAATCAGTTTGTTGCGGTGCGGCATCAAGGTCGCCGGAGGGGGCGGGGCGCTGTGGCAGCAACCGGCCTGCGCGAGGTGTTACACTTCGCATCCAGCGATTATCAACGACGAGCCGGTCCATGAGCTACCAGGTCTTGGCGCGCAAATACAGGCCGCGGACGTTCGCCAGCATGGCGGGGCAGGAACATGTCCTGCAGGCGCTGGTGAATGGTCTGGATAATGACCGACTCCACCATGCCTATCTGTTCACCGGCACGCGCGGCGTCGGCAAGACCACCGTTGCCCGGGTTCTCGCCAAGTGCCTGAACTGCGAGCAGGGCGTCGGCAGCGAGGCGTGCGGGGAGTGTGGTGCCTGCCGGGCCATTGATGAGGGGCGTTTCGTCGATCTCATCGAGGTGGACGCCGCGTCCCGCACCCGGGTCGAGGATACCCGGGAACTGCTGGACAACGTCCAGTATGCGCCGACACAGGGCCGCTACAAGATCTATCTGGTGGACGAGGTCCACATGCTCTCGGCGCATAGCTTCAACGCACTGCTGAAAACGCTGGAAGAGCCGCCGCCGCACGTGAAGTTCCTCCTCGCCACCACCGACCCGCAGAAGGTTCCGGTCACGATCCTGTCCCGCTGTCTGCAGTTCAATCTCAAGCGGCTGCCGGCGAACCTGATCGGTGAGTACCTGGGAGGCATTCTCGAGCAGGAGGGCATCGAATCCGAACAGCAGGCGCTGGCACGGTTGGCACGCGCGGCGGATGGCAGTATGCGTGATGCCCTGAGCCTCACCGACCAGGCCCTGGCCTTCGGCGGCGGTGCCGTGAGGGACGACGACGTCCGCGGCATGCTCGGCAGCATCGAGGACCATAGTGTTCTGGAGATACTGGAGGCCTTGGCAGCCCGCGATGGCGGCGAACTCATGGCGGTGGTGGAGCGGCTGGCTGAGCGCACCCCTGATTTCGGTGACGTTCTGGCAGCGATACTGACGCAGCTCCACGGCCTGAGTCTGCTGCAGACGGTACCGGAAGCGGGTGACCCGGAGCACCCAGATCGCGAGCGGCTCCAGGCCCTTGCGGACGCCTTGGAGCCGGAAGACGTGCAACTGTTCTACCAGATCGGTCTCAACGGTCGACGTGATCTGCCGCTGGCGCCGGAACCGCGCATGGGGTTCGAGATGGTGCTGCTGCGGATGCTGGCGTTCCGCCCGGACGACGCAGGGTCCGGCGGCCGCGCGGGTGGCGGAGGGGCGGTCTCGCCGCGTCCTGCATCCGCCCCGCCAGCCGGCCCGCCGGCAACTACACCGACTCCGGCCACCACCGGTGCGTCGTCCTCCCTCGCCGACCAGGCGTCGCCCTCGGCATCGGCTTCCGCGTCGGCGCAGGCGCCCACGGAAGCTCCCGTGGAAGCGGATCCTCCGCCTGCCCCGGAGCTGAGCACCGCCAGTCCACGGAACATGGACGCAGCCACGGCACCAGCGCCCGGGGAAAGCGAGACCCTGCCGGCGGATGGCGTGAAAGAGCCGTTGCCGTCCAGCGACGTGGAAGTCAACAGGGATATGCCGCCGTGGCATGAACTGGTGGACGTCCTTGAGCTCACCGGAGTCGCGCGCGCCCTGGCCATGCAGTGCAGCTGGGGTGGTCTGGCAGATGGCGTGGTGACGCTGCGCTTGCCTGGTCAGCACGCATCGTTGCGGAACAAGCCCCTTGAGCAGCGGATCGAATCCGCATTGGCGACGCACCTCGGTGGCGTCGTGCAGCTTCGCATTGTCATCGACGAAACCCCGGTAGCGGCAGCCGAGACGCCGGCGGGGCGTATCGAAGAGGCGCGCCGGCAACGCCAGGAGGCGGCGGAGCTTGCCATTCAGGAGGACCCGACAGTGGCGGAACTGCAGCACCGATTTGGTGCCGAGGTTCTGCCGGATTCCATTCAGCCCGCGGAGTGACCGTGGTGCGAGCGTAACGAGAGGATGACGTCATGAAAGGTGGCATGGGCAATTTGATGAAGCAGGCCCAGAAGATGCAGGAGGACATGCAGAAGGCGCAGGAAGAGCTTGCGCACATGGAAGTCACCGGCCAGGCCGGTGGAGGTATGGTCTCCGTGGTGCTCAACGGCAAGCACGAATGCAAGCGGGTCGAGATCGATCCCAGCCTGTTCGGCGATGATGATGACCGGGACATGATCGCCGACCTGGTGGCGGCCGCCTTCAACGACGCGGTGCGCAAGGTGCAGGATGCGACCCAGGAGCGGATGCAGGGCATGACCGAAGGCCTGGGGCTGCCCCCGGGCATGAAACTTCCGTTCTGATTCCGGCGATACGCTTACATGGCCTATTCGCCGCTGATAGAACAGCTCATCAGTAGCCTGCGCAGCCTCCCCGGCGTCGGCCCCAAAAGCGCCCAGCGCATGGCATTCCACCTGCTGTTGCGGGACCGGCGTGCCGGGGCTGGTCTCGCCCAGGTGCTGGGAGCCGCCATGGAGCGCGTGGGCGAGTGTCGTGATTGCCGTCTGCCGACGGAGGACGAGCGCTGTCCGATCTGTCAGAGTGAGCAGCGTGATCCCGCGATCCTCTGCCTGGTGGAAAGCCCGGCGGATGTGTTCGCGCTGGATCAGGCCACGGATTTCGGCGGTCGGTATTTTGTCCTCGGCGGACGCCTGTCACCGCTGGACGGCATCGGCCCCGAGGATCTTGGCCTGGATCGTCTGGAGGTGCGTCTGCGCGACGGTGAGGTGCGGGAAGTGATTCTCGCCACCAGCCCTACGGTGGAAGGCGAGGCCACGGCCCAGTACGTGGCGGAACTGGCCCGGGAGCATGGCGCGACCTGCAGCCGCATCGCCCACGGCGTCCCCATGGGTGGAGAGCTAGAGACCGTGGATAGCGGCACCCTCTCTCACGCTTTTGCGGGGCGGCGCTCCTACGAGTAATGGCTACTGTCCTGCCGCCTGGTGACGTTCCCTGAGCAGCTCGTGAAACCCCTTGAGACGTTCAGGGTGAATCAGCCCCTGCTCCACCGCGGGGCGCACCGCGCAGCCGGGTTCGTCGTCGTGCTCGCAGTCACGGAACTCGCAGTCCTCCGCCTGTCGGGCGATCTCGCTAAACCCGCTCTCGATCTCCTGGCGTGACAGGTGTCCAAGCCGCAGGATGCGTACTCCCGGGGAATCGACCAGCTCGCCGCCCGACGGCAACGGATAGAGCGTTGTCTCCGTGGTGGTATGACGCCCCTGACCGCTGGCCTCGGAGATGGCCTGGGTGCGTGCCTGGCGGTCCGGCACCAGGGCGTTGATCAACGAGGATTTGCCGACCCCGGACTGGCCCACCAGGAGTGTCCTGTTGCCGGCCAGGTAGCGGGTGAGGATGTCCAGGCCGTCGCCAGTGCTCGCACTGACGTGGAGAACCTGGCAGTGCTGCTGCCGGCTCGCCTCTTGCAATGGCTCGGGAAGCCGGGTGGCGTCCAGGTCGCTCTTGTTCATGGCGAGCAACGGGCGCAGCCCCATACTCGCAGCGAGGACCAGGTACCGGTCCACAAGACGGGCGTCGGGTGATGGTTCCCCCGCGCAGACGATAAGCAGCTGATCCAGGTTGGCCGCCAGGGGCTTGTGCCGACCACGGTAATCCGTTCGTACCAGGGTGTTGCGGCGGGGGTGAATGGTGTCGATCACGTGTTGTCCCGCCAACCCGCTGCAGTCCACGGAGTCACCGCAGACGGCTCGCCCGGTGCGGCGACGGGTGGTGCACCGGAGCATTTCACCGGTGCTGGTCGTGACCAGACACTCGGATCTGAAACTGACGATGACGTGCCCCTGCTTCATGTCCCTGATTCGCTTGACTGACGGCAGGGGAGCATAGCCTCTGGTAGAATCGGCAGCAATATTTGCCCCACGAAGGAAATTCCCCCCGATGCCGCACAGTGCCCACAATCTCATCTGGATCGATCTTGAAATGACCGGTCTGGACACAGACCGCGATCGCATCATCGAAATCGCCACCGTGGTCACCGACACCAATCTGACCATTCTTGCCGAAGGTCCCATGATCGCCATCCATCAGCCGGACCAGGTCCTGCAGGCCATGGATGAATGGAATACCCGCCAGCACGGCCAGAGTGGTCTGGTGGATCGCGTGCGGCGGAGCACCTACGACGAGGCGGCGGCGGAGGCGGAGACGCTGGCGTTCCTGGAGCAGTGGGTCCCCGCCGGGCAGTCACCCATGTGCGGCAACAGCATCTGCCAGGACCGCCGTTTTCTGCATCGGAGCATGCCGCGGCTGGAGAGTTATTTCCACTACCGCCATCTGGACGTGAGCACGCTCAAGGAACTCGCGAAGCGCTGGAACCCGGATCTTGCCAAGGAATTCAAGAAATCCGGCGCCCACCTGGCCATGGACGACGTCAAGGAGTCCATCCGCGAGCTGCGTTTCTATCGCGATCGCTTTCTCAGCCTGCCGGCAAGCTGAGTCGCAACCCCGGCACTGTCGCCGCCGGGCAGCAATGGCGAGGTGATGCCGTAGTTCAGCGCCGGGGGCCTGTCTCCACCGGCGCCTCGGGGTCATTCCCCCATTCTGACCAGGAACCGGCATAGCCCCTGACCCGCTCGTAACCGAGTGCACGCAGCATCACATAGGTGAGCGACGACCGGTGGTGAGTCTGGCAATGGGTCACCACCTCCTGGTCCGGGCGGATGCCGCGCTCCGCCAGCATGGCCTGCAGGGTCTCTGCCGGGAGCAGGCGCAGGTTGCGTTCGCGATCCAGGGCTCGTGTCCACTCGAGGTTGACGGCACCGGGAATGTGGCCGCCGCGGGCCGAGCGCACATCGCTGCCGTCGTATTCACCGGGCGAGCGCGCATCGAGAATCGCCACACCGTCGTCATCCAGATGGCGCAGGATCCATTCCTTGTCCGCCAGGGGCGCGGGACGCTCCGGCAGCGAAACCGTATAATTGCTCGGCGCGGGGCGGTTGACCCCGGTCTCCACCGGATGGCCCTCGTTGAACCAGGCGTGACTGCCACCGTTGAGCAGGGACCACTGCCGGTGGCCGCAGACATCCAGGGTCCACAACAGGCGTCCGGCGCGGCCGTTGCCTTCGTTGTCATAGGCGACTACATGGTGCTCCGGCGTCAGGCCGATCTCCGAGAGCACGTCGGAGAGGGCCTTCTCGTCGGGCAGCAGCCCCAGCGCCGGCGGTGTCTTGCGCACCAGCCACGCGTAGGTCAAGTGCACCGCACCGGGGATATGGCCCTGGCTGTAGGTGCCCTCGTCGCTCAGGTCGACGATCAGCAGGCGTGGATCGTCCAGCTTCTCGCGCAGCTGTTCCGGTTCCGCCAGCAGGGGGAGCAGCGATTGAGTCATTGCGTGGTTCCTTTCGCGTCGAGGAGTTCCAGCCAGTGGCGCACGGGCACGTCCGAGGTCTCGTTGAGGTGCGTCAGGCAGCCGATATTGGCGGTGGCGATGAGGTCCGGTCTGCCGGTACCCAGTGTCTTCAACTTATTGCTGCGCAGTTCCTTGGCCATCTCCGGCTGCAACACGGAGTAGGTGCCCGCTGAACCGCAGCACAGGTGGGCGTCGGGGACCGGGGTGAGCTCGAACCCGAGCCTGCGCAACAGCGCCTCGACGCGGCCACCGAGTTTCTGCCCGTGCTGCAGCGTGCACGGCGACTGGAAGGCGATCTTGCGCGGTGCGGCGTCTGCAGGGCAGAGCCGCTCTTCCTCGTTGAGCAACAGTTCCACCGGGTCCAGGGTGAGCTCCGCCACCCGCTGCGCCTTCTCGGCATAGTCCGGGTCGTCCCGCAGGATGTGTCCGTAGTCCTTCACCTGCACGCCGCAGCCACTGGCGTTGACAATGATGGCCTCGGCACCCGCCTCGATATGAGGCCACCAGGCGTCGATGTTGGCGCGCACGTGTTCGGCCGCCTTGCCCGGGTGCCCCAGATGCTGATCGATGGCACCGCAGCACACGCTGTCGGGGGTGCGGAGCACCTCGATGCCCAGGGCGTCCAGCAGCCGTGCGGTGTTCGGGTTGATGGAGGGTTCCAGCGCCGGCTGGACGCAGCCCTCGAGCATGAGCACGCGGCGCTGTCGCGAGCGTACCTGCGGCCAAGCGGGCGCCTGCCGACGCGGGGGGATCTTGCTCCGCAGGCTGCGGGGGACCAGCGGGCGGAACGTCTGCCCGGCGCGAATCAGCGCGCTGAACAGGCCTCGCCGGGGCAGCACGACCCGCAAGAAGCGACGCATCAGGGCGGTCTGGCCCGAGCGCGGGACCTGCTCCTCCACCAGCGAGCGGCCGATGTCCACCAGCCGCCCGTACTCCACGCCGGAAGGGCAGGTGGACTCGCAGTTGCGACAGGTGAGGCAGCGGTCCAGGTGCATCTGGGTGGTTTCGGTGGCGGCCTGCCCCTCCAGAACCTGCTTCATGAGGTAGATGCGACCCCGCGGGCTGTCCAGCTCGTTGCCCACCAGTTGGTAGGTGGGGCAGGTGGCCAGGCAGAAGCCGCAGTGGGTGCACTTGCGCAGGATGCGGTCGGCTTCCTGCCCCTCGGGGGTGTTCTTGATCTCGTCGGTCAGCCAGGTCTGCATTGGGAAGTCCGGATCGCTCGCTGTCGGTGCGCGTGAGAGTCAGAGACCGGCGTATAGCCGCCCCGGGTTGAGAATGCCGGCGGGGTCGAAGGCCTGTTTGAGGCGTTCGTGCAGCCGCCGGACCGCCGGGTCCAGGGGCTGGAAGACATCGCTGCCGCCGTCGCCGCCACGGAACAGCGTGGCGTGGCCCCCCAGGCGTTTCGCCTCGGTGAAGACGGTTTCCGCGTCCGCCTCCGTGCGCAGCCACTGCTGCTGCCCCGCCCAGTCCGCCAGGCGTGGGCCGGGGAGTTCCGGAGTGCCGGCGAGCAGCGGCAGGGACAGCCGCCACAGGGGCGGGCCGTCGTCGGTGAAAAAGGGCAGCGTATGGTCCCGGAGAGCGTTCCAGAAGGTGCCGGGGTCGTTGTCCCGTTCACCGCCGAGGCGCTCGAGGCCCGCGTCCACGGCGAGCTTCGTGCCGGACAGGCGCAGGTACAGCTGCTCTCCGTCATGGGCGGCCCCGCTGACGGGCACGCCCGCGCGATAGGCGTCTTCCACGGTGGCAAACCCCCGCGCTTCGTCCTGATCGAGCCGGATGGCTTCTTCGGCCTCCGGCAAGGGCAGCACCTTCATGGAGACTTCCGTGAGCACGCCGAGGGTGCCGTGGCTGCCGGTGACCACCCGGGAGACGTCGTAGCCGGCGACGTTCTTCATGACCTCGCCGCCGAAACGGATGTGTTCGCCGCGGCCGTTGATCAGCCGCGTGCCCAGCACCAGGTCGCGGGCGGCGCCGGCCCAGGGGCGGCGGGGACCGGACAGGCCGGTGGCGATCGCCCCGCCCAGAGTGGCACCAGGGCCGAAGCGCGGTGGCTCGAAGGGCATCATCTGGCCCTGCTCGGTGAGCGTGGCCTCGAGTTCGTCCAGCGGCGTGCCGGCCCGGGCAGTCATCACCAGCTCGGTGGGCTCGTAATTGACGATGCCGCGGTGTCCGCTGACATCGAGAGTCTGCCCGTCAACGGGACGGCCGAGAAAGCCCCGGGTGCCGGCGCCGCGAATGCGCACGGCGGTGCCCGCCTCGGCGGCCTCGGCGACCTGCTGCGCCAGTTGCTCGGCTTGGTCTTGATCGCTCATTGGGCTCCGAATCCGATGTGGTCAGTAACGGGGGATGTCGGGGTGCGGTAGTTCCCCGTGGTGAACGTGCATGGCGCCGAATTCGGCGCAGCGGTTCAGTGTCGGGATCGCCTTGCCCGGGTTCAGGAGCCCCTGTGGGTCGAAGGCGTGCTTGAGCGCCCGGAACTGGTTCAGCGCCGGCGTGTTGAACTGCACGCACATCTGGTTGATCTTCTCCATGCCCACACCGTGCTCGCCGGTGACGGTGCCGCCGACTTCCACGCATAGTTCGAGAATGCGCCCACCGAGCTCTTCGGTGCGCTCGAACTCCCCGGGCACGTTGCCGTCGTAGAGCACCAGCGGGTGCAGGTTGCCGTCGCCGGCGTGGAAGACGTTCACCACCCGCTGGCCGTACTCGTCGCTGAGCTCCTGCATGCGGTTCAGCACATGGGCGAGATGCTTGCGCGGAATGGTGCCGTCGATGCAGTAGTAGTCCGGCGAAATCCGGCCCACGGCGGGGAAAGCGGCCTTGCGGCCGGCCCAGAAGCGGGCACGCTCGTCGTCGTCCCTGGCCACCCGGATCTCCGCGGCGCCGGCTTCTTCCAGCAGGGCGCAGACGCGCTCGCGCTGGGCCTGGACGTCGTCGGCGTTGCCGTCGAGCTCGCAGATGAGGATGGCTGCGACGTCCGTGGGGTAGCCGGCGTGGACGAAATCCTCCGCCGCCTGGATGGCCGGGCCGTCCATCATTTCCAGTCCGCCGGGCAGAATGCCCGCGGCGATGATGCCGGCCACCGCGTTACCGGCGGTTTCCACATCGTTGAACGATGCCAGCAGCACGTCCTTCATGGGCGGCTGAGGCAGCAGCTTGACCTTGATCTCCACGAGAACGCCAAGCATGCCCTCGGAGCCGGTCACAGCGGCCATCAGGTCGTAGCCGGCCGAGTCCAGTGCCTCGGAACCGAGGGTGACCAGTTCCCCGTCCATGGTCACCATGGTGACTTCCAGGATGTTGTGGACGGTGAGGCCGTACTTCAGGCAGTGCACGCCGCCGGCGTTCTCCGCCACGTTGCCGCCGATGGAGCAGGCGATCTGGGAGGAGGGGTCCGGTGCGTAGTAGAGGCCGTAGGGGGCTGCCGCCTCGGAGATGGCGAGATTGCGCACGCCGGGCTGCAGCCGCGCCATGCGCCGGTCGGCGTCAATGTCGAGAATTTGATTGAACTTGGCCAGGCTCAGCAGCACGCCCTGGGGATGGGGCAGGGCACCGGCGGACAGGCTGGTGCCGGCGCCGCGGGCGACCACTGGGACGCCCATCTCCGAGCATACCTGCAGCACGTGACGGACCTGCTCGATGGTTTCCGGGATGCACACCACCTGGGGCATCTGCCGGTAGCCGGAGAGACCGTCGCACTCGTAGGGGCGCATGGCCTCGTCTTCGACCAGCAGGCTGTCCTTCTGGAGTGCCTCTCCCAGGCGCTGTATCAGGGCCTCCCTGTCCACTGTGAACTCGCAGTCTTCCGTCCGGTAGACCGAGGCCATGGCTGCTCCTCCGGGCGTTGGCAAACCGAGTGCAACTCTGCGGCGCGCACGCCTAACCGCCGCAACGCTGCAAATCCACGGCTCAGATTAGCAGAAGCGAAGCGGCCCGTCCCTGCAGGCCGCTGCCCGATTCAGCCCTTGCCGACCTCCTGGCCGGCCAGGTAGAGCCAGGTCTCCACCACCGTGTCGGGGTTGAGGGAGACGCTCTCTATGCCTTCGTCCATGAGCCAGCGTGCAAGTTCCGGGTGATCCGAGGGTCCCTGGCCGCAGATGCCCACGTACTTGCCCTGGCGCCGGCACGCCTGGATGGCCATGTGCAGCAGGGACTTCACGGCGTCATCGCGCTCGTCGAACAGATGGGCAATGAGCCCGGAGTCGCGGTCCAGCCCCAGCGTGAGCTGAGTGAGATCGTTTGAGCCGATGGAGAAGCCATCGAAGTGCTCCAGGAACTGGTCCGCCAGCAGGGCATTGGATGGCAGCTCGCACATCATGATCAGCTTCAGGTCATCGCGGCCCCGTTCCAGGCCGTTCTCGGCCAGGAGCTTGACCACGGCTTCTGCCTCCGAGGGCGTGCGCACGAAGGGAATCATTACCCAGGCGTTGGTCAGGCCCATCTCGTTGCGGACCTTCTTCAGCGCCTTCACTTCCAGCTCGAAGCAGTCACGGAAGTTGTCGGAGATGTAGCGCGCCGCGCCGCGGAAGCCCAGCATGGGGTTCTCTTCGTCCGGCTCGTACTCGGCGCCGCCGATGAGGTTGGCGTACTCGTTGGACTTGAAGTCCGACATGCGCACGATGACCGGTTTGGGGTAGAACGCCGCCGCCAGGGTGGAGATGCCCTCGGCCAGTCGGTCGATGTAGAACTGCACCGGATCCTCGTAGCCCGCGGTCTGGGTACGAATGATGGTCTGCAGCTCCTCCGGCTGGGCGTCGAAGTTCAGCAGAGCCTTGGGGTGGATGCCGATCATCCGGTTGATGATGAACTCCAGCCGCGCCAGGCCAACGCCGGCGTTGGGCAGGTTGGCGAAGTCGAAGGCACGGTCCGGGTTGCCCACGTTCATCATCAGCTTAAAGGGCAGCTCCGGCATGTTCTCCAGGCTGATCTCGCGGACCTCGAAGTCCTGCTTGCCGCCGTAGATATAGCCCGTGTCGCCCTCGGCGCAGGAGACGGTGACCTCGGCGCCGTCCTTGACCAGCTCCGTGGCATTGCCACAGCCGACCACCGCCGGAATCCCCAGCTCACGGGCAATGATGGCAGCGTGGCAGGTACGCCCGCCGCGGTTGGTGACGATGGCCGAGGCGCGTTTCATGATTGGTTCCCAGTCCGGGTCCGTCATGTCGGTGATCAGCACGTCGCCGGCCTCGATACGGTTCATCTCGTCCAGTCCGCCCACGACCCGGGCCTTGCCGGCGCCGATGCGCTGCCCGATGGCGCGGCCGGTAACCACGACCTCACCGCGCCCCTGCAGATGGTAGCGCTGCAGGGTCTGGGTGCTGTCGCGGCTCTTCACCGTCTCAGGACGCGCCTGGAGGATGTACAGCTTGCCGTCCTGGCCGTCCTTGCCCCATTCGATGTCCATGGGCCGGCCGTAGTGCTTCTCGATGATCAGAGCCTGGCGTGCGAGGTCCTCCACCTCGGCGTCGGTGAGGGAGAAGCGCAGGCTGTCGGCCTGTTCGACATCCACCGTGCGTACCGACTTGCCGTGGCCCTGTTCGTCGCTGTAGACCATCTTGATGGCCTTGCTGCCCAGGGTGCGGCGCAGGACCGCAGGGCGCCCGGCTTCCAGCGTGGGTTTGTGTACATAGAACTCGTCCGGGTTCACCGATCCCTGGACCACCGTCTCGCCCAGGCCGTAGCCGGAGGTGATGAACACCACCTCGCGGAAGCCGGACTCGGTGTCCATGGTAAACATCACCCCGGCGGCGCCGACGTCGGAACGCACCATGCGCTGAATGCCCGCAGAAAGCGCAACCTGACCGTGCTCAAAGCCCTGGTGGACCCGGTAGGAGATGGCGCGGTCATTGTAGAGCGATGCGAAGACATGCTTGACGGCAAGGAGGACGTTGTCCAGCCCGCGCACGTTCAGGAAGGTCTCCTGCTGGCCGGCAAAGGAGGCGTCCGGCAGGTCTTCCGCGGTGGCAGAGGAGCGGATGGCGAACGAGGCCTCACCGGGGGTTTCGTCCTCCAGTTTCTGGTAGGAGGTGACGATCTCGTTGTACAGACGCTCCGTGAACGGCGTGTCGATCACCATCTGGCGGATTTCCGCACCCGTCCTGGTCAGCGCGTCCACGTCATCCACATCCAGCCCCTCCAGGGCCTTCTCGATGCGCTGGCGCAGGCCGCTTTCGTCCAGGAAGTCCCAGTAGGCGGCTGCGGTGGTGGCGAAACCGCCGGGCACCTGCACCCCGGCCGCGGCCAGATTGCTGATCATCTCGCCGAGGGAGGCGTTCTTGCCGCCCACCCGGTCGACGTCGTTCATGCCGAGTGATTCGAACCAGAGTACGTAGTCCTGCAAGATGGTTATCCCCCTGTTGCTCGCTGCGCGGTCCCGATCCACCTCCACCCGGAGGCGCCGGCGCGGCATCGCAAAACGTGGCGTATCCTACGAAAACCTGGCCGTCAGCGTAACCCCTTAATTTGCCGGATTTCCCGCGAAGTCCCGGGACGCCTGGCCTGCAGGCTGCTACCATCGCCGGACAGCTTTCAGGAAGCAACACCATGACGCACCCTGCGGGGCCACGCAGGGCGGACCCGGCGATGAACCGCGCAGCCCGGGAGTGGGGCGGACCTTCAGGTCCGCTGTCCCCGCTCTGCAGGGCAGGGCGGCCTGGCCGAGGCTGGAACGGTGGACCTGAAGGTCCACCCTACGGCTGCTGATCGGCCAGAGGCGCGCGCCCTGATTGTGTCAGCGTTTCCTTAACGGAGTGTCAACTGGCGCCATGAGCGAGAAACGCACCGTCTTCTTCATTTCGGACCGCACCGGCATCACCGCCGAAACCCTGGGTCACAGCCTGCTGACCCAGTTTGACGTGGAGCTGGATCAGGTGACGCTTCCCTTCGTGGATGACGTACAGCGGGCCCAGAAAGCCGTGGAACAGATCAACCAGGTGGCCACGGAAACCGGCAACCGCCCGATCGTGTTCAGCACGGTGGTGAAGTCGGACGTGCGCGACCACCTGCGGCAGTGCCACGCCACGTTTTTCGACTTCTTCGACACCTTCGTTGCGCCGCTGGAGCGCGAACTCGGCGTGCCGTCCAGCCACACCATCGGCCAGGCCCATGGCCGTGGAGATGACCGCCTTTACGATGTTCGCATCGATGCCATGAACTTTGCCTTGAATAATGACGATGGGGGCGCCACGCGCCAGTACCACAAGGCGGACGTCGTCATTGTTGGCGTCTCGCGCACGGGCAAGACACCAGTGTCCATTTACCTGGCCCTTCAGTATGGCATCTATGCCGCGAATTATCCGCTCACCGACGACGACCTCCTGGAGGGGCGACTGCCCCGGGTACTGCGTGACCACCGTCGCAAGCTCTACGGCCTCAGCATCAAGGCCGACCGGCTCCGGGAGATCCGCCAGGAGCGACGGCCGAATACTGCCTACTCCTCGCTGCAGCAATGCCAGATGGAGGTTGCCCGGGCGGAAGGACTGTTCCGCCGGGAATCGATTCCCTTCGTGAACACCACCTCCATCTCCATCGAGGAAATCGCCACCACCATGATCCACGAGACTCGGCTGAAGCGGCGGCTGTACTAGTACGTCGTGGAGCCGCAAGCTTCCGCGGGGCGCCGGTAGACCGGCTGCTGAGAGCGGGCATCCAGCAGTGAGATCCGGGGAGTGCGGGCCGCTGGCAAGGCCGGGCCGGCGCTATGTTATGCTCCGCCAATGTTCCAGGATGCGCGCCAGTACAGCCTTCTCGATACGGTTCCGTCGCGGAGTTTCGCGACGCTCATGGAGCTGTACGAGAACAACTACATCCTACTGCGGCGACTGGCGCCCGAGTTGCATGCGATGGAAGGCTCCCATGTCTCCCGTGTGCCCGGCGGGGTTGATCTGCATCTGCATGTACTGGAGCAGACGCCGTACACCACGTCGGCCTCGCTGACCCACTACTTCCGACGCCCGGATCCACGCTCCGCACAGCCGGACTTGCGTCTGCGGGTCTATCACGATGCCCGTGCCGGCGAGGTTCTGCCGGACACCGATGTCGCTGAATTCAACCTCTGGGGCGGCGGCCGGCCGCCGTTCAAGGGGCTGGAATGGCGCTGGGAACTGAACCGGTTTCTGAACCGCTGGCTGCGTTACTGCCTCAGCGAGGGGCATGCCTTTACTGCCATTTGTCCGCAGGCTGCTTCAGGCTCCTGAGGGGGTGTTCAAAGCGCCAGTTCGGTCCGCAGTTCCTGCGGCGCCATGGTTTCCAGCCAGGTTACACCCTGACGCATGAGCGCCCGCGCCTGTTCCCCGGTCTCGACCTCGTATGCTGCCCACGCCCAGGACCCGACGGGTAGCGCTGTTGGTTCTGCGGGGAAGCGCAGCCGGTCGCAGAACAGGTAATCCGGCTTCAGGGCGCGGGCCCGCTCGATGGTGGCCCTGTCGAACGCCGGCAGCACCCAGCCGATGGTGCAATCCGCCCGGGACCGGACGGTCTGCAGCGCGCCGTCGTTGTAGGAAATGATCACCCGACGCGAGCCGAGCGGGGCGCTGGCCTCAAGCACAGCCGGGATGCTGAGATGCGGCGGACGGCGGGTCAGGCTCTCCGGCTTGACCTCGATGAAGACCTGGAGAGAGGTTGCTCCGGCCAGCTCGGTGCAGGCCTTGCTGAGGGAAGGGATGTTTTCGCCGAGGAAACGGTCCCCGAAGCGTTGCGGCTCGTGGGCGCTGATAGCGGCCAGCTCATCGGCCGTGTAAGTGCCTATGTTACCGCAACCATCGGTGGTGCGCTCCAGCATGGTGTCGTGCATTACCATGGGTACACCGTCACTGCTGAACTGGACATCCAGCTCCACCGCGTCGGCACCGGCCTGCTCTGCGGCAAGCAGGGCCGCGAGCGTGTTTTCGGGGTAATGCCGTGCAACGCCACGGTGGGCGATAAAGCGCGCTTGCGTCGACATCGGACCCCCTTCGCCGTTTCCGTGCAGGCTAGCGCGCACCGGGGCAGTTGCCAAACGCCGCCGTGACGCGGCCCCGTGGCGTGGGTGCACTTCGATGCACCATGATGGCCTCGGATCCAGGCGTAGGGTGGACCTTCAGGTCCACCCTACGCCTACACCTGAGGGCTGTAGGGCTTTGCATGGTGCATCAAGGTGCAGCCGACGGGCGGGGCATGTGCCTGACCGCGTGGCGTAGGGCCCGTATGTCGTTGCTCCCATCAGAGGTGCGACCGTACCGAAGCGCCTGGTAGCGCTCTGCAATAGCCTGGATGGTGGCCGCGTGTTCGGGCCACTGCCGGGCTGCCCGTTGCGCGTAATCCCGCGGCCCCTCGTCCTGGCGGCGCGGTAGTCCTGCCTTGGCGAGGCGGTGACAGAAGCGCTGCCACTCCCGGGCAGCCGGCTCTGGGGCCGGGTCGCGGTTACGTAGGAGGAGCAGCGCCACCACCAGCCCCAGGCTCAGCGCCATGGCGCCGAGCAGGGCCAGCGCCATGCGCTGCCAGGAATCCAGCTTCAGCCGGTCCATGAGTTCCTGCTGCAGATTCGGGCCGTAGGCCAGCACCCAGCGGTTCCAGTACGCATTGACCGCGTCCCAGCGCAGGGCCAGGTTCTGCAGGAACCCGTCACCGCCGAAGGCACCGTCGGGGACGGGATCGGTGTCGGGAACCGCGCCCGCAAGGCCGCTTTCCACCCGTTCCGGTGCCACATAGCCGGTGGGATCGACGCGGCGCCAACCCTCGTCGTCGAGCCAGACTTCCACCCAGGCGTGGGCGTCGGACTGGCGCACGATCATGTAATCGCCCGCCGGGTTCATCTGTCCTCCCAGATAGCCGGTGACCACCCGGGCGGGAATGTCGGCGGCGCGCATGAGGACGGTGAATGCCGCCGCATAGTGTTCACAGAAACCAGCCTGGGTGTCGAAGAGGAATTCGTCGATGCTGTCCTCATCCAGCCGCGGTGGCTGCAGTGTGTAGCTGAACGGTTCACGCCGGAAGTGGCCCAGGCCGTGTTCCACCAGTTCGGAGTCGTCAGCGGTGTCGTCACGCCACTCCCGGGCCAGGCTGCGCGCCTGAGGGTGGGTGTCGTCCGGCAGGTGGGTGTAATGCCGGCGAGCGGCGTCGTCGAGGCGCGCCCCCAGGCGGTACTGCAGGCTGGAGCGTGCCGCGTAGCGCACGCGCTCGCGCAGTGCGTTGTCCTGCCTCAACTGATGCGCGGCGTCAAAGGAGGCATCCCGGTCCACACCGGTGGCAAGATCCAGCGCCAGCAGCCAGCGTTCGTCGTGGGGCTCCAGGGTGACGGTGTAACGCAACGGTTCGCCCAGGGGCTGGACCTCCGGCGGTTCTCGGTCCGTGTCGTCGTCTGCCTGGCGCCAGGTGGTGCCGTCGTAGCTGGAGAACACCGGTCCGCGCCAGTAGCGCTGCGGGTAGGCCGGGGGGCCGTTGTCGAATTCCGCGCGAAAGGCGACTTCATCCGACTGGCTCAGTTCGCTGATGGAGCCGGGAGACATTTCGTCGCTCAGCCCCGTGGTCGCCCCGCCGCCTTCCTCCGGCATGCTCCAGAGGGGGCCCGGTACCCGGGGGAAGAGCAGGAACAGGATCACCATGATGGGCAGTGCCTGCGCCAGCATGGTGGCCGCCAGGCGGGTGTGCGTCTGCGGGCGCCCGCGGTGCGTTGGCTGCTGTGTGGTGATCAGCAGGGTGGTCAGCCCCCAGACTGCCGCCAGCATGTAGGCCGCGGTGAACAGGCTCTGGTCGTAGAGGAAGTGGGTGACCAGAAGAAAGTAGCCGAGGAGCAGCGTGACCATCACGTCCCGCCGTGATCGCAGTTCCAGCACCTTGAAACCGGCCATCAGGCAGAGCATGGCAACGCCGGCATCCAGCCCGAAGATGGTGCCGTAGCTCAGGTAAATTCCCGTGGTCGCGGCCACGACGGCGAGGACGCGCACCGTGCGCCCCGGTAAACGCTCGCCGCGGTGGGCCAGCACCATGCGCAGCGTGCCGGAGGCGACCACCGCCGCGCTCAACCATAAAGGAACCTGCAGCGTATGCGGAGCGATCACGAAGGCCATGACCGCCAGGAGCCAGGCCAGGCTGTCCACCGGAATGTGCTCTTCGGGGTGGATGCTGCGGAGGCTCATGCGGGGAACCTTGCCAGTGCGTCCAGACACCGGTCCGCGTGTCCCGGCCCCGATGCCGGCGGGATGGACTGCCCGGGCAGCGCAAGGCCGTACGGGCGACCTTCCGTCTCGGCGTCGAGGATCCAGCGGCACAGACGTGACAGCCGGGCTTCCGGCGGCAGGTGGTGGGTGGCTTCGTAGTCCAGCCACACCCGCCCCGGGCCTTCACCGGTGAACTGCTTGGTCTGGAGTTCCTGCTCCTGGGCCAGGGTGCGCCAGGCGATGCGCTTCAGGGAGTCGGCCGGCTGATAGGTGCGCAGGCCGGAGAAGTCGTCATCCCCCTGGCGCGCGGACCCGGCCCGGCCGGATTCATGTTCGCTGACGGGTTCCGGAACCTGCCCGGATTCCGGTGCGGGACGAACCAGACACTCGACCTCCAGGGAAACCCGGGCCCAGGCACGGAACAGCCCCCCCGGGAAGCGGGTTTCCACCTCCACCACCGGGAGCTTCAGGGGGCCACGTTGGGAGGTGCCGACCACCAGATGGGCCTCGCGTTCACCGCCGGCCGGAATGTCGGTGGCGGTGGTCGGGTTGTCTCCGGGGGTCAGGGTGATGGCCTGGTGGCCGCGAGGCGCCGGATTGGCCAAACGCACGGGAAAGTATGCGTCGGCGCCCGCGAAAACCGCGGTGGGGCGGCCGGCGGTGATTTGCAGGCCGAGAAGGTTGCGGAACGCATGCACCATTGCCACCAGACTGAACCCCACCAGCAGGAAGCACAGTAGGAACGCCATGTTGTTGCTGTAATTCACTGCGCCAATCCAGATGGCCAGCGCCATGGCGGCAAACAGCAGGCCGCCACGGGTAGGCAGGATGAAGATCTGGCGGTAGCCCAGCCGCACACTGCGGCCGCGACGCGCCCGGCGATCCATCCAGCGGCGGATCATGCGGCCCGTGCGTGGTGCGAGGACGATCACGGGATCGGGATGTTTGCCAGAAGTGCTTCCGGATCCGCCCCGTGGCTGGCGTGCTCACGGCCTTGCAGCCGGTGCCCGGCGACGGCGGGGAAAACCGCCTGTACGTCTTCGGGCAGAACGGCGTCACGGCCTTCCAGCAGGGCCCAGGCGCGGGCGGCGCGTAACAGTGCCTGGCCCGCCCGCGGTGACAGTCCATGGCGCAGATCGGCGTCGTTGCGGGTGTGGCTGAGAATGGCCTGCACATACGCCACCAGGGCGTCGGCGACATGGACGGCGTCCACGCGCTGTTGCAGTGAATGCAGCTCGTTCTGAGTCACAGCCGGCTGCAGGCTGCGGATCATCAGGCGCCGGTCGCGGCCGGCCAGGAGTTCGCGCTCGGCGTCCCGGTCCGGATATCCCAGGTGGATACGCATGAGAAAGCGATCCAGCTGTGACTCCGGCAGGGGAAAGGTGCCGAGTTGAGTGTCCGGGTTCTGGGTGGCGATCACGAAGAACGGCTCCGGCAGCTGCCGGGTTGCCCCTTCAACAGTCACTTGCCGCTCTTCCATGGCCTCGAGTAGCGCGCTCTGGGTCTTGGGCGTGGCGCGATTGACCTCGTCGGCCAGTACCAGCTGGCTGAAAACCGGGCCGGAATGAAAACTGAAGCTGCCACTGTTGCGATCGTAAATGCTGGCACCCACGACGTCGGCGGGCAGCATGTCGCTGGTGAACTGGATGCGCCGGAACTCCAGGCCGAACAGTTGCGCCAGGACCAGGGCGAGGGTGGTCTTACCGACGCCGGGGAGGTCTTCGATGAGCAGGTGTCCCCGGGCCAACAGGCACGCAACCGCCAGGCGAATGGGGCGGGATTTACCGAGAATCACCTCCTCGGCCGCCTCGACAATGCGGTCTGTGGCGTCGGTGTCATTGCCCCGCAAGCGTGCATGAAGCGCCATGATGCCTCCGTCAGCCGTCGATGAGTCGCGCGAGATGTTCCCGCACCGTATCCATGTTGAAGGGCTTGTCGCACAGGGCGGAGACACCGGCCTTGCGCACGTTGGCGAGGCGGGCGGCGTCCTGTTCGCAGGTCACCATCAGAATCGGCACGTTGGCGTGGGTGCCACCCTGGCGGATGTGTTCCACCAGTGCCTGCCCGTCCATCTCCGGCATGTTGTAGTCGGTGACGATCAGGTCGAAATCCCGATCACCAAGTTGTGCAACTGCTTCCGTTCCGGTTGCGGCTTCGGCGATGGACTCCAGGCCCATTTGCGCAAACGTGGTCCGCAGAAAGCGCCGGGACAGGGCGCTATCATCGACGATGAGCACCTTCAGTTCCTCCACGTCGCTGAAGGTCAGTTCCAGCGGCCGTGGCTCCACCAGCCCCACAGTGTTTTCCAGGGCCGTGCGCAGGGCATCGACGTGGAACGGCTTCGGCAGGATCGCGATGACGCCGGCCTGACGCACCGGCTCCAGGTTGTGCGGATGCTGTTCGCTGGAAACCAGCATGAACGGAATATCAGCCAGGCTCTCCAGCCCGCGCATGCGGGTGACCAGTTCCGAGCCAGTCATGTCGTCGAAATACATGGCGCTGGCCACCAGGTCCGGTGGGTGGCGCTCCATGTGAGTGAGTGCCTCCTCGCCGGTGGCGACGCCGTCCACCTTGTCGATCCCCATGGCCTCGAGATGGTTGATGATGATGCGCCGCTGGGCGGCGGAAGGTTCCACCAGCAGGATTGTCAGGTCTTCGATACTGATGCCCTGGTCCAACGTTCTCTTCCCGTGGCTGCCTGAACACGCGTGTACTGTGCCGAAAGCTCGCGCCATTGATGCACTCCGCTGGGACGGATTGCGCGCCGGCGGCGCGAACGTTTGGTACAGACCGCAGGCACTGTAACCGATACCGCAGGTCGGGAATGAGAACGGGTTGGCGTCTCTCCGGGCTTTTGTGGATTACCCTCTCAGTCAATATGATCAACGGTACTTCGCAACCGGGCAGGGATGGGCCGGAAAACAGCGTGTGAATCAGGATCGAGGCCTGATGAGACAGAAGTTTACGGTCACCATTACAGATTTCAGGGGTTCGCGGCAGTATTCGCTGCACCAGTTGGTGCGCACCTTCGCCCTGGTTTTCGTATTGGCGCTGGTGCTCGTGCTCGGTGCCGGCTCCTCTCTCATCGTGTGGCTTCACCAGGAGGCCAGTGCGCTGGAGGAGCGGCGGGATACTGCCATGCAGGAATATGCCCGCCTCCAGGAAGTCAACGGTGCGCTGATCGAGACCGTCGAACAGAAGAACGATCAGCTGGATTACGTCACCACCGAACTCGGCGAAATCGAGAGCTTGATCGGCCTGCAGCCGGGGGGTGACGAAGCGATTGCCGCCCGCCTGGATACCGCCAGTCATACCGCGTTGGAGCGGACCACCTTCCTGCAGAACGTGCCCAGCGGTTACCCCATGCGCGATCGCGGCGTCACCAGCGACTATGGCTGGCGCACGCACCCGGTCCACGGGGAGCGGCGCTTCCACCCGGGGATTGATCTCCGTGCGCCGGTGGGCACGCCGGTGATTTCCACCGCGGACGGGGTCATCGAATACGCTGGTTACCACGGTGACAGCGGCTACGGCAACCTGGTCATCGTTAACCACAATTTCGGCTTCCGCACCTACTATGCGCACCTGGATGAGTTCGAGGTGGAGCCCGGGGATTTCGTCCGCAAAGGGGAAGTGATCGCCAGCAGCGGCGAGAGCGGTGTCACTGATGGGCCGCATCTGCACTACGAGATCTGGCATATCCAGCGCCGTCTCGACCCCACCGCGTTCCTGGACTGGAGCCTCAGCGACTACGAGAGCATCTTCGAGGAGAAGGGGCGGGTGAAATGGGACGAGTTGCTCAACGCCGTTCGCATGCGGCTCAACGCGCCGGTGCATCGGCTGACCATGCGTGACAGCCAGATCCGCAGCACGGCGGACGCCGCGGACTGAGTGTCAGCTCCGTTGCGACCCGCTATCGATGGGACCACCTTCGAGCCATTCCAGCAATCCCTGCCATGATTTCAGCTCCCGCTCCACGGCGCGGTTGTGGGTGCGCAGTTCCCGGATGCCAAGCCCCTGTTCGGCGGCGTGCAGGTAGCTCTGCGTATCCCGGAGGCGTGCCACCACAGGAATGTGCAGCGTCTGCAGGAACCGCTCCAGGGACTGCAGGGCCACGGTGTGCTCCTTGATGCGGTTGGCGATGATGCCAACGCGCGCGCCACGATGGTCCCGCCGGATCTTGGCCTTGAGCAGTAGATCCCTGATGAAGTCCGCGCCGGCCTCGATGTCGATGGACGATGGCAGCACCGGGATGAGAATGACATCCGCCCCTTCGACGTGATCGGCAATCTCCAGCCCGGCCACACCGGCGGGGGTGTCGTTGATGATGCGACGCGTCTCATGGGGAACGCGAAGGTGCCAGCTACGGGTCACACCCAGGCTCTGGCGCTCCTGCAGGGACACCCCGTGAATCGGCGGTGCTGCCTGTGATCGCGCGTTCAGCCAGCGGCTGCTGGAGGTCTGTGGATCGTGGTCGAACAGGGCGGGGTGGTAGCCGGCATGGGCGTACCACACCGCCAGGTTCGTGGACACGGTGGTCTTGCCGCACCCGCCCTTGCCGTTGATCACGACAATCTTGCGCGTTCGCTGCGGGGAGACCGGGGACGTCGCGCTCGTCCCGCCGGGATCGTACCCCGGTTCGCCCGTGCGGCCCTCTGTGGTGTTGTCGTTGTACATAGGCGTCACGAGCATATCGTCGATACGACGCGGGGAAAAGTCGATGCCCGGCGTCCTCTTCCCGTGGTTACCCTCACCTGACCCGCTTGGTGCGGCTCTGTGGGATAGCGTACAGATGCCTGAAAGCCTGACCTCTACCGTCGTTTCATACTGTGACGGGCTTTGCAGGGGCGGGATGAATGCTAGCGCGGCGCGTGCTGATCGAGGGGCATACCGACAGTGTCGGCAATGCACAGTCCAATCAGCGGCTTTCCGAGCGCCGGGCGGACTCGGTGCGCTCCTACCTGACCCGCCAGGGCATTTCACCGGATCGGCTGTCCACGTCCGGTATGGGTGAGGCTCGACCAATCGCCACCAACGAGGATGCATCCGGCCGGCAACAGAACCGCCGCGTGGAAGTGATCATCGAGAACGCGCCAGACCGTTCGGTGGGCGGCTCTTAAGAAACCCGCCAGGGCATGAGGGCCGGTTCGTCAGCCCTCATGCGGCCACAAACGTTGCCCTCGTGTCCTTGGGGGCAGTGTCCTATTGCGCCTCGCTGTGCGGCAACAGCCGGTCATACTCCCGTTTGACCACCTCGTAGCACTCGCAGGTGCGATGTTCCAGGCCCTGTCTGTCCAGGACTTCGATATGCCCGCGGTAGTAGTGGATCAGGCCGGCCTTCTGCAGCTTGCCCGCCGCTTCGGTGACACCCTCGCGGCGCACGCCCAGCATGTTGGCGATCAGCTCCTGGGTCATGAGGAGGTGATTATTGCCCAGCCGATCGATGCTCAGGAGCAGCCAGCGACAGAGCTGCTGATCCAGGGAGTGATGCCGGTTGCAGACAACCGTCTGCGCCATCTGCGTCAACAGCGCCTGGGTGTAACGCAGCAGGAGCCGTTGCATTGGGCCCGCCCGGTAGAACGCTTCCTTGAGCAAACTGCCCTTGAGGCGGAAGGCGTGCCCGCCCGCCTGCACCACGGCACGGCTGGGGGTGGTTTCACCACCCATGAACAGGGAAACCCCGACAATGCCTTCGTTGCCGACCACGGAAATCTCCGCCGAGCCACCGTTTTCCATGATGCCAAGAAGGGACACGATGCAATCCAGGGGGAAGTACACGTATTTCATCTCGAAGTACGCTTCACACAGGGTCTCATCCAGGGGCAGCGCCACCAGTTCCAGGTGCGGCAGGATGCGGTCGTACTCCTCCGGCGGCAGCGCCCCCAGGAGGTGGTTGAGTTTCGGGTCCGGCGACGTGGGCGCGGGCTGGTGGCTAGTCCCTGTCCCCGTCGCAGCTTGTGCATTCCGGTTACGGGAATGGTCCATCATGGTGAGTACCTGTCCCCTCTGGCTGTTCAATGCAGTCTAGATGAATACGCGACGACTCGCCGGGATTGTCGGCAACACCGTCGCCGTCCGTACGTGCGGTTCCGCACATAGAACGCCCCCGTCCACGTCTACCGTACAGACGTATCCGCTGCTCCGGCGACACTATCGTAGCTTGATCATGACAGGACGTGTTCGCTGTAACGCGATGCGGCGTTCGTGTCGGCACAGTGGCAAGGCGCTAGGAGGAGCATTGATGGAGCGAAGAAGCGTAGGGGGCACCTGGGCGAAACACCAGCCGGAGACCCCCGCACAGCTTGTGTCTCCAGTGTCGATACTTCTGATCGAGCCTGCAAGCGCCAAGGCAGCCGCGGTCCGGGATGTACTGGCGGCGTGTTTCGGTGGGCCGTTGCGCATGCAGCACGTGACCACATTGTCCGGCGCATGTACCTACCTGGTCAGCCGTGAAGTGGACGTGGTGCTGTGCAATCGGGCCGTATCAGACCAGGCCGGCGACGCACTCGAGCGAACACGCCTGGCTGCCGCCGGCGCGCTGATGCTGCCTATCGACGAGACGGGGCTGGAGCAAAGCGACTGGCTGACCGCCGCATTGGCCTACGTGGCCCAGCGGAAAGTCGCCGAGGCAAAGGTGCGGGTATTCGAGGAGGCCCTGTACGAGGAGAAAGAGCGCGCACAGGTGACGCTGAACTCCATCGGCGATGCGGTGCTGGTGACCGATACCCGGGGCCGGGTGACGTACCTGAACCGCGTGGCGGAGACCATGACCGGCTGGTCACGCGACGAGGCGTTGGGAGAACCACTCTCCCAGGTCTTCAATATCGTCAATGGCCCCACGGGAGAGGCTGCGGCCAATCCGGCCCTCGCCGCCATGACCGAGGACCGGACGGTTGGTCTGGTGGACAACTGTGTCCTCTTCCGGCGCGACGGCAGCGGTGTCGGCATCGAGGACTCTGCGGCGCCCATCCATGATCGCAACGGACAGGTTGCCGGCGCCGTCATTGTCTTCCGGGACGTGAGCCAGTCCCGGGGCATGATCCGCAAGATGGCCTACCTGGCGCACCATGACACCCTGACCGGCCTGCCCAACAGGGCGCTCCTGACAGAGCGCCTGAACCAGGCGATCGGGCTTGCGCAGCGTCACCGCAAGCAGGTAGCGCTGCTCTTCCTGGACCTGGATCACTTCAAGGAGATCAATGATTCCCTGGGGCACACCATCGGTGACCAGGTGCTGCGCAAGGTCGCCGACCGCCTCGCGGCCGGCGTGCGCGTCTCCGATACCGTCTGCCGGCTCGGGGGGGACGAGTTCGTCATCCTGCTCTCGGAGATCGATGAGCCGGAGGATGCGGAGCACATCGCCGAGAAACTGTTGGCAGCGGCCACCATGCCCCTGCGTATCAACGGACACACGCTGCAGGTGTCTGCCAGCGTGGGCATCAGCATTCATCCCGATGACGGGAATGATGCCGAGAGCATCATCGAACACGCCGACACGGCGATGTACCAGGCGAAGGCCAACGGGCGGGATGGCTATGGTTACTGCAGTGCCAGTATGAAGGGTCGGGCGGGGTTGCGGCGGTCCGCCAACGGTGATCCGGGCTGTGCCCTCGACGAGACGGAGCTTCGGCTGCACTACCAGCCCCAGTTCCATGTCGCCACCGGCCGCATTGTCGGCGTGGAGGCACTGGTGCGTTGGGATAACCCGACGCAGGGGCTCATAAGGCCGGGCGATTTTCTGCGGTACGCGGAGCAGGGCGGGCTGAGCATGCGCATCGGCCAGTGGGTGCTCTCGGAGGCATGTCGCCAGAGCCGCAAATGGCAGGAATCGGGCCTGACCCCGTTACCCATCGCGGTCAATATCTCCGCGGCGCAGCTCAGAAATCCCGGTCTGGCCGGTCGCGTGGCCGAGATCCTGGCGGAAAACGGAGTCGATCCGGCCACCGTGACCCTGGAGGTGCCCGAAGAGGTGCTGGTGCAGGATGCCGATGTCGCCGCCATGACGCTCTCGGAGCTCAAGAGCACGGGGGTGCAGATTGCGGTGGACCACTTCGGAGCAGGGCGCCTGAGCCTGCATCACCTGCGGCGCTTCCCGCTGGATGTCCTCAAGATCGACGGGTCGTTCATGCGGGACATGAGCGCTGACAACGATGCAGCCAGCATGATCGACATGGTCGCCGGGCTGGGGACGATTCTGACCCGTCGCGTTGTCGGTTGTGGCGTGGAGACGGTGGAGCAACTCACGTTTCTCCGCGAACACGGCTGCGACACGGCTCAGGGCTATTACTTGAGCCACCCGTTGCCCGCGGAGGATTGCGCGCTGCTCCTGGCGAGCAAGCATTTGCCGGCGGCACTGCCGAAAGGCGTATGATGGGGCGCAGAATGGAAGCACCATCGGAGGGCGTATGACGTCCAGAGAGTTCGAGCAAGAAGCACGGCTGCGCCTCGAGGCCGAGAATCGGCTCAAGTCCGGAACGGCCCCGGCGGTGCCCGATAGCTGGACGGTGGGCCCTGACGCCCTGGGGATGCTCTACCAGCTCGCCAGTTCCCGGGACAGCGCCGCTGATGCGCTCAAGCTGCTCCACGAGCTCCAGGTTCACCAGGTCGAGCTGGGCCTGCAACACGAGCAAATGGTAATGGCGGAACAGGAGATGGCGGCGAGCCTGGAGCAATGTCGCGATCTCTTCGAGTGGGCCCCGCTTGGCTATTTCATGGTAGCCTTGGACGGTGCCGTCATGGACGTCAATCGCGCCGGCGTCAGTTTGCTCGGCGTCGGTCGGCAGGCTGCGGTGGGTCGCAACTTTGCCTGGTTCCTCAGCAACAAGAGCCGAACGGCGATACGGGATCTGTTCGATGCGCTACCTGGCCATGACGAACGCGCCAGCTGCCAGGTCCGCTTCAACCACAGCGGCCTGGTGGCCCACATTGCCGCTTCGGTGCCCCCAAGCCGCGATGTGGTGCTGTTGATCGTCTCGGAACAGCAGGGTTCCGGCGAGGCTTGACGGGGCCCGATGCCATGACCACGCCCCGAATCGTGGGTCTGGGCGCCTCGGCGGGTGGGTTGTCCGCGCTGGAAGCCTTTCTTGCGCACGTCCGGCCTGACAGTGGCCTGGCCTATGTCGTGGTCCAGCACCTGGATCCCACCCAGAAGGCGTTGCTGCCCGAGCTCCTGCAGCGGGTCACCACCATGCCCGTGCATGAGGCGGAGCAGGGCATGGCGGTGGCCCGCGACACCGTGTACGTCATTCCGCCCAATACCGAACTGAGTCTGGCGGCCGGCACACTGCAGCTGGCGAGGCCCATCGAGCCGCGCGGCATGCGTCTGCCCATCAACGTGTTCTTCTCGTCCCTGGCGCGGACGCTCGGGGGACGCGCCATCGCCGTGATCCTGTCCGGCATGGGCGCGGACGGCACCCTGGGCATGCAGGCGGTCAAGGCGGTGGGTGGCCTGACCCTGGTCCAGCAACCGGAGTCGGCCCAGTTCGACGCCATGCCGCAAAGCGCGATTGCGGCCGGGTGCGCCGACATCGTTGCCGTGCCCGAGGAGTTGGCGGCGCGCATCCAGGCCCATGTGGACAGGGTCCCGGAGCCCGTGGCCGCGGTGGACGACGCCGGGCGCAGCGCGGGACCGACGGAGCCGGTGGAACGTATCCTCCGTTCCTTGCGGCAACACACCCGGCATGACTTCTCCCTGTACAAACCCAGCACCCTGCATCGCCGCATCGAGCGTCGCATGACCATCCACGGGATCGACACGTTGTCGCTCTATGCCGACCTGCTGGAGCAAAGCAAGCAGGAAGTCGATCTGCTGTTCAAGGAGCTGCTGATCGGCGTCACCAGTTTCTTTCGTGACCCGGATTTCTGGGCGTACCTGGTCGAGACGGCACTGCCGGATCTGCTCGTGCAACGCCCGAAGTCCGAGCCGTTGCGGGCCTGGGTGGTGGGGTGCTCCACCGGAGAAGAGGCCTATTCACTGGCCATGGCGTTCTGTGAAGCGGCGGATGCCGTCGCCCAACCCGCGCCGACGCACATGCAGATCTTTGCCTCGGACCTGAGCCCGGACGCCATCGCCACCGCGCGTCGCGGTGAGTATCCGCTGTCCGTTGGCGATCAGCTCTCGCCGGAGCGCCTGGCCCGGTTTTTTACCCGCCACGAGAACCATTACCAGGTGAACATCGGGATTCGCGACATGGTGCTGTTTGCCCAGCACGATGTGGTGCTGGATCCGCCCTTCACCAAGCTCGATGTGGTGGCATGCCGCAATCTGCTCATCTACTTTGATGGGGCGCTCCAGCGCAGGCTGATTCCGCTGTTCCACTATTGTCTGCGCCCCGACGGGTTGCTGCTGCTGGGCAGTTCCGAGACCGTGGGCCGACAGACACACCTGTTCACGCCGTTACGGTCGCCCCTGCGCATCTATTCACGGCAGGAGACCCCGGCCATTGAAGGCCCCGAGTTCCTGTTAAAATCCTTTCCCCCGTTGTCCCGGGCGACCAGGGAGCATGCCGTGCCGACTCCAGACTTTCCCGACGACAAGGCCGACAACGTCCAGGCGGCCGCCGATCATGTGCTGCTCCAGGTGTACGCACCGGCTGCCGTTCTGCTCAACAGCGAAGGCGATATCGTCTACATCAGCGGACGCACCGGCAAGTATCTGGAGCCCGCGGCGGGCAAGGCCAACTGGAACATCCACGCCATGGCCCGTCCGGGGCTGCGCGCTCCCATCGTCCAGACGCTCAAGCAGGCCCGTGAGCAGGCGGAGCCCGTCCATCTCCACGGCCTGAAAATGACGGAGGAACACGCCGGGCAGACCGTCGATGTCACAGTGCAGGCCCTGCATGAACCCGCCGCCCTGCGCGGCATGACCATGGTGGTCTTCCGGGATGTTGCCCGGGCACCCAGGCGGCGGGGGAAAGGGGGCCAGAGCGCCCTGGAAGCGGCCCACGAGGCCGAAATCCAGCAGTATCGGGACGAGATCATCGCCCTGCGCGAAGAGGCGCGGGTCTCGCGGGAAGAGCTTCAGTCATCGAACGAGGAACTGCAGTCCACCAACGAGGAGCTGCAATCCACCAACGAGGAACTCACCACCTCGAAGGAGGAGATGCAGTCCATGAACGAGGAACTGCAGACCATCAACAACGAACTGCACGCGAAGCTGGACGATCTGGCCCTCGCCCAGAGCGACATGCAGAACGTTCTCAACAGCATCGAAATCGCCATCGTGTTTCTCGATCAGAGCCTCAATGTCCGGCGCTACACGGAGCGCGCAGCCGGTGTCTTCAATCTGCGGGAAAGCGACATGGGCCGCCCGCTGAGTGACCTGACCACGACCCTGGAATACCCCCACCTGAATGACGATGCGGCTGAAACCCTGCGCACCCTGGTGCCGACGGAGAAACAGATCATGGCCGGCGACGAGCGCTGGTTCTCCGTGCGCATCATGCCCTACCGCAGGCTGGACAACGTGATCGACGGTGTTGTCATCACCCTGTTCGACATCACCGATACGAAAACGCTGGAGGCGAGGCTGCGCCAGGATCCGCAGTCCTGAACGTCGGCACCTCGGCGCCTCCTTGGTGCGGTATCGCACAGACTCCATAGACCCCGGCCGCTTATCGGGGAATGACTCCTGTCATGACTCCGGTGACCAGCGGGTAGAAAGACGATCAGGCTGAAGGAGGGCGGGCCCTGCGGGGCCCGCTTTTTCCGCGTCATGATGGCTGCAGAGGCCTGCGTACGGAATCGCACCGACTTAATGCAGCGCCGGGGGTTAATGTCGACAGGCGTCAGCGTGGATCGTGCCGTCGCCTTGGCGGAGGGGGCAGCGGCGTTACGTCCGTGACACACGACATGGAAGTCCAGATGACCAATGCAGGACTGTCTGCCGCTGCGGGTGTTGTCGCCGCTGCGGCGATTGCGCTGGCGGGCTGCATTGATGGCAGCGGCGGTGGCGGTGGCAACGGGAACAGTAGGGGGGATGACATGATCGACGAGAGTGATCGCGCCCCTCTGCCGGATGGTGACACGGCAAACGGCGACGGTAACGACGTCGGCGGGTCCCGGGGAGATGGCCCCTTTACCATCACCGTTCTCGGCAATCTTCCGTTCCTGTCAGGCCCTCCCTTCGAAGATCATCCGGTGACGACGCACGCCACGGACATCAACAACGCCGGCCAGGTGGTTGGCTGGAGTACATCGGGATGGGGCCAGGGTGATGGTCACGGAGTCCTGTGGACTGATGGCAATGTGCTGAATATCCAGCATTCTCAGTGGACCTCCCTGCACGGTATCAACGAGCAGGGACAAATTGTCGGCAGCGCAGGCAGCAGCGCGACAGTTTCGTTGAAAGCGTTCCTGTGGCAGCACGGGAGCATCATGGACATCGGTGATGTGCCCGCGTACGGAGGGAATGTCAGTTCAGCCCTGGCCATTAACAGCAAGTCACAGGTGGTGGGCTGGGCTGTTGACGACCCTTGGGCATCAAGCCGATCCCGACGCGCGTTCCTGTGGCAGAACGGCCATCTGGTGGACCTCGGCAGCCTGCCCGGAGGCGAAGATACAAGTTCGGCCCATGCGATCAATGCGCAGGGTCAGGTGGTCGGCGCGAGTTCCGTCGCGTTTCCGGGCTTCATTCCCACGGCTGATGCCAGTCGCGCTTTCCTGTGGGAAAACGACGAGATGATCGACCTGGGCCTGGCAACGGGCCATGCCGTGGACATCAACGATCGGGGTCAAATCGTCGGGACGGGGAAGCTCGACGGCGAGCAGCGCGCATTCCTCTGGCGCGAGGGGGAGGTGGTCAATCTTGGCACCTTGCCCGGAGGCCATTCCAGCAGAGCCTCCGCAATCAACGAGGCAGGTCAGGTGGTGGGCGTTTCCGAGTCAGAGTCGGGCCCACGCGCCTTCCTGTGGGAGCAGGGGGGCGGTATGCGCGACCTGAACGATTTGATCCACCCCGGTGACCCCCATCACGGCGCTTTCGTCTTCGAAAAGGCACCGGCCATCAACGATCAAGGTCAAATCGTCACCGTTGGGCGCATCGACGGGGATGAGCACGCTCTGGTGCTGACTCCGGTGGAGCCCGACTAGCCCGGGCGGGGGTGCCGGTAGGGCCGGCAGGACTCAGGCGGTGTTGCTCCGCCATCGACAGCAGTAGCCGGTCCAGAGCCTCCGCGGCCATTCCCGGTCATTCAGCCCTCCCTTCCAGCAAAAGTTTTTCTGCGCCGGTGCATCCGGAATCGGATCCGGCCCGTATACCTCATGTAAGGCGCTACTGACGCCCTGGCCTGTTCATCAACGGCGAACGGGATGAGCCAGCGCCTTCGATAATCAACCACGACATCCTTGAAGGAGTTTCACCATGATGATGCGCAACCTGATCACCACCGTCGCTCTTGCCGGCTTCGCAACCAGTGCGGCCGCCCTCGACAGCACCGAGCAGCGCCTGATCGACTACGGTTTCATGCCGGACGCTGTCCACCCCTCGCAGATCGTCAACACCGTCGACGTCTCCCACGGTAGCGTCGGCATGGACAAGGCGGCCGAGCTTGGTTTCATACCCGCAGCCACCGAGGCACAGTCCTCCGGGCGGTACGAGGAGCAGTCCACCACCGAGGTGACCGGAACCGAAGCACGCCTCCAGGATCTGGGCTTTTTAGCGACGCAGCTGAACTTCCGGGTCGTTTCGTCCAGCGTCGAGGGCGAGGAGGTCGCCAGCAGCAACATCCGCTAACGGCCGCGGGGTGCCGACGCCAACGTCGTCGACACCCCACCGCACACGTTCCCGAAGCCCGGCGCCACGAAAGAGAGCACAGAACCGCGGGGGCGGCAATACTGCGTACGGTTCCGTACAGACCCACCCGCCCCATGGCGTTACCGTTGTCGTGCGCTTTCCCAGCGTGGTTTGTAACTCAGCGTGGCGACCTCCCAGGTCGCATTGGGCCCCGGCCTCTCCCCCCGAGTGCTGGGGCATTTTTTTGCGCATTACACATGGATCGGACCTGGGGGACCTGGCAGCCGCGCCGGACTCCGCGTCACAAACGACCACTCGACAGCCTTGGAGAAACGCCGAGGACTCCAGAAACTCACGGCCTTCGCCTTCCGCGACCAGCCCTCGCTGCACCAGGAGCATCTCGCACCGCCTCCACCCGATCAGAGTGTCGGGTTGCGGCGACGTCCGCGCTCGCTATAATTTTTGATAACACGACATCGGGGCATCCGGAATGGATGGACGGCGGCTTGCTGCGCTGGGCGGCGTCATCGAGACCTTCTACGCGCGGGCGGCAGAGGGCGGGCCGTGGGATATTGATGCGCTTCGCGGGTATCTCGGGACCGACTTCTGTCACGTCCTCTACATGAACGATCAGGGCATCATCCTCCAGGGCGTGTCGTCGGGGATCAGTGATGCGGAGCTCCACCATTACCTCACACGCTGGGCCGGGCGCGATGAGATCGGCCCCAGCCTTTTTGCACGCTCACCGCGCAACGCCGTCACCAACGAGATGCTGATGAGCCGGGCGGAGTTCGAGGGCAGCGAGGTCTACGAGGGCTTCTACGAACCGGGTCGTGTCGTGCACTTCGCCGTCGGGTATCTGCCGGTGGATCGCGGCTTGAATTGCGGCGTCAGCGTGCAGAACGCCCGGGAGTCCGGCCCCATTCGGCCCGAGACACTCCAGGACATCGATGTTGTCATCCCGCATCTGCGACGTGCCATGCAAATCGCTCGCGCGGTCGAGGCCACGCGCAGGCAAGCCGACGCCGTCAACGGGCTTCTCGCCCACTGGGGGCTTGGACTCATTCAGTGTGATCGCCAAGGCACCATCCTGGCGCTTCAGGGGGAAGCGGAGTCGATGCTTCGGAAGGCCCGGGGCCTCGTTTGCTCCAGGGGAGGGCGCCTTCGCCTCGCTGATGAGGGGGCCGACCGGCGGTTTGCTACGTTGCTGCTAAACCCCGGTGACGCCCTGATGCACTCGGGCACGACGCTCTACCTGGATGACCCGAGAGACGGCAGTGGTCTTGAGCTGACTGTCCTGCCGTTTGAAGGCAATGGCGTGCCGGACGAGCAGCGCCTGGTACTTTGCCGTCGCGCCGGGCAGCCGGGCAGCATTGATCGGCGTTACCTGCGCCAGCGCTATAAACTCACGCCGGCGGAGGCCGACGTCATGGCACATTTGCTGGTGGGCCGGACGCTCGTGGATATCGCCACCACTAGGGGCTCGAGGATCGAGACCATCCGAGGGTATGTGAAGCAGCTCCCTGCAAAAGCTGAACTGCTCGAACCAGGCGCAGCTTGTCTCCATCGGCTGGCAGGCTATTGGACTGCACCGCCCGGGCGCGCCGGGACGGTCGCTGGAGGCCACGGGTTAAGATGTGCTGGTGCCGCCTGGCCAGATCCGGGGGACGCTGCCTGTCCGACACCGTTACTGAGTCAGGGCCATTGGACCGGACCGGAAAAGAAAACCCCGCATGGTGCGGGGTTTGGAGGGTTCACTGGAAGTTGGTGGACTTCGTGGAACCAATATTTGGTGGAGGTGGGGGGATTCGAACCCCCGTCCGCGGGAGATCCACCGTCGGATCTACATGCTTAGCCCGCCTATTGCATTCGCCGAGCGCTTCCCGGCAGGCAGCGGAACACGCTCAACTAGCCTGATTGATTTAACAGCGTGGGGTGCAGGCGGAACCCCCTCGCTGCGGTCCTGTGAGCTACGACCCCCGAGTCGGAAGCACAGGCACTTGCCGGTCGGGGGCTAGCGGGATTTAGGCCGCTAGAGCGTAGTTTTCGTCGTTGGCAACTATTTTAAGTTGGCCATCATGTTTTACGAGGTGAGATGACGTCCTCGGCATGCACCTCAGGTTTCACGACCCACGTCGAGACCATGACACCCCCGAAGCGAATCGTTACCTACTGACTAGGTAAGGGCAGTATACCGTAATTCAAGGCCGCTGTGAGCCTGCACGTCGTCAGACTTTGTGCTTGAGCAGGCGTTCCTTCTGGCGCTGCCAGTCCTGCTGCTTCTTGGTCTCGCGTTTGTCCTGCTTCTGCTTGCCCTTGGCCAGCCCGATTTCGAGTTTCGCCAGACCGCGTTTCCAGTACAGCTTCAGCGGCACCAGGGTGTAACCCTGGCGTTCCGTGGCGCCGATAAGCCGTGCCAGCTCACGCCGGTGCAGCAGCAGCTTGCGCGTCCGCGTTGGGTCCGGCTTGACATGGGTGGACGCCGAGGGCAACGGCGGGAAGTTGGCACCAATCAGCCACGCCTGCCGGCGCCGGATGACCACGTAGCCTTCCTGCAGGTTGGCGCGCCCGGCGCGCAGGCTCTTCACCTCCCAGCCCTCCAGCGCCAGGCCGGTCTCGAAGGTCTCCTCGATGAAGAACTCGTGCCGCGCCTTGCGGTTCACCGCAATGACGTTGCTGTCGTCCGTCTTCTTTTTTCCGCTCTTTTTGCTCACGGCGCGCATTGTAACGGTGGGCGGGCCTCCCCGCCAGCAGGCACGCCTTGTCGTAATCCAGAGGGCAGGGGACAATGCAGCCAGTGTCAGGATAGAAGCACCTCCCCGCTCGTCCGCCAAACGGGGCAGCACAAGAAACGGGGTCGCACACCCGGAGAAGGGGTGTACCGCTGGGCCGAGGAGGGCAGCCGTGGCCATTCCGAAGCGCTCGCTCCAGGGGGAGTGGGGCGGGCCGTTCGCATTCGTCTTTGCCTTGACCGGGGCAGCCATCGGGCTCGGGAACCTGTGGGCGTTTCCCGCACTGGTCACCGAGCACGGGGGTGGCGCGTTTCTGCTCGCCTACGGCGGCTTCCTGGTGCTGATGGTGCTGCCGCTGTGGCTTGCAGAGATTGCTCTGGGTCGCTCGGTGCGCCGCACCCTCCCGGACGGCATATACCGTATGGCAACGTCGCAGGGCCAGTCCGGGCTCTGGACCGGAGTCGGCTGGCTTGCCGTGACCATGGCTGGCCTGTTGCTGGTGCTGCAGGTCATGGTCGGCGGGGCCCTGGGCGCCTGGCTGCAGGCCGTCGCGGTGGACCGCAGTCCGGTGGTGGACGCGGTGACCACCACCCGCGTTTTCGCCTCACTGTGGGCGGAGCCGGAGCGCTGGCTGCTGTGGCATACCCTGATGGTGGGCGGGGCCTGCCTGGTGGTCGGTCAGGGACTGGTCCTGGGCACCCAGCGCGTCATGCGTGGGCTGGTGCCGGCGGCGTTTGTGCTGCTGGCCGCTCTGGTTGCCTGGGCCACCCAGTGGGGCAGTCTCGCCCCGGCCTGGGAGCGGGTGTTCGATGTGCGCTTCGAGAGTCTTGGCTGGGATGGCGTGCAGGCCGCAGGCGAGTACGCGCTGTTCTCCACGGTGGTGGCGTTGGGGATCGCAACGGTCTACGGTGCCGCGCTGTCTGACCGCTGGCCAGTGCTGAGCAGCGCCGGCGCGGCACTGGCCCTGGATCTCCTGTTCGCGGTTCTGGCGGCCTTGCTGGTATCCATCCTTTTGTTGCCGGGTGGCGGGGGTGATGGGATGTCGGGGCCAGTGCTGATGTTGCACGTCCTGCCGGAGACCATGCTGGGATTGCCCGGGGGGCGCGAGGCGACTCTGGCCCTGGCGCTGCTCCTGCTGATCGTCGTGTTCACTACGGTGATTGCCTTGATGCAGGTGGTGGTGGGAGCCGTGGTGGAGCAGGGTCGAGTGGAGCGGATCCGGGCCACGGCCCTGGTGGGGGGCGTGGCCTGGTTGACCGGGGTGCTCGCGCTGGTGGCTACAACCTGGTGGTTGAATGCCGGGACGGGGGAAGCAGGACTGTTCACCGCGGTTGCGGGTTTTGCCTGGGTGGCCATCCCGGCCGTGGCACTGCTGATTCTGGCGTTCACTGGCTGGTGTGTGCCCGCGGAGGTGCTCCGCGGTGCGCTGCGCCTGCGGGAGGATTGGCGCTACGATTTCTGGATGCCGATGCTGCGCTATGTCGCCCCCTTGATTCTGCTGGCCCTTTTGGCGAGAGTTTCGGGCGCGTTGCCGCTTTGACAGTTCGCGTGTACCTCGGCGCGACCTGGCGGCAGCACAGTCCATCTGAACAAGCCGATAACCGCTAAGGACTTCTTGCGATGACGTCCATTTCACGAAGCGCCCTCGTGCCGCATTCCGCCCGGGCCATGTTCGACCTGGTCAATGATGTGGATCGCTACAAGGAGTTTCTTCCATGGTGCAGCGACAGTGGCGTCATCGAGCGCAGCGGTGATGAAATCAAGGCCTACGTCACCATCAGCAAAAGCGGGATATCACGCTCGTTCACGACGCTTAACAGGGCGCAACCGGGAAAGATGCTGGAAGTGCGACTCGTGGAGGGGCCCTTCCGTCGCCTTGACGGTTATTGGCGTTTCCAGCAGCTGCGGGAGGATGCCAGCAAGGTGGCCCTGGATCTGGAATTCGAGTTCAGCAATTCAATCGTGCGCATGGCCTTCGGGCGGGTGTTCGAGCAGGTGGCCAACCGGCTGGTGGATTCCTTCGTGACCCGGGCGGATCAGGTCTATGGCAGACCACAGCGCTGAATCAATCCTGATCCAGGTCGCCTACGCAAGGCCGGAGCGGCAGCTCGTCGTGGATGTCGAGGTGCCCCCGGATACGTCGGCTCGGGAGGCGGTGCGGCACTCGGGCATGGCCCGAGAGTTTCCCGAAATCGATCCTGAAGAGGCGCCGCTGGGCGTGTACGGGCGCGCCGTGGAGGGAGATCACGTGCTACGGGCCGGCGACCGGGTGGAGATCTACCGGCCGCTGGAGATCGATCCCCGGGAGGCGCGCCGCCAACGGGCCCGCCTCCGCTGAGGCCCGGTGGAGATCAGGAACCGCCGAAATTCTCCGGTGCCAGGTTGCCTTCCAGGCGAACCAGCCGGTCGCCGTCAAAGATCACCGTCAGGCGGTCGGGTGTGCCGCCGCCACCCGGCGTTTCGGTATGGATGTAGTCCCAGCGGTCATCCCGGAAAATGTCTTCGATGGCCGGTGTGCCGAGCACAAACCGTACCTGGCGGCGGGTCATGCCGGGCTCCAGCTCGTCGATCATGTCGTCGGTGATGATATTCCCCTGCTGCACGGGGACCTCATAGGCGAACGGAATGTCGCTGTAGGAGCAGCCGGTGAGCAGGGCGCCGCCGCCGAGGATGGATAAGCCGAGAATCACGGGTCGCATGGTGCTGATGCCTTTGTTCCTGCGTCGATAGTGCGCGATCATAACGTATAACACTTCTGACGGGGGCACCGTGGAATCACGCGACCTGCGCAAGGCCGGCCTCAAGGTAACCGTGCCGCGAACCAAGGTGCTGGACGTGCTGGAACAGCACAGCACCGGAGGGCGGCGGCACCTTTCTGCCGAGGACGTCTACAAGGCGCTGCTGGACGCCGGAGAGGAAATCGGCCTCGCCACCGTTTACCGCGTGCTCACTCAGTTCGAAGAGGCCGGGCTGGTCCGGCGGCACCATTTTGAAGGTGGCCAGTCCATGTTCGAACTGGACGACGAGCCCCATGATCATATTGTCTGCGTGGACTGCGGTGCAATCGAGGAGTTCCACGATCCGGTAGTGGCGGAACGCCAGCGGCGCATCGCTGCCGAGCGGGGCTACGAAATCGCCGACCAGGCACTGGTCATTTACGGGTTGTGCCGCAACTGCCTGCAGCGCGGCGATTGACCGGGCAGGGCGGCTCAAGCGGATTCGGCGCGCTGTAGCATCTCGGCGGCGTGCTCCATGGTGGCATCGGTGAGTTCGACCCCGCCGAGCATGCGCGCGACCTCCTGCACCCGCTGTTCCCGATCCAGTGGCTGGACGGTGGTGGCGGTGCTGTCCGCCTCCGTGCGCTTGTGTACCTGCAGATGATGGTGCGCCTGGGAAGCCACCTGAGGAAGGTGCGTGACGCACAGCACCTGATGATACTCACCGAGCCTGCGCAGTTGCCGCCCCACCACCTCCGCCACGCCGCCGCCGATCCCGGCATCCGCCTCGTCGAAAATCAGCGTCGGGATGTGCGTGGTCCCCGCGGCCGCGACCTGGATGGCCAGGCTCAGGCGCGAGAGCTCGCCGCCGGAGGCAATGCGGTTGAGAGGCCCGAAGGGCTGACCGGCATTGGTGCGAACCTGGAAGCTGATGTCGTCCAGGCCGTGGGGCGTGGGCTGGCCGGATTCCCGGGGCGTCACGTCAATGCGGAACGCCGCGCCGGCCATGCTCAGTTCAGCGAGCTGAGCCGTGACCGATTCGCTCAGGGCTGTGGCCGCGTTACGGCGACGCTCCCGTAGTCTCTCCGCGACGTCCTGGTACTCCCGCGTCAGCCGCTGGTGCTGCTGTTGCAGCTCTTCGAGCCGTTCGTCGCTGTGTTCCAGCGCCTCCAACTCCCCGCACAGGCGCTGGTAGACGTCGGCAAGCTCGTCCTCGCGGACATGGTGCTTGCGTGCCAGATCGCTGAGGTTGCTGATGCGCTGCTCCACGTCCTCCAGCCGTGCCGGGTCCAGGTCGATGGAATCCAGGTGATGGCGCAGGCCACTGACGGCCTCCTCCAGGTGGGCCTGGGCGCCGCTCAGCTGCTCGTGGACGTCGGCAAGCGCCGGATCTTTATCCAGGGACTCCTCGAGTTCCCGCAGGCCCTGACCGATAATCGACTGCGCTGCGTGCTCGTCCTCGTAGAGCATCTGCAGGAGCCGCTGGCTGGTTTCCGCCAGCGTGCCGGCATTGGCCAGACGCCTGTGTTCGGCATTGAGCGCCTCCAGACCCTCGGCGGAGAGGTCCAGTTCCTCCAACTCGCTGGTCTGGTAGCGCAGCAGGTCCCGACGGGCGTCCTGGTCCTCGAAGCCGCCTCGCAGGGTCTCCATCTCGGTTTGGCAGTCCGCCAGCGCCTGGTGGAGCCGCGCGGCGTCGCCCAGGAGGTCGTCGTTACCCGCGTGGTCGTCGACGATGCTGCGCTGGATGTCCCGGCGCATCAGGGACTGGTGTTCGTGTTGACCGTGGATGTCCACCAGCTGCTCGCCCAGTTCACGCAGCTGCTGCAGTGGCACCGGGCGGCCGTTGATGAAGCCCCGGGAGCGCCCGCTGGCCTGCACTACGCGGCGCACCATGCATTCACCGTCATCGTCCAGTTCCTGGGTCTGCAACCAGGCCTGGCAGGCGGGGAGCGTATCGATGGAAAAGGTCACGGTGATCTCGGCGCGTTCGGCACCCGGGCGTACGGTGTCCGCCGCCGCGCGATCACCCAGGGCGAGCCCAAGGGCGTCCAGCAGGATGGACTTGCCGGCGCCGGTTTCGCCGGTGAGCGTGGTCATGCCGGCGTCGAATTCCAGCGTGAGTTCATCGACAATGGCAAAGTCCCGGACGTGCAGATGGTTGAGCATGATTACGGTTCAGTCCTTGGAGTCCGCCCAAGTGTAACGGAGGGGACCCGGGATGTTGACTCATTTGACTTGCTCCGGGGCCGTTGGTAGCGTTTTAGCACTCTGCTCGAAGAGTGCTAAAGCCTGGCGGGAGCGGGGCGCAGACGGGCCGGTTGCTGGCCGCCCGGCGCCTGTAGCCAGTAGCCCGCCTGCCATCCCCGGCCCGCATCCATGTTGCCGTGATCGGGCGGAATTCCCAGCAGGACACGGTGACAGGGCGGGCCGGGAAGCGCCGCTCTGCGCTGACGTGGTCGTGCATCACGGTAGCAAGCAGACTGACTAGGGTGCTCAAGAGCCATGGGTAAGCACACACCGGACACGGAACTGAACGAACGGGCGCAGCACCTGCTGAAGGTGATGGTGCGCCGGTATATCCGCGAGGGGCAGCCCCTTGGGTCCCGCACGCTCACGCGGGAATCGGGCCTGGAAGTCAGCCCGGCGACCGTGCGCAACGTTATGGCGGACCTGGAAGAGCTGGGGTATGTCTGGGCTCCGCACACGTCTTCCGGGCGGGTGCCGACGGACAAGGGGTACCGCTTCTTCGTTGACACCCTGCTGACTGTCCAGGCGCTGGATGCCAGCGCGGTGCAGCGCACGGATCTGCAGCTCACCCGCGGCCAGAGCCCCGACGAACTGGTGGATTCTGCCTCCAACCTGCTTTCGGGCCTGACGCGACTGGCGGGCGTGGTGACGCTGCCGCGGCATGTCACCCGCTCGTTGCGCCACGTGGAGTTCCTGCCGCTGTCCGACCGGCGGGTGCTGGCGATCCTGGTCTTCAACGAGCACGAGGTGGAGAACCGGGTGGTGCACACGGACCGGGACTACACCCAGTCCGAGCTGCAACAGGTGGCGAACTTCCTGAACGGCAAGTTTTCCGGGCAGGGTGTGGATCAGGTCCGCAGCGAGCTGCTGCGGGGCATGGAGTCGGACAAGGAGCGCATGAACGCCCTCATGGCCTCGGTGATCGAACTCGGGGGCAAGGTGTTCAGCGAGAACGAGGATGGCGAGCAGGACGACTACGTGGTGGCCGGGCAGACCAACCTCATGGAGTTCCAGGAGCTCTCCAACGTCGAGAAGCTGCGCAGCCTGTTCCAGGCCTTCACCGAAAAACGGGACATTCTCCACGTTCTCGATCAGTGTCTCGCCGCCGATGGCATCCAGATATTCATCGGCGAGGAGTCGGGCTACCGCGTCTTCGATGGCTGCAGCCTGGTGACGTCACCGTACTCCGCGGAAGGCGAAGTGCTGGGCGTGCTTGGGGTCATCGGGCCGACCCGCATGGAGTACGACCGGGTCATTCCCATCGTAGATATGACTGCAAAACTGCTCGGGTCCGCCTTGAATCAATCGCATTGATCCCCATCTCCCGCTGGTAGATGCACCACGGGCGTCGCGAGTGTCCTTTTCCTGCGGGGACAGGGCGCGGGACGGCCGTTGCGAACACATTGTATTACCGGTCTGGCCGCGCCAGCACCGGTTCCGGACAACATGAAACTGGAGAGTGCCAATGGCTGACAAGGATCAGGACACGCGCACAGACGAGGCCGAGAGCAACGAGCAGCAGCCCGTCGAGGGCACCCTGGATGACAATACCGCCGACGAGTCCAGTGGCAGCGAGGAGTCAGACCGCGTCCAGGAACTCGAGGAAAAACTGCGCGAAGCCGAGGAGAAGGCCGAGGAGAACTGGAACCAGTTTCTGCGTGCACGGGCGGAAATGGAGAACGCCCGCCGCCGCCTGCAGAAGGACGTGGAGCAGGCCAAGCGGCAGGGACTGGAGAAGCTGGCCGGTGAACTCCTGCCGGTGAAGGACAGCCTGGAAATGGGGTTGGCCGCCGCCCAGGAGGCCAACGCGGACGTAGCCAAGCTCAGCGAGGGGACCGAGCTGACCCTGAAGATGCTCGCCCAGGCGCTGGAGAAGTTCGAGGTCGAAGAGATCGAGCCCATGGGCAAGAAATTCGACCCGGAACGCCATGAAGCCATGGCCACGCAGCCGTCCGCGGAGCATGAACCGAACACCGTGATTCATGTGGTGCAGAAAGGGTACATGCTCAATGACCGCCTGTTGCGGCCGGCCATGGTGATTGTCTCCAAGGAGGCGGAACAACAGCAGGGTGGCCACATCGACGAGCAGGCCTGACCGCCGCGGCTTGAAAAACGTCCCGGCGCCCTAATGTAGGGAACCAGCAACAGAATTGCCGCAAGCAACGAATTGGCGACAACGTTTCAAGGAGCACAGTAATGGGCAAGATTATCGGTATCGACCTGGGCACCACGAATTCCTGCGTGGCGGTCATGGATGGCGGGCAGTCCCGTGTCATCGAGAACAGCGAGGGTGATCGCACGACGCCTTCCGTGGTGGCCTTCACCGAAGACGGCGAAGTCATGGTGGGCGCACCGGCCAAGCGCCAGGCGGTCACCAACCCGGAGAACACGCTGCACGCGGTCAAGCGGCTCATCGGCCGTCAGTTCAAGGAAGACGTGGTCCAGCGCGACGTGAAGGAAATGCCGTATCACATTGTCGAAGCAGATAATGGTGATGCCTGGGTGCAGGTACGCGACAAGAAGATGGCGCCGCCGGAGATTTCCGCCCGCGTTCTGCAGAAGATGAAGCAGACGGCGGAGGACTATCTCGGCGAGGAGGTCACCGAAGCGGTGATCACCGTGCCGGCCTACTTCAACGACAACCAGCGCCAGGCCACAAAGGACGCCGGCAAGATCGCCGGCCTCGAGGTCAAGCGCATCATCAACGAGCCCACCGCGGCCGCCCTGGCCTATGGTCTGGACAAGAAGGGTGGTGATCGCAAGGTGGCCGTCTACGACCTGGGCGGTGGTACGTTCGACATTTCCATCATCGAGATTGCGGAAGTGGACGGCGAGCACCAATTCGAGGTGCTGGCCACCAACGGTGATACGTTCCTCGGTGGCGAGGACTTCGACCGCGCGATCATTGATTACCTGATCGGCGAGTTCAAGAAGGAACAGGGCATTGATCTGGGCGGTGATCGCCTGGCCATGCAGCGTCTGCGCGAGGCTGCCGAGAAGGCCAAGATCGAGCTCTCCTCCAGCCAGCAGACCGAGGTCAACCTGCCGTACGTCACCGCTGACCAGAACGGGCCCAAGCATCTGGCCGTGAAGGTCACCCGGGCCAAGTTCGAGTCCATGGTGGAGGATCTGGTCAAGCGGACCATCGAGCCCAGCAAGACTGCGCTGAAGGATGCCGGCCTGAGTGCCTCCCAGGTGGACGAAGTCATCCTGGTGGGCGGCCAGACCCGCATGCCCAAGGTTCAGGAAGCGGTGAAGGACTTCTTCGGCAAGGATCCGCGCAAGGACGTCAACCCGGACGAGGCCGTGGCCATTGGCGCTGCAATCCAGGCCGGCGTGCTCGGCGGCGACGTCAAGGACGTGCTGCTGCTGGACGTCACGCCGCTGTCCCTGGGGATCGAGACCATGGGCGGCGTGATGACCAAGCTCATCGAGAAGAACACCACCATCCCGACCAAGGCGAGCCAGGTGTTCTCCACTGCCGAGGACAACCAGACGGCCGTGACCGTCCACATCCTCCAGGGTGAGCGCGAGATGGCCAGCGGCAACAAGTCCCTGGGCCGGTTCGACCTCTCGGACATCCCGCCGGCACCGCGGGGCGTGCCGCAGATCGAGGTCAACTTCGACATCGATGCCAACGGCATTCTCAACGTCTCTGCCAAGGACAAGGCCACCGGCAAGGAGCAGTCCATCGTCATCAAGGCCTCCAGCGGCCTGAACGACGACGAGATCGAGCGCATGGTGCAGGATGCAGAGCAGCATGCCGAGGAAGACCGGAAGCTGCGCGAACTCGTCGAGGCGCGGAACCAGGCCGAAAACCTGATCCATGCCACCCGCAAGTCGCTGGACGAGATGGGCGACAACATCGGTGCCGACGAGAAGCAGGAGATCGAGACGGCCATCAGCGAGCTGGAAGAGGCCAACAAGGGCGAGGACAAGGCCGAGATCGAGGCCAAGACCCAGAAGCTGGGCGAGGCCTCCGGCAAGCTGGCCGAGAAGATGTACGGCCAGCAGGGTCAGGCCGGTGGCGCGGAAGCCGGCGGTGATGCCCAGGCCGACAGCAGCTCGGAAGATGTTGTCGATGCCGAGTTCGAGGAAGTCAACGAGGACGACGACAAGAAGTAAACTGTCCTGTCAAAGGGCTAGCCAAACGGGCGCAGGGTGGTACCCTGCGCCCGTTCTGCATGGCGGGGCGCGAGTGATCGATCGCGGCCCGTTTCTCGAATAGTGATGAATACTGGATTGCCGCCGAAGCACACGGGGGGTGAACGCAATCATGGCGCAACGCGATTACTACGAAATCCTGGGGCTGCAGAAAAACGCCTCGGATGACGAGATCAAGAAGGCGTACCGTAAGCTCGCCATGAAGTATCACCCGGACCGTAACCCGGGGGATGAAGAGACAGAGATACGCTTCAAGGAAGTGAAGCACGCCTACGAGATCCTGTCCGATCCACAGAAGCGCGCGGCCTACGACCAGTTCGGCCATGCCGGCGTTGAGGGCGGCATGGGCGGTGGCCCCCGCGGTGGCGGCGGAGCCAGTTTCTCGGATATCTTCTCCGACGTCTTCGGCGATATCTTCGGTGGCGGGGGGCGCGGTGGCAGCCGCATGTTCCGCGGCGCGGACCTGCGCTACAACCTGGAACTGAACCTGGAAGAGGCGGTGTTCGGCGTCGAGAAAACGCTGGAGATCCCCACCTGGAGCCTGTGCGAGGCCTGCGACGGGAAAGGCCAGGCCGGGGGCCGCGAGCCGGACACCTGCACCACCTGTAACGGTCACGGTGACGTGCGCGTGCAGCAGGGCTTTTTCTCGATTCAGCAGACCTGCCCGCGCTGCGGTGGTACCGGGGTCATGGTTACCGATCCCTGCGGCACCTGCGGCGGCGACGGCAAGAACGAGGAAACCAAGGAACTCAACGTCAAGATCCCCGCCGGCGTGGATACCGGCGACCGCATCCGCCTGTCGGGCGAGGGCGAGCCGGGCGAGCGTGGCGGACCGCCCGGCGATCTCTACGTGCAGGTCATGGTCCGGGAGCACCCGATTTTCACGCGCGACGGCGCTCACCTGCGCTGCGAGATGCCCATCAACGTGGTCACCGCCGCCCTGGGTGGTGAAGTGGAAGTGCCGACCCTGGAGGGGCGCGTGAACCTGCGCATCCCGCCGGGTACCCAGTCGGGCAAGACGTTCAAGATCCGCGGCAAGGGCGTCAAGCCGGTCCGCGGTGGTCCGCAGGGGGACCTGCTTTGCCGCGTTGCGGTGGAGACGCCGGTCAATCTCACCCGGGAGCAGAAGGAACTGCTGGAGCGCTTCGGCGAGACCCTGGAGCAGGGCGGCCGCAAGCACACCCCCGAGGGCAGCTCCTGGGTGGACAAGGCCAAGCGGTTCTTTGACGAATTGAAGTTCTGATTGCGCCTGGCGGTGTCGCCGGGCAGGCAGGGGGAGAGCGAAGATGGCCATTCGTATCGGAATCTGCGGCGCTGGCGGTCGCATGGGGCGCAATCTGATCGCGGCGACCCTGGAACACGCGGAGCTGGAGCTGGCGGCGGCACTTGAGCGGCCGGGCTCATCCCTGCTGGGTGTCGATGCCGGCGAGCTTGCCGGCCAGGGGCGCATGGACCTCACCGTGACCGACGATGTCGAGGCGGCCCTGGCCGGGGTCGACGTGCTCATCGATTTCACCCTGCCGGAGGCAACCGTCGCCAACGCCGCCGCCTGTGCCGGGGCCGGCGTTCCCATGGTGATCGGCACCACCGGGCTGGATGACGAACACAAGCGCCAGCTCCGTGAGGCGGCGACACGCATCCCCGTGGTTCACGCAGCCAACTTCAGCGTGGGCGTGAACCTGACGCTGCGCTTGCTGGCCACGGCGGCCAGGGCGCTGGGTGACGACTTCGACGTGGAAGTCATCGAGGCGCATCACCGCCACAAGATCGATGCCCCGTCGGGCACCGCCCTGCGCATGGGTGAGGTGCTGGCCCACTCCCTGGGCCGGAATCTCGACGAGTGCGCCATCTACGGCCGCGAAGGCCGCACCGGTGAACGCGACAGCAAGACCATCGGCTTCGAGACCATCCGCGGCGGTGACGTGGTGGGCGATCACACGGTGATGTTCCTGGGTCTGGGCGAGCGCATGGAAATCACCCACCGCGCCAGTAGCCGCATGACCTTCGCCCGCGGTGCCACGCGCAGCGCCGTCTGGGTCCGGCAGCAGCCGCCGGGCATCTATGACATGGAAGATGTGCTGGGGCTTCGCGGCTGAGCCGGTGGCGGCCGCGGTGTCACCCGCGCTGCTGTAATGCCGCCCGCACCATGGCGATGCAAAGGAGTGCTGCCCCGACGCCCTGCAGCGGTGAGAGCGTCTCGCTGAACAGGGCCCATCCCAGGCTTGCCGCAGTCAACGGTTCAGCGACGATGAGAATGCCGGTCACCGCGGCGGGGGTTCTGCCTACCCCGCCGTAGAACAGGCCGTAGGCGAGTACCGTGGGCACCAGCACCAGAAAGGCCACCGTGGGCCAGCTGTCGAAGGCGGCAGCCACCGCACCGGGGATGAACAGGATCGTGGGCGACAGCGTCAGCGCCCCCACCAGAAACAGGCTGGCGGTCACTGTCAGGGGAGCCATGCCGTCACCCAGGGCGCGCCCGGTCAGGGCAATGCCCGAGAAGGCCAGGCTGGCCGTGAGCCCGAGGGCCGCCCCGAGGATCAGCTGTGCCGGGGCCGATTCCGTCTCCGGGGTTCCCACCAGCAGCAGCGTGCCGGTGCTGGCGGCGGCAATGCCGAACCACGGGATGGGCATCGTCCGCTCGTCGAGAACGAGACGCGCCAGGATCGCCACCAGCACCGGCACCGGACACAGCGCGGTGAGCGTGGCCAGCGTGACCCCGGAGACCGAGACCGCCTGGAAGTAGAATACCTGATAGAGCGCAATACAGATGCCGCCGAGCAGGACCGGCCGGGCACGAGCGCGCAGTTGTCCCGCGTGGCGTCGTAGCGTGGGTGCCGCGATCAGCAGCAGCAGGGGGGTTGCCAGGCTCAACCGCAGCAGGGCCACGGCCATGGGCGACGTGTCGGTGCCCTGATAGAGAAACTGCGACGCCGGGCCGGCAGTGCCCCAGAGCACGGCCCCCGCCAGCACCAAGAGGGTGGTTGCCAGGCTTCCACGGTGTGCGGTGGGCATGAATCAGCGCGCCTGCTGCCGGGAAGCCAGCGCCACACCGATCACGGCGATCACGATACCGCTCAGGGCCATGGGCCCCAGCCGCTCGCCGAACAGGATCCAGGCCTCCACCGCCGTCACCGGCGGCACCAGGTAGAAAAGGCTCGCCACCCGGGACGCCTCGCCGCGCCGGATCAGCGCCATCAACAGCAGGATCGCGGCAATGGACAGCCCGAAGATCAGCCACGCGAGGGTCAGTGTGAATGTCAGCGACCACTCGATCTCCCGCGTCTCGAACAGCATGGCGCCGAGCCCCAGGACCAGTGCCGCACCTACGAACTGGATGAAGGTGCCGGTGGTGAGTGGCATGGCGGTGCAGTAACGCTTCTGGTAGATGGTGCCAAGGGAAATGCCCAGCAGCGCCGCCAGGGCCGCCACCAGGGCCATGGGCCCGAAACCGGTAAAGGTCTGGCCGGGTGTCGTGAGGTCCAGCTGCTCGCCCAGCACCAGGGAAATGCCCACCAGACCGAGAATGATCCCCAGCCACTGGTTGCGGGTGATGGTCTCGCCCAGCCAGGAGCGGGCGACGCCGGCGGTGACCAGCGGCTGGAGCCCCACGATCAGCGCTGTCACCCCGGCGGGCATGCCCTGTTCTATGGCGGAGAACACCCCACCCAGATAGGCGGCGTGGACGAGGACACCGGCGAAGCCAATGTGCAGCCACGCCTTCAGCCCCCGGGGCCAGATCTCCCGCATCAGCAGGATGATGACGTACAGGACAACCAGCGTGCACAGGAAGCGGACGGTCAGGAACGTGAACGGCTCGGCATAGGGTAGACCGAAGCGGGCGCCGATGAAGCCCGTGCTCCACAGCAGCACGAACAGCACCGGCATGGCCTGTATCCAGAGTCCGCGAGCGCCAGCGGATGCAGCCACGGTGTCTCCTCGGCGGTACCAACGGTGGCGGGAGTGTACCGGTGTTACTGCAGGTGTTCCAGCTGGGCAGGGGCCGTTGGCGACCGGGGTTGTACCCGGTAGTCTTCACCGCTAGCCGACAACGGAGGGAGGCAGGGCTTGGCGTATCTGGTGCTCATTACACTGCTGTGGGCGTTCTCGTTCAGCCTGATCGGTGAATACCTCAGCGGGCAGGTGGATAACGACTTCGCCGTGCTCACCCGGGTGCTGCTCGCCGGCCTGGTCTTCGTCCCGCTGCTGCGCTGGCGCGGATTGCCTCGCGGGCTGTCAGGGGGCATGGTGCTGGTGGGTGTGCTGCAGTTCGGGGTCACCTACCTGTGCCTGTACCGCTCGTTCGGGTATCTCACCGTGCCCGAAGTGCTGCTTTTCACGATTACCACACCAATCTACGTCGCCCTGATCGACGATGCGCTGTATCGCCGGTTCTCGCCGGTGGCTCTTGCTGCGGCCCTGCTGGCCGTGGTCGGTGCCGCAGTCATTCGTTATGACGGTGTGACCGGGGAGTTTGTCACCGGCCTTATGTTCATTCAGATCGCCAACGCGGCATTCGCCGCCGGGCAGGTGGGCTACAAGCACCTGTACCAGCATTATCCGGTGGATGTGCCGGCGCACCGGGTGTTCGGCTACTTCTTCGTGGGAGGGGCGCTGGTCTCCGTACCCAGTTTCGTCATCTTCGGCGACACCTCCATGTTGCCGGCGACCGCTCTCCAGTGGGGTGTGCTGGTGTGGCTCGGCCTGGTGGCCACCGGCGCCGGTCTGTTCTTCTGGAATCGCGGCGCCTGCCTGGTGGACGGCGGCACCCTGGCGGTGATGAACAATGCCCTGATTCCGGCTGGCCTGTTGGTGAACCTGGTGATCTGGAACCGGGACGCCGATCTGCTCCGCCTGGCCCTCGGTGGCATCATCATGGTCGCCGCGCTGTGGCTCAACGTCCGCTACTCACGGCATGCGACCCTGGCCGCGGCCGGTCGCTGACGTCAGGCGTTCTTCCGCGCCGGCCCCACCGGTGTTGCGGCAACGACGACGCGGTTGCGGCCTTCCTCCTTGGCCGTGTAGAGCGCTTCGTCGGCGCGGCGCAGCGTTTCATCCGCGGTGTCGCCGGGGTGATGGACGGCCACGCCGAGAGAGATGGTCACCGGGGTTTCGGGTGGAATGTCATCAACATGCAGTGACTCGATCGCGGTCCGTACTCTTTCGGCGGCGATGGCGGCACCCTCCCGGGTGCTCTCCGGGAACATCAGCAGAAACTCTTCGCCGCCAAAGCGGCCGACGAAATCCCCCTGTCGCAGGGTTGTCTGCAGCGTGCTACTCACCGCGCACAGCACGTGATCACCGATCTGATGGCCATAGGTATCGTTGATGTGCTTGAAGAAGTCTATATCCGCCATGCACAGGCACAGGGACTGCTGCACCGGGGTACGGCGCGCCGCGCGCGAGCTCTCGTGGGCCAGGTGGTCCATGACCGCGCGGCGATTGGGCAGGCGGGTGAGGGGATCCCTGGTGGCCAGTTCCTTGAGTTCGGCCATCGCCTCCCTGAGCTCGTGGTTGCGCTTGCGGAGCTTGTGGCGCAGGCCGGCGATGAAGGTGCCCAGCAGGCTGATCAGAAGCAGCACCACGCTGTAGGCGAACACCACCGTGATCTCGACTCTCGGGTCGATGCGCTCCGGCGCCCACTGGATGAGTGCCAGGATGACCACTCCGTACATCAACACATGGTATGCCGCGAGCAGGATCATGCGACGGGTATCGAAGGCGAGAGCGGCGAAAAGCATACCCACGGTGGCCATGAGCACGACCGTAATCCGCAGTTGCGGCTCTTCCAGGTGATACATGGCGTAGCATGCCGGCGGCAGGCTCAGCATGACCTGGGCGCCGGTGAGGCTAGGGTCCTTCAGGCGCAGGTTGAGACCAGTCCGGATGATGAGCAGATAGGCTGCATTGAGCAGTAGCGTCGCACTGGCGAAGTGCCAGAGGCGCGACGTATCCAGGTGCTGCATCATGGGAGTGTGCTGTAAGGGCTTGTTGTCGCTGGGGGTGTTGACTGCCACTGTCTAATACCCATCCGATTGTCTAAAACTCGGCCCCTTCACGCGCGCCGTCGTCTTGCCGCGGAGGTAGCGATTGGTTTGAGCTTCCGTGGAATGACCTGCTAGCGCCTTGGCGTCAAGACCCTGCGCTTTCGCATCGGTGATCGACTTGGCTCGGATGTCATGCCAGCCCACGTCCTTGATGCCCGCTCTACTGGCAGCGCGGGCGAACAGATCTCTGGCGCCTCTGTAGGAGCGGATCTTGCCGTTCCTTTGCCCTAGAAGATACAGCGGGCGTGTCCGGTGAAGGCGCTTCGCGCGTTCCACGGCATCGCTCAGGCCCGGTGACATCTCAACGAGCAGGCGCTTGTCCGTCTTTTCCTGTCTGAACGACACGCCTTGTTCGGAAACATCTGTCAGCCTGATTGCCAGGACGTCGCCGATGCGCTGTCCCGTGTAGTACGCGATGTCCATCATGCAGCGTAATGCCGACGAAGCCTCGGCATATATCGCGCGCCATTCTTCGTCAGTGATGTAGCGAGTGCGCTGTCGCTCATCGAAACGTTCGATTGACAGGACCGGGTTCGCGTCTCTCATGCCAACGCGGACAGCGTGGTCCATGGCCATCTTAAGTAGACTGCGCATGCGGTTGGCGAAGTTTGGAGACTTTCTGTAAGCATCCATAAGCTGCCCCACATGTTTCGGTTGGACGTCCGCGACCGCGAACTCGGCGAAGGCGTCTTTCAAACGGCGGGCAGCGATGCCGTACTGTTCCAGCGTGTTGGCTTTGAGCCCGCGCTCATGGGCGTCTGCCAAGGCCTTGTCGATGAGCGCTCCCATGTTGGTGCCGGAACGGCTGTGCAGCGTCGCATACTTGTGGATGGCAGAGGCATAGTCGCGTCCCAGGTTCACCCACTTACCTGCGCGAACGAGATAATAGGCTCCATGCTTGTAGTACACGCATGGGGGCAGATGGCGGTCTTTTTTTCGTGGTCTCATGGCAAGCGGAGCTTTGGTTCGCGCGTCGCCTCGATGCTACCACCCAGCCTCTGTTCTACGTGAGAGCGGAGCACCTTAGGCCTGTTGCGTGCATCCAGTTCATGCTTGTAACCGTTCTGAATAAGCCAGCGCCGCTGGTCAGCGGCTCGTTTATATCCAGTCAAGTCTTCCAGTTCGTCGTGGTCCAGGAACATCAGTTATCTCCTCTGCGTCGAATCCGCTTTCCGTCGCCCGGGGTGGCCGCGCTGCACATGGCTCATTTTCTCAAATCCACAACCGCTGTTTCCTGCAAAACGACCGGCTTCTGTGCATGATTTATTGCGATTCGCGGTCCGAAAGCCGAACAACACCAGACCAGTTCCCTACTCATAGAGATATGCGCTTCGAAGCGTTTGTTTAGCCTCCAGCCCCTGATGGCTGCCACACGTGCTCCAGTGCATGACATGTCCAGTGGACACCTTCAGGGAAGTTTGTCACCGTTCTGAACGGTGAGTCGGGATTCCCTACGGGAATCCCGCCGATGATGCGCTGACTCGCGCGAGCGACATGAGCCGACATAGGGAGTGTGATCCGCAGGCATGCCGACAGCGCCGACCGCGACTCTTACGTGGATCGATTTGACTGCTGCGGACCGCAACAAGGTCCGCCAGGTCCTCGATCTCTTCCGTGAGCAGGGTACCGTTGACGAGCTCGGGCTCGGCACGTTGCGTGATCTGCTCTCGGATTCGCTCTTCCCGGGTACATCCGTGCTGCATACCCGCATGCGCTACGTGCTGTTCATCCCCTGGATCTACCGGGCGATGGAACGCGACGACAAGCGCATTTCGGATGTCTCGGGTGAGGCGCGTGCCCGGGAGATCGCCCTCATCGAAGCTCTCAAGTCCGGAGACGGCGGGTCAGGCATCATCGGTTCGGAGGCCGGGCGCGGGCTCTCCAGATTGCCGAGCTCCGCATACTGGGCGGCACTGGTGCGCTGGGGCGTGTTCGTGCCGCGTCAGAGTCAGAGCTGGTATCACCGGCATTTCCGCCGACTTGCTCGCGCGGAGCCGGCGGGTCGTGCGGATGACCCCGGCGTGACCTGGACCCAGGAGCCCACTTGGCACCCCCGCGTGCCCGAGCCGCCGACGGACCTGTTCGAGGCGGCAAACTTCCGGTTAACCCGTGAGGAGGCGGCGTTCGTGCAGGGCTGCATCCAGGCAAACGTCAACGGCAGCCTGCTCGCCTGGCTCGCAGGGGAGGGCGGCGCGGGCCTTGGCTCCTCAGCGGCCCTCTGGGAAGAGCCACAGGTCTGGGAGGCACCCTCGACCATTACGGGGATTGCTGAGCTGGCGCAGCGCTTTTCCCTCCATGTGGAAGGGGCGCCGCTTCTCTATAACCTCCTGCTGGCGGAGATGCGGCGGGATCGCGCCGGCGATCACAACGGGACGGACAGTGATCGCATTGAAGACTACCGCGAACGCCTCGGGGAGTGGGCGGCGAGGGAAGCGGGGGAGGCTCCGTTCAATCCCGACGCGCTCTGGGCTCTGGCGGCACAGCGCGGTGTTGCGGTGAAACCGCCCCAGAAGCGATTCGTTGAGGCCTGGTCCGAGGCGATTGCCCGGTCAGGCGCGGCCAGCGTCGCCGACAGTACCGCGCTGCGCCAGTTGATCGAAAAGCGCGAGCGAATGCTCAAGGGAGCCCGCGCCCGGACAGTCAATCACAGCCGCCTGCTGGACTGGCGCGGGGACGTTGGCGTCGGCCGAATGAGCTTTCGCTGGCCGCAGGTCCGGCAGATGCTCACCGACCTCCATCACGGACTCGCCAACTGATGCTGGCCCCCGACGCACGCCAAGTCGCCACTGATATCCTGCGGCCTCCGCCCGGCTACAGGCTGGATCGTGCGGTGATGACCACCTACAGCCTGGATCTCGAAGTGCTGCTGGCGCTGCCGCTTGCCGTGCTGGCGCAGTCCGATGAGGGTGTCGATACGCTGCTCGAGCAACCGCTGCTGCTCCTCCAGGCGCTGCGCGAGGCGACGGACCGCGTCCACGTGTTTGTCGACGAGACGGGTATCGCCGTTCCGCACTTGCCGCGTGAACTCTACTCCGCCCTCGAGCCGAGCGTCCACCCGGTGCGCGCCCCGGGCGGCGGAGCGTTCCATCCCAAAGTCTGGGTCGCACGGTTCGCATCGGACGACGAACAACCCGTCATCCGGGTATCCGTCGCATCGCGCAATCTCACCTTTGATCGCTCCTGGGACATTGCTCTGGTCAGCGAGGGAAGCCCGGGCGAGGCCGAATCGGTGCCGGGCTCAGCGTCTCTATCGGACCTGGTTCGCCGGCTGCCGACATTCGCAGCGCAGACGCTGCAGCCGGAACTCGACGCGGAGCTGCAGCACCTGAGTGAGGAACTGGGGCGCACGCGCTTTCCGGCGCCGGAAGGTTTCGACAGCGAGGTCACGTTTCACACGTTAGGGCTCAGTGACGCCCCTGCAAACCGAGCGTGGCAGCCAATGCCCACGGCCCGGCGGGTCCTTGCCATTGCGCCGTTCGTGGGTGCCGACGGGCTCCGGGCGTTGACGGCGAGCGGGGCAAAGGAGCGGATGCTGGTCAGCCGTGCCGAGACCCTGGATGCGCTACCGGACGCCGTGCATCGGCAATGGATTGACCAGCAGGTCATGATGGAAGCGGACCTGGAGGAGGCCGAGGATGAGACGGCCGGGCGACCGGCAGGCCTGCACGCTAAGGCAATCATCATGGAACACGGTTACCGGGCGCACTGGTTCGTCGGGTCCGCCAACCTGACCTGGTCCGCTCTTGCTGGGCGCAACGTGGAGGTCATGGCCGAGGTCAGCGGCAGCAAGGGCTACAGCGAGGGCAAAGGCGTCGGGATTGACCGGTTCCTGGAGGCGGGCTTCGCGCAGTTGTGCGCGCCCTATGCCGCCAAGGACACCGAGCCGGCGGATGCCACCAGCGTGGCGGCCGAGAAGGCGCTGCAGCAGCTTCGCGACGACCTTCTGCATGGTGACCTGCGCATTTGCTGTACGCCGGGCGAGGAAGACTGGCGCTGGGAGTTGGCGGGCTCATTGCCGGTCGCCGCCGGTGTGGAGGTTGGCTACTGGCCCGTAACCCTCAACCGGGAGCAGGCGCGGAGCCCGGTTGATGGCGCGTCCTGGCAGTTGCCCCTGGAGCGTTTGACGGCATTCGTTGCCTTCCGGCTCCGCGCCACGGCGGCGGAGGTCGATGACCTGACCTTTGTCTTGAAACTGCCCACCGAGGGCATGCCGGACGGGCGCTCCGATCGCGTTCTGCGCATGATCATCAATACCCCCGAGCGATTCCTTCAGTTCCTGCGCGCCCTGCTGGGCGGTCTCGAGGGGCTGATGGAGTGGGCGGGTGGCGAGGACGATGAGGACGGGCAGGGCCAACACTGGGGCAGTGGGTTCGATGCGGACACCCTGCTGGAAGACCTTCTCCGTGCCGCATCCCGGGATCCCGAGCGTCTGGAGGCTGTCCGCAGCGTGATCGAGGATCTCACCGAGGTCTCCGGTGATGCGGCGGTGGTCCCAGAGGAACTACGGGCGATCTGGCAGGCGGTCGATCAGGCGTTAGAGGGGAGGGCAACGCGGTGAAGCGTCCGGACGTCGAGGCGATTCTGCGCCCGTTGAAACCCTTCCAGCGGCGTACCGTCGATCATGCATTCTTGCGCCTGTTCACTGCGCCGGACAGCACCCACCGCTTTCTTGTGGCCGACGAGGTCGGGCTCGGCAAGACCCTTGTGGCCCGCGGGGTGATCGCCCGCGCGATTGATCACCTCTGGGACCGAAGCGACCGCATCGATGTGGTCTACATCTGCAGCAACCAGAGTATCGCCCGATCCAACCTGCCCAAGTTGCGGGTGGAGGCCGACGCCCAGCAGTCGGTGGCGCTGGCAACACGACTGACCATGCTCGCCACCGAGCTTGCACCGCGCCAGGGCGGCAGGGGGCTCGGCGAGGGGAGGGTGAACTTCATCAGTTTCACCCCCGGTACCTCGTTCAACATGGGGCATTCCGGTGGCATGGAGCGCGAGCGGCGCGTGCTCTACTGGCTGCTTGTTGATGTGGTCTCACGCCGGGAAGGGTTGGCCAACCTGCTCCAGGGCTGGGTCGGGCGGGATCGCTGGCTGGATCTGCTGGGGACGCCCCTTCCGCTGGAGCCCGGCATTCGGCAGCGCTTTCAGGCAGCGGTCATCGGTGATCACGCATTGTTCGAACGCCTCGAGGCGGTGATCGAGCGGTGGTTTCTGGAAGCGCCGGAAGAGTATGGCGTGGAGGCCCGTCAGGCCAGGAATCAGGTCACTGGAGAGCTCCGGCAGCGTCTTGCCGAATGCTGCGTCGAGGCGCTGCAGCCGGATCTCGTTATCCTCGATGAGTTCCAGCGATTCAAGGCACTGATCAACCAGGATGCCGACGACGATGATCCGGCGACGGAGCTCGCACGGCACCTGTTCACGGCCACCAACCAGCACAACGAGCCGGTGCGCACGCTGCTGCTCTCGGCAACGCCGTATAAGCTCTACACCACGGATGCAGAGCTCGACACGGACGACCACTACCAGGATTTCCATGCGACGACGCGCTTTCTCCTGGGCTACGACGGTGAACGGGTGGCCACGCTGGACAGCCAGCTCTCCCGATTCAGTCAGCAGTTGAAGCGTGCTGCTACTGGCATCCCCACCGAGGTCCGGGCGGCGAAGGTGGCCGTGGAAGCGAGCCTGCGCGCCATCATGGCCCGTACCGAGCGGGTTGCCGCCAGTGAGGAACACGACGGCATGATGCGAGAGGCCTCGGTCGCGCTTAGTGTCGAGCCGGCGGATGTGCGGCAGTATCTCGCCGCCGACGCGTGGTTCCGCGCCGTCGGTGCCAGTGATCCGATGGTCTACTGGAAAGCCGGGCCCTATCTACCGCATTTCATGCAGGGGTATCGGGTCAACGATCGGGTCGAGGAGACGGCGCTCCTCCAGCCCGAGAAGCTGACGGCCGTCCAGCGTCGCTACCCGGAAGCCTTTCTTGAACGCAGCGAGCTATCCCGTTGGCGGGAAATGGATCCGGGCAATGCCAAGCTGCGTGCCGTCGTCTCGGAGCTGCTGGATACGGGCCTTTGGCGGCTGCTGTGGATGCCGCCATCCCTCCCGTACTGGAACTTGGGTGGCCCATTCCAGGGACAGGAGGACCGCACCAAGAGCCTGCTCTTCTCCGCTTGGAACTTCGTCCCCGATGTGGTCAGTGGCGTGCTCAGTTATGAGGCGGAGCGGCGCATGATGGGGGAAGCCCTTGCGCACTATGAGGATCCGGCCAGCCAACGGCGCCCGCTGTTGCGCTTCACCGACCAGGAAGGTGTCGGACGATCTCGGCACCGACTGCTCCTGTTGTTGGTGCCATCACTTCGCTTCGCCGATGAACTCCATCCGTTGGCCGCCCCCGAGGGTTCCGATGTCCGCGCCTGGGTCGGCGAACGTATCGAGGCCATGCTGGCTGAAGTGACGGAAGCCACGAGCGAGGAGGCAGAGGATCCCCGCTGGGAGTATATGGCGCCAGTCGTTCTGGAACCGGAGCTCAGAGCCTTTTTCCGATACTGGGCGCAGGCGTCCGATCAGGACACCGGGAAGCCGAACCCCGAGGCCCTGCCGCACTACCTGGATGACCTGGCCAACCTGGATCCCGGTGAGTTGGGCCGTCCGCCAGCAGGGCTTGTGGAGTTGTTGACCGACGTCGCCCTGGGGGCGCCGGGCGTGGTGGCCGCCCGAACGCTTGCTAGTGCCGGGCTCGGTGAGCGGCAACGGCGGGCGCGCGCGACCCAGATCGCCCACGCGTTCTGGAATCTCTTCAACCGCCCGGCGGTGATCTGCCTGCTGGACCAAATCTACGGAGATGCCCGGCAGTCCTCGGACAACGCTCACTGGCGCCGGGTGCTGCGGTACACGGTCGACGGCAATCTCCAGGCCGTGCTGGATGAAGCCTGGCACCTCTACTGGGAGCAATTCGGTTGGTCCGAGAGTGAGCCGCCGGAAGAGGTGGCGAGGCGCTGCGTCCAGGAGCTGGTGGCGACCATCGAGCCGCGCCCGTCGCGCGTGCACGCGCAGTTCCATGAGGCGGACCACCAAGGACGGCTGACGACCGAAACCCTGCGCATCCGCACCACATTCGCGCAGCGCTTCGGTGACGTCCGCACCGAACAGGGCGTGATCAGCCAGGATGCGGTGCGCAGCGCTTTCAACAGCCCCTTCCGGCCATTCGTGCTCACGAGCACTTCGGTGGGCCAGGAAGGGCTCGACTTCCACCCCTGGTGTCACCGCCTGATCCACTGGAATCTTCCCGGGAACCCGGTCGATCTCGAACAACGCGAGGGGCGCGTGCACCGGTACAAAGGGCATGCGGTCCGGCGGAACGTCGCGGGCTACTACGCGGACGCAGCCCGTGCCCGGTGGGCACCGAGTGCGGACCTCTGGCGACTACTGTTCACGGCCGCGGACTTTGCGGCCCGTGAGGCCGGTCAGGATGATCTGGTCCCGTACTGGGTTGCCCCTGGACCGAGCAAGGTCGAGCGCCACGTTCCAACGCTGCCCTACACGCGGGAGGTCGAGGCGTTCCGCCGGCTGCGTCGCCAGCTCGCAGCCTATCGTGTGGTCTTCGGGCAGCCCCGGCAGGAGGAACTGCTGGCCATGCTCGACCAGGCCGGCATTCCGGATGACCAGCTTAGCGAATGGATGATCCGGCTTGCACCGGGAGACTATAAGCGAGAGACGCATGATGACGTCAGCGCTTGACGCGGGGGACGGCGAGTCCCTCGAAGGGTTAATGAGCCAGGCGCACCATGTATTACCAACGCGCACAGTCAGGTGTCACATCAAGTGTTTTGGGGGCAGGCTAGGACATCGAGAATCAAGTCCTGTGCGGACTTTGTCTCTGCTCCCTCGCCGAGCTTCCGAGCAGCGGCCTTGCGTATTGACCTGATTCCCTTTTTGCGAGGGAATGGCGCCATCCGGAAAGGAACAAACGACCGGTATAGACAGCCAAGGATTTGCTGGTTGCGGCGGCCACGAGAACACGACGAAACCTGCCCGTGATTCCCTGAATCACCGAAACCGGACACAGCTTGCGCGAGGCTGCAGCAGGTGACCGCGGCTTGTGGGTTCGTTATGGGATTGGAGACCCGATGGAAATCCTTGAAGCAGTACCAGTGATGCAATGGCTTGGTTTGATCACGTCGGTGCCGGGCATTGCAGTCATTTGCAGTGCGATCATTCTTTGGGCGCTTGTAGCCCGCTACCGCTTGAAGTATCGGATCGAGCCGTTGATCCGCGACTTTCGGTCGTGCGTCCAGACGCTAAAGAATACCGGCGGAGAAGGGGAGTTCGCCGAGTACTTCTCCGAACTCGAAGAGACGTTCGAGCGCAGCCTTGTGCTCAAGCACACATGGGCTGAGTTCTCCGAGACGCTGATCTTCCCCGACATGGACAGCGATTCAGGTGAGACTCCTACCATTAGGAACACCGCTGCTCCTGATCGATATTTCAACCGGCAGAATCTCCTTGAGCCGCGAGTAAACCTCCGCATTTACAACGCTCTACCGAATCTCCTTACCGGCACAGGTATCCTTGGGACATTCGTTGGTCTTGTTATCGGTATCGGACAGGCGAGCCAGGGGCTGGCTGCCGAGGATGTGGGGCAAGCACAGCAGGCTTTGTCGGCCCTGCTTAGCGGGGCCGCTCTTGCCTTCATGACATCGATTGTTGGTCTCGTATCCTCGATCGCCTTCTCGTCCTGGGAGAAGAGAAAGGTTCACCAGTTCGATCAACTCTGTAACGAGTGGGTCGAAGCATTGGACGCGCGTCTGAGCCGAGTGACTCAGGAGGGCCTTACAGATGAGTCACTTCGCGAACTCAAGCAGCAGCGTGCGGCTCTAGAGCATTTCAGCAATGATCTCGCCTTCCAGATTTCCGAAGCGTTGGATGACCGTGTTACTTCGAAGTTGACTCCTGTGCTGGAGCGCGTGGTCCACGAGATCGAAGGCATGCGATCGGAGCAACGACAGGCGAGCGACGAGACACTCGAGCGGCTGATGCGCGAGTTCTCCGAGTCAATCTCCTCGGCTGCAGGTGAGGAGATGAAGGCGTTCGCCGGGACGGTGCAACAGATGGGCCAGAGTCTGGAACAGCAGGTCCAAGCCATGTCTTCCAGTCATGAGGAGATGCAGGCTGCCTCACAGCGCACCATCCAAGAGCTTTCAGACACCTTCCGGGAGAGCAGCCGCCAGCTCAATGAAGAGCTCTCCAGTGCGGTGCGTGGGCTGGTTACTGAGATCAGTCAGACAGTGGCCGAAATGACCCGTGAGCTCCGAGCGGCAACCGAGACCACTACGACCAACATGAATGAAATCGTCGAGCGGTTTGATGAGTCGGTAGCCAAGTTGCGCCAGTCCATCGCGGATATTCGGGAGATGACATCCAATACGCAGGACCTGAACGAGAAGATGCGCCAGCTTCTTGAGTCCGTCGATACGTCCCATAAGGCGCTCGCCGAGGTTAAAGAGCCGCTGGAGACTGCTGGTCAGCGGTTCCAGGAGACGGGGAGCCGAGTGGAGGGGGCCGCTGGCGACATCGGCACTGCGATGCAGAAAGTCTCGGATGCGGCGGATCAACTCTCGCGTACTCAGTCCCAGACGACCGATATCTGGAAAAGCTACGAGGAGCGCTTCCAGCGTGTGGATGAGTCCTTGGACAAGGTCTTCGAGCAGCTCCAAGAGGGCTTGTCAGAGTACGCGGATTCCACGAACCGTTACGTGCAAGGGCTCGATGAGCACGCAACCAAAGTCGTCGAGCAGCTTGCGGGTGCGGTCCGACAGCTCGAAGAGACCATTGAGGAATTCAACAGTTACGCGAATGAGCGGGCATGACAGAGCGCGACGCCAACAGCCGGTTGGAGGACGACGGGGCCAGCTACATGATGTCGGTATCCGACATCATGTCGGGCCTTCTGTTCGTGTTCGTGATTACGCTCATGGCCTTTGTTCTCAACTTCCAGCAGGCCCAGAGAGAGGCTCAGGCGGAGCAGGACAGCCTTCGGGAAGAACAAGAGAGCCTGCGTGCGCTAGTGAGCGCGTACAGCGGCATAGAGGATTTGCGCGAGCGTATGCTTCGGGAGCTAGAGAGGGCTTTGGCCGCACAGGGGATCCAGGTCACGGTCGAAGCTGAGGTGGGAGTTCTGCGCTTAGACGAGCGCGCCATCGAGTTTGAAAGTGGAAGGGCGGAGCTTAGCGGCCAGGCAGGAAAGAATGCTGCGGTAATTGCGGAAGTCCTAGTCGATGTTATTCCCTGTTATACGGAGCTGGACCGCGACGCCGCCGCCGCTCGGGAGTGCAGTGCGGAGACTCTGGGTGCGTTAGAGGCGGTTTTTATCGAGGGACACACCGACAACCAACCTATGATGCGGCAAGGAGTCGATCAGAACTGGGAGCTGTCTGCGAATCGGGCGATTCGGGCATACCGGGAATTCGCAGAGGTGTCGCCAAGCCTGACCGAACTCGTGAATCGTGACAAACAACGGATTTTCAGCGTGGCAGGGTACGGTTACTCGCGCCCCCTTCCGGGGAGAGACTATGACGTCCCAACCGCCGATCCCCAGAACCGCCGTATTGACCTGCGATTCATTATGGCACCACCAACGAATGACCCAGAGGTGATCGAGGCACTTCGCGGACGAGGTGCCGAATGACGGCGTTGGTCAAACAGCGTGCGGCGCTGATCCGCGCGCCGAAAGTCCCGGACTTTTATTCCAGAGAGCCTCTGCTGAAGGGCGCTCACGAACATGTCCGCCGCATGTTCTCAGGCGCCGGCGCCGAGGTTCCACCCGCGGAAGACCTTGAACGCGTCGCGAGAGAACTCTGGGCGGCCTACCAGAACCGTGATGAGACCTGGTGGCGTTCGTTGCGGAGATTGCGGTTGAGTCCGTGGGCGGTGCTTGGAGCCTACCGTCCCGAAGGAGGAGCGCTTGGTGAACATGCCGGTTTCGTGCGGTGGTACCTGAAATGCGTCCAGGGTGCCGGGAAACCTCGGGCATTTCTCGCGGTTGCACATGCTTACCTGTACTACTTTCACCCGAAGACGGCAGAGATCGCCGCGTTCCGCGACGTCGCCATTGACGGATTGAGGTCTTCAAGATCCCCCAGGGCCAGAGCCTTTCTCGATTTGCATGACACCCATCGGTTGCTCGACTCCGATGGCTACAAGGTGATTGCCCAAGCCTTTGGGGCCAGTACAGAGCATGGGCAAGCGTTCCTCGATCGAGTGGGGCTTTCCGGCAGCCTGAGCGACTCCGCGTTCGTCCGGTTTGTCTTTCGCGGGGTCATGAGCGATCTGCGACGAGACCTGAAGCGGGGTGCCCTGAATGCCGAAGAACTAGAGCGGCGGCTGTCGCTAGCACTGCGGCAGGGGGAGCCAGGGGTGAGCTTTCGGTTTGGGCCGGAGCTGCTAGGGGACTTGGCCGAAGCTCTTCTGGTGCCCTTCGAGGAGCGGGATCCGGATAAAGAGGTGAAAGAGTCCATCAAGGGGTTTTTACTGAGTCACCTGGGCGATCCGCGTCTGAAGTCTACTGGCTGGAACAGGGTCGGAGAGGCTGCGCAGCGAGTCTTCCGGCAATGGTTGGTTGAGGGGACGCTCGAGGATTTCTTCCGCTTGCTGGACCAGCAGGCGAGGTACTACGAGAACGCGGACCGCCAGTGGCGCTACCGCAGTGCATTCTGGCTCGCCTATCTTCGCGAAGGCCATATCACGGATGCCTGGGTCGCTCTTGGCTGGAAAATTGCCCAGGATTCCAGGAGCTATCTAAGCCGCCTTGCTGGGACATATGGGGAACTGAAGAGCGGTGATGGCGCCCGCAATGACCAGGCAGTGCTTGTTCTACGTGTGGGCAATTTAGTTATCACGGAGTGGAGTCACTCCTCAAAGGTGCGCATCTGGAGCGACCGGGAATCCTCCGGGCCACAGTTCTACAAACAGCGTTATCAACGGTCGGACTTGGTGACTGGTCCCGATTTCGAGCAAGCACACCATGGCGCGGAGCGAGGGACCTGGCAGCGCAAGGTGGAAAGTTATATTCGGAAGCAAACGGGGATCCGTTTCAGCATCAGGGAGCTAATGCCCCATGGTCGAACACGATAGTTGGGTGCGGCGGGAAGGTGGTTTTCTTCTGCAGCCGCGGCATCAGACAGGGAAGGCGATTCTCGCGACGCTCTTGCAGGATGGTGACGCCGCGGAACTCTCCGATGGCGTGTTCGTCAGTGACGAGCGCCTCGCAGAGTTTGCGGCATGGGAACTGCGTGCGCTCGAGTTGCCCGAAGCCGGGCCTTTTCGTCTCGAGATCAGGGGTGAGGGCCCGATCGCGAGTAACGGATTCAAACTTAAGTCGCGACTACTGCGCCACGACGGCAAGCCGGTCATGGGTGGTAACCGGGATGGTGTACTCCTTAAATCAGGGTCGCGACAGTACATGCTCCTTGATCCCCTTTACAGCATCCTCGAGGCAATACGGGAGTATCAGGCGCTTGACCCGGCGGATACGGATGGCCGGTTCGCGCGCTGGGATGCCATAAAGGCGCTCCTTCCTGAAGATGCGGTGGTTGATCAGCAACTCCAGACGATTCAGCTCGTGCGCGCCGACGCATTCACCCTGGACGTGAAAGAGGATGCTAGCTTCGATCCAGTGCTGCTCAGCCGTGGACGGAAACAGACGGTGCTAGAGGGGGAGCAGCCCGAGCCCGATGAGGCACTCCCCGATGCTCACCATCAGACCTTTACGGATCGCTTTCGCAGGATGTCGGATGCCGGAGGACACTACGCACTGGGTGGTGGCTGGTATGTCGTGGTCCCCGAGCAGACAAGGCGTGCGCTGTCTGTGGTTCACCGGAAACAGAAGGAGCCGGGTGCGGCACGTCAGGCGTTCATCGCCAATCCCCACGCGACGTTGCGTGATGAACTGGGTGAGGAGATCGATGAAGAGGTACTTGAGAACCTGTTTGTCGAACAGCCCCGATTTCTCAGCAGCCGCGTGCAGTGCCTTGGTCAATGGCATCCCAAACTCTGTGCTTATGTGTCGAACAAGGGAAACCAGTGGCTTCCGGAGGAAGCTGACGCGTTCTCGGGTGCGCACACCGTCGGCGTCCCGCTTGGCGATCAGTTCGTGACGCTTCCGTTGCAGGATGCGCCCGATCTCTACGAGCAAGTCCGGGGGGCCCTGGAAGACGGAAGAGAATCAGTGAATTATCAGGGAACCAGCGTTCCAGTGAACGAAAACACGCTGAAGACCCTGAGTAAGCTAGTGGCGAATAAATCCAAGCCGGATAAGCCGCCCAAGGAACCAGGCACGGATGATGATGAGGAGGACGAGGAACTTGTTCCCATTGTCATCGACAATCTGGAAGAACTTGGCTATGCGGCAACGCGGCCGCGCCGCGCAGGTCAGCCCGGCGGGATACCAGCCGCTCTGGCGACACGACACCTTTACCCCCATCAGCAGGCTGGGCTCAGTTGGCTACAGACAGCCTGGGTCGAGGGCATGCCGGGGGTTCTCCTTGCCGACGACATGGGCTTGGGGAAGACACTGCAGACCTTGGCATTCCTTGCCTGGATGCAAGAGCAGATGGAGTCCGGTGAACACCCTCGCAAGCCGTTTCTTCTTGTTGCACCGACGGGCCTGCTGCGCAACTGGGAGGCCGAAGAAGAAACACATCTGGTCTCACCCGGTCTTGGCGACTTGATTCGTGCTTACGGCAAAGAGCTTGCTGAACTTGAAGCGGACGGCCTGCATCGCCGGACACAACGCCTTCAAGAAGCGGACTGGGTGATGACTACCTACGAAACGCTCCGAGACCGTATCCACACATTCATGCCGGTTGACTGGGCTGTGGTGGGGTTCGATGAGGCGCAGAAAATCAAGAATCCCGGATCGCGCATGACGGAAATGGCGAAGTCATTGCAGTCCGATTTCGTCATTACCATTACTGGCACACCCGTCGAGAACAGCTTGTCCGATCTCTGGTCCCTGATGGACGCGTCCCACGCGGGCTTGCTCGGGTCCCTCAAGGAGTTTCGCGATACCTACCAGAAACCCGCTGAGGAGGATGGCGACACCGACCGGGCGCGTGCTCTACGCGCCCTGCTCGAAGACGAGGTGCATCCCCCAGCGATTCTGCGACGTCTGAAGGACGACCACCTCGAAGGCTTACCGGGTAAGAGCGCGCACGAGTTGCGCGAAGAAATGCCGCCGCGCCAGGCGGAAGCGTACTCGATTGCACTGCACAAGGGACTACAGGGCAAGGGTACGCAAGGCGCCGTGCTCGAGGCGATACAGCACCTGCGCAAGACCTCGCTTCTCGCCGATTCCCTAGATGAGACAGGGGTTACGGACGAAATCGTCGACGCGTCTGCGCGGTTGCGTGCCACTATGCGAGCGTTGGACGAAATCCAGGCAAAGGGCGAGAAGGCACTCATTTTCGTCGAGTATCTGGACCTGCAGGAGGCACTGATTCCGTACCTTCAGCAGCGTTACAACCTGGCTGAGCAGCCTTTGCGCATAAGCGGCCGAGTGGGTGGCAACGAGCGGAAACGCGCAGTGGATGCCTTCCAGAGTCGGCCGGTGGGGCAGTTCGACGTCATGCTGCTGTCCCCAAAGGCGGGCGGTGTCGGTTTGACACTGACTGCGGCGAATCATGTCATCCACCTGTCCAGGTGGTGGAATCCTGCGGTGGAAGATCAATGCACCGACCGCGTGTACCGAATCGGGCAGGAGCGGGACATTCATATCTACTACCCGATGGCTCTGCATCCAGAGCTTGATGAGAACAGTTTTGATCTTACCCTGCACCGACTACTAGAGCGCAAACGTGATCTCAGCCGCCAAGTGCTGACTCCGCCTCAAGTGACACAAGATGAGTTGGCTGATCTTTGGCGGCAGTCGACCTCGGGGGCTTAGGTTCTTGTCAGCACCTTTTGGACAAGGCTCCTCGTCTGGAGCTGCTGCGTGAAGTGCACAAAGTGGAAACCGACCCGGCAGTGCCGATTTCGGGCCCGATGACGACTGGCATAGGCTGTGTATCGTGAAGCCGCCAAGAAATCCCACAACAATCGATCGAGGACGGTCCCTTGAACACCGAGAACCACTCCCAGACGGCCGCATTCATCTGGCAGGTCGCCGATCTCCTGCGCGGTGATCTCAAGCAGTCCCAGTACGGACGGGTGATCCTGCCGTTCACGCTGCTGCGCCGCCTGGAGTGCGTGCTGGAGCCCACCAAGGCCCAGGTGCTGGAGGCGGCGCGAGAGCATGCCAGCAAGCCGGACGGTGTCCGGGAGCGTCTTTTGCTGCGCGCCGCCGATCAGCCGTTCTTCAACGCTTCGCCGCTGACCCTGGGCACGCTCTCGGACACGCAGACCGCCGACGACCTCATGAGCTACGTGCAGTCGTTCAGCGCGGATGCCCGTGAGATCTTCGAGCACTTCAACTTCGAGGACTTCGTCCAGCAACTCTCGGCGAACAACCTGCTCTACCAGGTGGTGCAGCGGTTCGCCGGCATGGATCTCAGCCCTCAGCGCATCTCGAACTTCGGCATGGGCTCGATCTTCGAGGAGCTCATCCGCAAGTTCGCCGAGAGCTCCAACGAGACCGCCGGGGAGCACTTCACGCCCCGGGACGTGGTGCACCTCACCACCTCGCTGGTGCTCACCGGCCAGGACGACAAGCTCAAGCCCTACAGCATCGTCACCGTCTACGACCCCACTGCGGGCACCGGCGGGTTTCTCTCCGAGAGCGACGAGTACATCCAGCAGGTGAGTGAGAGCGTCAGGGTCTCCCTGCACGGCCAGGAGCTGAACCCCGAGTCCTACGCCATCTGCAAGGCGGACATGCTGATCAAGGGCCAGCAGGTGGAGAACATCAAGCTCGGCAACACGCTCTCCGACGACCACCTCGCCGGCCAGAGCTTCGACTACATGCTCGCCAATCCGCCCTTCGGTGTGGAGTGGAAGAAGGTCCAGAAGCAGGTCACCGATGAGCACAAGTTCAAGGTAACCGGTCATTCTGGGGCGTCGTTGACAGGATTCAGGGGATGTCCCGGAGCAGTTTGATGACCCCGGCGGGGACTTTCCATTGGCGGTGATCCTCGGCGTGGACCACCACCGTCTTGCGGTTGATCTTGACTACCTGGCCGAACACCTCGCCCTCGCGGCTGTTGAACGACACCGCCTGACCCAGGCGCAGGTGCTTGAGGACATCGAGATCCTGGCGTGCCCGCAGTTCATCGATGCGGTGGCAGATGAGGTCGTTGAGCTCCAGGAGTTCATCGAGGGTGAGGTCGTCAATGCGCATTCAACAGTCTCTCGCTGGCAGTGCATGGAGTCGGGAGGGCGTGGTGTCTAGCGCTCGATATCCGAGCGCAGCGGCGCATCATTGAACAGTGCCTTCCAGCGCCGCGGCGTGAGCTCTTCCACCCGGGCGGCCGGGTGCATCCCGACGCGCTGGAGCACGTCTACCAGGTAGGTGGTCGGATCGACGCCCTGCAGCCGGCAGGTCACCAGCAGCGTCTGGATGGTGGCCACGTGGGCGGCACCGACCTCGCTCCAGCAGAACAACCAGTTGCGCCGGCCCATGGGGATGGCGCGCAGCCCCCGCTCCAGGTGGTTGGTGTCGATGGGGACATCCGGGTGCTCCAGGAAGACCGCCAGGGCCGGTTGGCGCTCGCGCACATACCCCAGCGCCTTGAGTAGCGGGTGGCGCGGCTCGAGATCCATGCGCTGGAGCTGTGCATCACACCACTCCCAGAAGGCGCGCACCAGCGGAGCGCACTGCTCCCGCCGTGCGTGGCGTTTGTCCGCGCCGTGGAGTCCACGCTCACGGATCGATTGCTCCTGGGCATAGAGTTGGCCGATCTGCGCCAGGGCCTCCCGGGCGGCAGGGTCGGTCTCCAGGGCCCGCTCGAACTGGCGGCGCATGTGCGACCAGCATTGGGCGTGGGTGATCTGCGGCTGGCCGGCGGCATATTTCTCGTAGGCCGCGTAGCCGTCGGTGAGCAGCACCCCGTGGAAGCGGTCCGCCAGGGTGCGTTCGATATGGGCGCCGGCACGGCTGGGGCTGAAGGTAAAGCAGATCTCATCGCTGTCACCGTACAGCGGCCAGAAGTAGGCCTGGTGCATCTTGCCCGGGCCCTTGCGCCCGGCCTTGATCGGCGTCTCGTCCATGGCCAGCACCCCGCCGCTGAGCACGTGCGTAAGCTGTGCCCGCGCAATCGGCTCAAGCAGCGCGGCGGTGCGTGCCACGACCGCTGTCAGAGAGCTGCGTGCCACCTGGATGCCGGCCTGACTCAGGCGCTGAGACTGCCGGTACAGCGGCAGGTGGTAGCAGAACTTGTCGACCAGCACGCCGGCGGCGAAGCTGACGTCAAAGACACTGCCCTCGAAGACGTTGCGCGGCGCCGGGACACTCGTGAGCGCGCCGCTGCTGCGGTCCTTGAGCACCGGGTGGCGGTACTCGAGGACCTCGTAGCCCGCCCGGCGCTGCGCGAGGCGGAACGTCGTGCGCGTGGCCACGACCTCATCGGTGGCACAGCCTGCGGGCGGGGGAACCTCGATGACTCGCCGCGGGACGCTGTCGTCGAAGCGCAGCCCCGTGTCGTTGGCGGCGTCGTCGCGGTTCTTGCCCTTGCTGCGGGTATAGCTGATCCGCTCACGCTCGCCCTGCTCGGGCACGGGCGTCGCCGTGGCCTCGAACAGGTTCACTTGGACGGCTGGATCGAGGATGTGGTGGCGCTCAGACTTCTCGCCGAAGAGCTGGCGTTTGAACCAGGCAAGCTGGCGGCGCAGCTCCTTGAGCTCGCCATGCAAGGCCTGATTCTCGGCAACGACCTGGGCGTGCTTAGTGGCGGGGATAACGTTCGACAAGGGGCTGATTCCCTTCGCAAATCACCCGTGCATTTTACCCGATTCCGTGCCCGGGTGGGGGGATTGTCGCCACCTTTTCTGCCGTTTGCGAATGACCAGATCCAGCCCTTCGAGCAGCGCGGTGAACTGCGTGCGGCTCAGCGCCTCCACGGCGTCCCCCGCCGTCAGGGCACCGCCGAACTGCCCCCGCTCCAGGCGCTTGCTCCACACGCAGTAACCGTCGCCGTCGAAGTACAACAACTTCAGCAGCGTGCGCCGGCGGTTGATAAACACAAACCCCTGGCCCGACAGCGGATCCTGGCCCAGATGCCGCCGGACCAGCGCCGCCAGTCCGTCAAACGAGCAGCGCATGTCCGTTGGCCGTGTGCACAGCCACAGCCGCGATGGCTGACTCAGCACGGCCGCCGCCGCACCCGCAGACAAATGCCATCCCCCAGGTCCAGCTCCACATCCCAGCACGGTGCCGGCGGCGCCGTCGGCGCGTCCTCGTCACGCGATGCCTGCAAAGCGACCTCAGCGAAAAGCGCCCGCTCCTGCGTCGTCTCCGGCGTGGGGGACGAGGTGTTACGCAGGCGGCGTTGCCACGCGCCCAGAGTGCTCTCACCAATGCCCTCCTGCGCGCAGAACGCCCGGCGTGTGAGGCCACTGCGGGTATAGCGTTCAATGAGTTCACGCCACTGCGCGGCGGTACGCCCCGGGGACTTGGCCATGATCACGTTCCAGTCTGCTGCAAATGTGCCTGCGCAGACTACGGCGCCAGTCAATGGCCGAAAACAACGCCCCAGAATGACCGGTTACAGTTCAAGGGGTATGACGGCCGCTTCGGCCCCGGCCTGCCGCGGGTCTCCGACGGCTCGCTGCTGTTTCTCATGCACCTGGTGAGCAAGGTGCGTGACCCGCGGGAGGGTGGTTCGCGCATCGGCATCATCCTGAATGGCTCGCCGCTGTTCACCGGCGGTGCCGGCAGTGGCGAGTCCGAGATCCGGCGCTTCCTCCTTGAGCGCGACATGGTGGAGGCCATCGTCGCCCTGCCCACGGACATGTTCTACAACACCGGCATCGCCACCTACGTCTGGGTGCTGTCGAACAACAAGCCCGCTGACCGGCGCGGCAAGGTCCAGCTCATCAACGCCACCGAGCGCTACAGCAAGATGCGCAAGTCGCTCGGCTCCAAGCGGCAGTACATCAGCGATGCGGACATCGACACCATCGTCCGCCTCTACGGCGCCTTCGACGAGACCGAGGAGAGCAAGATCTTCCCGGTGGAGGCGTTCGGCTACCGGCGCATCACCGTTGAGCGCCCCCTGCGCCTCAACTTCCAGGCCAGCGAGGAGCGCATCCGCCGGATCCTGGAGGAGAAGCCCATCCAGAAGCTCGACGAGGGCACCCAGGCGAGCATCCTCGCTGCCCTCGATGGCATGGATGGGGACACCCTCTACCGGGACCGGGACGCCTTCACCAAGGCCCTCAAACAGGCGCTGAAGGCCAGGGACATCAAGCTCGGCGCGCCACAGATGAAGGCGGTGCTGAACGCCCTGTCCGAGCGGGACCCGGAGGCTGAGCTCTGTACGGACAGCAAGGGCAACTCGGAGCCGGACAGCAGCCTGCGCGACAACGAGAACGTGCCGCTCACCGAGTCCGTATACGACTACTTCGAGCGCGAGGTGAAACCGCACGTCCCGGATGCCTGGATCGACGAGTCCAAGCGCGACGAGCACGACGGTGAGGTCGGCATCGTCGGCTACGAGATCCCCTTCAACCGCCATTTCTACGTGTTCAAGCCACCGCGGCCGCTGGAGGAGATCGACGCCGACCTCAAGAAGTGCACCGACCGGATCAAGCAGATGATCGAGGAGTTGTCGGCATGACGTTTCCGGCCTATCCCGAGTACAAGGATTCTGGTGTCGAGTGGTTGGGACAAGTGCCGGCCCACTGGGAAACTAGGCCTCTCTGGGTGTTGTTTAGTCGTGTTAAGCGTTCGGGATTTCCGGAAGAGACGCTGCTCTCAGTCTATAGGGATTATGGAGTCATTCCGAAAGCGTCGAGAGACGACAATTATAATAAACCGTCCGATGACCTCAGTTCTTATCAGCTTGTGCGGTCGGGTGATCTCGCGATTAACAAAATGAAAGCTTGGCAAGGATCCGTAGCAATATCAGATGTTCAAGGCATAGTTAGTCCCGCATATCATGTCTATGAGAGTCATCACGGAGAGAACTCGCGGTTTTTGCACTATCTTTTTAGATCGCAGGAATATGTTTCTGGTTACCTTCTTAATTCGAAAGGAATAAGAGTTAATCAATGGGATCTGGAGCCGCAGCAGCATTCCCGGATGTCGGTTTTGCTCCCTACCATTGAAGAACAAGGCGTGATCGCATCGTTCCTCGATCACGAAACCGCCCGCATCGACGCCCTGATCGAGGAGCAGCAGCGCCTGATCGAGCTGCTCAAGGAGAAGCGCCAGGCGGTGATCTCCCATGCCGTCACCAAAGGCCTCGACCCCGATGTGCCGATGAAGGACTCCGGCGTGGAGTGGCTGGGGGAGGTGCCGGCGCATTGGGACATCAAGAAGCTCTCCGTAATAACGGATAAAATAACTAACGGCTATGTCGGCCCTACGAGAGACTTGTTTGTTGATGATGGAGTGCCATATCTTCAGTCGTTGCATATAAAAAATAATAGTATTAGCTTTTCCCCTCCGTATTATGTCCCAAAAGAGTGGAGCGATCTTCACGAAAAGTCTATTCTTAAAAGTGGAGATGTCTTAGTCGTCCAAACGGGCGATATTGGGCAGGTCGCTGTAGTCCCGGAAGGGCTTAGGCTCAACCTTCAAGTGCAACACCTGCCCCCTTGGGAGGTAGGCTGTTGCGATGAATACCGGATACCGACACCTCAGCAGTGAAGAGCGCGCCGTGATCTTCTGTGAACACCAACGGGGCATGAGCATTCGAGAGACGGCTCATCGGATTGGTCGCTGCCCAGCGACTGTGAGTCGTGAACTGCGGCGCGGGCACTCGCCAGCCACAGGCGCGTATTGCCCGACGCACGCCTCGCAGGCATACAGGGCGCGGCGCAGCCGCTGCGGGCGGGGCCAGAAATTGGTGGCCGGCACATGGCTTCATGCCTGGGTGCGCGATCGGTTGATCCACAGGGCTTGGTCGCCGGAGCAGATCGCCGGCAGACTTAAGGCCATGGACCCCGATGATCCCGACAAGTACGTCAGCCACGAGACCATTTACGCGGCCATCTATGCCCACCCGAAAGGGACGCTGCGCAAGGCGATGATCGATGCTCTGCGCCGAGCCAAGGGCCAACGCGGCCAGCGGCGAACAACGCCGGCGGGCGGCTCCATGGTTCCCGAATCGCTGCGCATCCGCCACCGACCCGAAGAGATCGAACAGCGCCTGATGCCGGGCCACTGGGAAGGCGACTTTATCAAGGGCGCGTACAACCGCTCGGCGGTGGGCACCGTTGTCGAGCGCAAGACGCGCTTCGTGGTGCTCAGCAAAATGAACGCAACGACCGCTGAAGCCGCCCTGGAGGGCTTCTCCCGGCAGATGGGTTATCTGCCCGCCATCCTGCGCCAGAGCATGACCTACGACCGGGGCAGCGAAATGGCCTGTCATGCCGAACTGGCTCGGCGCTTGAGACTCGATATCTGGTTCGCCGATCCGCACGCGCCGTGGCAGCGCGGCAGCAACGAGAACACCAATGGCCTGCTGCGCCAGTTCCTGCCCAAAGGTGCAGATCTCAGCGAAGCCAGCCAGACCCAGCTCAACGACATTGCGCGGCTGCTCAACCAGCGCCCCCGCAAAACGCTCGGCTGGAAAACACCCGAAGAGGCCATGAACGAAGAGCTTCATGCGTTCTCAAAATCCGTTGCACTTGATTCTTGAATCCAAGGGGTTTCCAGAGGCGAATTGTCATGCTTTGATTGTTGTTTCTCCTATTAGGCGATTCGTTTCAGGGCCGTGGTTGGCTTGGGTTCTGAACTCTGACTACGGTTATAATTCCCTATTATCCATTAAAACAGGAGCCTTGCATCCACACTTGAACTGCGGCTATTTAAAAGATCTCTATGCTCCTGTTCCACCTGTAGAGGAGCAAAATGAGATTGTGCGGTATATCTTGATTAAGAAGTCGGAAGTTGATGAATTGGTATTAGAGGCGCATAAGGGAATTTCTCTTCTAAAAGAGCGTCGTTCCGCTCTGATATCTGCGGCTGTCACAGGGAAAATCGACGTCCGAGGCTGGGAGCCACCAGTGCCTCACACGGAATCGCCGCGCCGCGCCGCGACTGAACTGCCGGTCTGAACGTGCTTGGAACGGGGCATGCGGCGAAGAAGCCAAATGCTTGCCCACCCTGCTGGCATGTGCCAGCATCAAACGACAGTTAAACCGGTACCTTCCCATGAGCAGCATCAGCGTCCGCCGCATCGATGAGGAGACCATCCGCCGCCTCCGCGAGCGCGCGGCTCGGCACGGCGTGTCCATGGAGGAGGAGGTGCGGCGCATTCTGCAGTCGGCGGTCTCCGGCCCGGAGCGCCTGGGTGACCTCGCCCGGGAGACGTTCGGCACTGAGCACGGTGTGGATCTGGAACTGCCCCGCCACGACCCCCACGAGCCGGTCACCCCGGGGCAATGATCCTGCTTGATACCAACGTCCTCTCCGAGATGATGCGCCCCGAGCCGGCGCCTGCGGTGATCGAGTGGCTAAACGAGACGGACAGCGGCTCGCTGTATCTTTGCTCCATTACCATCGGTGAGATCGAGTACGGCCTCCATGCCATGCCGGACGGGCGCCGCCGGGACGACCTGAGCGAGCGCTTTGATACCTTCGTCAGCCAAGCCTTTGCACTACGCGTGCTGTCCTATGACGACGCAGCCGCCCTGCACTATGGGCGCATCATGGCCGCGCGGCGCAGTGAGGGTCGGCCCTTGTCCGCCCCGGACGGCCAGATTGCTGCCATTGCCCGCCTGCACGGCATGCGCGTTGCCACGCGCAACGCCTCGGATTTCACCGGCACCGGTGTGGAACTCATCAACCCCTGGGATACAGGCGGTTCTGCGTAGGAGGCGCCCCATGGCGGATAGCCGGGAGCACCAGTTCCAGCAGGACATCATCAACGATCTCGCCGCTGATGGGTGGCTGGTGGGCGAGGCGTCGAAGTACGACCGCACCCATGCGCTCTATCCAGAGGACCTGATCGCCTTCGTCCAGGAGGCTCACCCGGATCGCTGGGAGAAGTTCACCAAACACAACCCGCAGAACCCGGAGCAGGCGCTGATCAGGGCCACGGTCCGGGAGCTGGAGAAGCAGGGCACGCTGGATGTGCTGCGCCACGGCTTCAAGGTGCCCGGTGTGCGCATTACCACCTGCGCCTTTCGCCCCGACCACGGCATGAACCCGGAGGCCCAGGCCCGCTACCGTGCCAACCGCCTGCGGGTGGTTCCGGAGGTGTCCTACTCACCCCACGCCCGGCAAGGCGATTACAACCCGCGGCTGGACCTGGTGCTGTTCGTCAACGGCATCCCCACGGCGACGCTGGAGCTCAAGAGCGAATTCAAGCAGACCGTCGAGCAGGCGAAGCGCCAGTACAGGAAAGACCGCCCGCCGAAGGACCCGGTCACCCGTAAGCCCGAGCCGCTGCTCACCTTCAAACGCGGCGCACTGGTGCACTTCGCTGTGGGTCAGAGTGAGGTGGCCATGGCCACCAAACTCGCCGGCGGTGACACCACGTTCCTGCCTTTCAATCGGGGCACGCCGGATGGTGGCGCCGGCAACCCGCCACCACCGGACGAGAACACCTACGCCACCAGCTACCTGTGGGGCGATGTCTTCCACCCGGATGCCTGGCTCAAGGTCATTGCCCGGTTCCTGCACCTGGAGAAAAAGACCGAGGAGTCGTTCGACGGCAAGCGGAGTACGCGCGAGACCCTGATCTTCCCGCGCTACCACCAGTGGGAGGTGGTCAACAAGCTGCTTGCCACCACAGCCGAGGAGGGTGCCGGGAAGCGCTATCTCATCCAGCACAGCGCCGGCTCGGGGAAGTCCAACTCCATCGCCTGGGTGGCCCATCAGCTCGCCTCGCTCTACGGCGCCGATGGCAGCCGGCTCTTCAACTCGGTGATCGTGGTCACCGACCGCACAGTGCTGGACGACCAACTCCAGCGCACCATCTATCAGTTCGAGCATGCGCAGGGCGTGGTGCGCCCGATCACCCGGGATATTGGCAACCAGAGCAAATCCGAGCAGCTTGCCGATGCGCTGAGTGAGCAGACGCGGATCATCATCGTCACCATCCAGACCTTCCCCGCGCTGTTCGACGCCCTGGATGCCCGCCCGGACCTCGGTGAGGGGCGCTACGCGGTGATCGCCGATGAGGCGCACTCGTCCCAGAGCGGGGCGGCGGCGAGCAAGCTCAAGACCCTGCTCGGTGCGGACAAGCCCGACGAGGAGGAAGTCAGCGCCGAGGAACTGCTGGATGCGGCCGTGGAGGCGCGCAAGCCCACCGAGCGCATCAGCTACTACGCGTTCACCGCCACGCCCAAGGGCAAGACGCTGGAGCTCTTCGGTCGGCCGCGGAACCCGGAGCTGCCCGCCAGCAGCGACAACCTGCCGCAGCCCTTCCACGTGTACTCCATGCGCCAGGCCATCGAGGAGGGGTTCATCCTCGATGTACTCAAGAACTACACTACCTACAATACCGCCTGGCGGCTCGCCCATCCGGACGGAGACGAGTACGAGGTGGACTCCCGCAAGGCCTCCGCCCGGCTTGCCCGCTGGGTGAAGCTCCACCCCTACAACATCAACCAGAAGGTGGAAGTGATCGTCGAGCACTTCCGCACCCGCGTGCGCCATCTGCTCAATGGCCAGGCCAAGGCCATGGTGGTCACCGGTAGCCGCCAGGAGGCCGTGCGCTACGCGCTGGCGATGCGCGGGTATCTCGCCGAGCTCGGCGTGCAGGATGTCCACCCGCTGGTTGCCTTCTCCGGTACGGTGCCGCCGGATGACACCATCCCTCAGGAGGTCACCGAGCACAGTGCGCTGCTGAACCCCGGCCTCAAGGGGCGCGATCACGCCGAAGCCCTGGACACCGACGAGTTCAATGTCCTCATCGTCGCCAACAAGTACCAGACCGGGTTCGATCAGCCGAAGCTGTGCGCGATGTACGTGGACAAGAAGCTCCAGGGCGTGGACTGCGTGCAGACGCTCTCCAGGTTGAACCGCATCTTCCCGGGCAAGGAGACGTTCATCCTGGATTTCGTCAACGACGAGCAGGATATCCTTGCCGCCTTCCGCCCGTACTACAACAAGGCCGAGCTGGCCGACGTGTCCGACCCCAACGTGGTCTATGACCTGCAGCGCAAACTGGATGCCACCGGCATCTACCATTGGGAGGAAGTCGAGCAGTTCGCGCGGGCGTTCTTCGACCCGAAGGCGAGTTCAGCCAAGCTGAGCTATTACTGCAAGCCCGCGACGGATCGGTTCACGCAGCGCTACAAGGCCGCGCAGGAGCAGCGCCAGACCTGGAAGCAGGCCAAGCGTGACGCCGAGCGCAACGGTGACGAGGCGGGCGTTGCCAAGGCCGAGCACGAGATCAAGGAAGCGGGCGAGGCGGTCGATGAGTTGGATCTGTTCCGCAGGGACCTCCAGAGCTTCGTGCGCAGCTACGAGTTCCTCTCCCAGATCATCAGCTATGACGACCCGGAGCTGGAGCAGCTCTGCGTGTTCGCCAAGCTCCTCCACCCATTGCTGCGTGTGGACCGCCTGGACCAGGACGAGATCGACCTCTCCGAGCTCGCGCTCACGCACTACCGCATGACCAAACGCCAGGAGCAGCGTCTGCAGCTTCGCGTGGAGGACGACGAGGGTGAATACAACCTGCAGCCCGTCAGTGAACTGGGTTCCGGCAAGCCCCACGACCCGGAGAAAAAACGCCTCTCCGAGATCATCGACCGGCTCAACGACCTCTTCGGTGCCGAGGTGAGTGACGACGACAAACTCCACTTCGCCCAGGGCGTCGCCGACCGCATCGAGCGCGACGAGGCGGTGATGGCGGAGGTGAACCGCAACAGTGCCCAGCAGCTCATGCACGGGCAATTCCCGCAACGCGTCGCCGACATCGTGCTCGATGCCATGAACGACAACGAGAAGCTGTCCATGGAGATCCTCGACGACAAGGAGAAGGGGCGGGACTTTGCGCTGCTCATTCTGAAACTCATTGCCGGTCGACAAGACGGCTCCCTGCGGGTTAGAGCCCAGCGGTCATGAGCATCCCGGGCTTTCAAGTGTTCATGCGCCCCGTTCTGGATTACGCAGCCGCGCATGACGAGTGCCGATTGCGTGACGTGTATGAGGCCATGGCCGATCGCTTCGAGTTGACCGATGATGACAGGCGGGAACTGCTCCCGAGCGGCCGGCAACCGCTATTCCAGAACCGGATTGCCTGGGCCGTGACGCACCTGAAAAAGGCGAATCTCTTGGAGCCGCGGAGTCGGGGAGTGTTTGCCATCACGGAGCGGGGGCGGGCGGTTCTCGAAAATATCGGTGACGAAGTAACACTGGCGGACCTTAATCAGTTTGAGGAGTTCCGGGAGTTTCGAAAGCGAGGCGGGACGTCCGGAAATGATGATCTGGCAAGCGCTGGCTCTGCGGAGGGTGCGGTCACGGATGTGGCGGAGACGCCCGAAGAGGCACTGGCCGGTGCATGGCGCTCGCTGGATGCGGCTTTGGAAGTGGAAGTCCTGAATCAGGTTCTTCAGGTGTCACCGTCATTCTTCGAGCGCCTGGTGGTCGATGTGCTCGTCTCCATGGGATACGGCGGCAATCGCGTCGAAGCCGCCCGCGCAGTCGGTAAGAGCGGTGACGGCGGCGTCGACGGGGTGATCGATGAAGACCCGTTGGGGCTTGATACGGTGTACCTGCAGGCGAAGCGGTGGGAGGGGAGTGTCGGGCGCCCCGAGATACAGAAGTTCGCTGGCGCCCTGCAGGGGATGCGGGCGCGAAAAGGAGTAGTCATCACCACGTCAGAGTTCACACGGGAGGCGCGCGAATACGTTCGCAACATCGAAAACCGGATCGTGCTGATTGATGGCCAGCGACTGGCGAGGTTGATGATCGACCATGATGTTGGGGTCTCAGAAACCACCCGTTATGTCGTCAAACAGGTGGACCAGGACTACTTCGCTGGCGATTAAGGGGTGAGCCTTCAAGGATATGGGCCTTCTGAAAATCGGCGAAAAAGACCAAGACGGTCGCCAGAAGCGCATCGAGCACACGGGCAAGTACCTGCGGGCAAGCCGCACCGGTGGTGTGTCCCTCCGGGCTCACACCCGTGTCTCCGGCGTGAATGTCACCGGCAACACCAGCCATGGCGTGCGTGTGTCGACGCGGCTGGCAAAGAACACCCAGGTGGCTTTTCAGAACGGACGCTTCATCCTTCGCGGGCGTTACGGGTCCGACGCCGCCAAGCTGAACCTGTCAAAGTCGGGTGGTTCGGTATCCACCAAGACGCCGGTCGGGGCCTTCAACTGGGTCCGACCTGGACGCTCCTCGTTCAAGATGGCCGGCGTGCACGTGCGTGGCCATAAGGCCGCCTACATGCAGGCGGTCTATCTCCTCTTCGCGATGGTGGCGGCACTTATCAGTGTTGTGGTGCAAGCCGTCGGGCTCGCCTTTCGCGGCTTGGGGTGGGGCGTCCAGGCCATTGTGGCCCGCAGGGAGCAGGCCCGGCAGGATCAGGAGCGACTGGGGCTTACGGCCTCCGATGTAGCCGGGGAGGGCAGGAGCATCCTCCAGGCCCACGGCGTCTACCTGGATGAAGAGCCGCATCGCGATCTGTTCGCCGGGCTCGTCTTCACCGTTGTTTGCCTCGGACGGGGCTGGACACGGTTCGACCCGAACGCAGCCGGCATGGGCGCACCGGAGCGCGCCGGCGATCACGCACTGCTCGACGACGTCCAGAGCGCGGGCGAGCAGATCAGTCGTTGGCTGCAGTCAGGATCGGACACCGAGAGTCCGATTCCGACGCTCGGCGTGATGCACCATCTCGCCACCGCGCTCGCTCGAAAGGTGGACGCATCAACGCGCGCGGAGACCCTGCTGTCGCTGGACGATGCGTGCCTTGCCGCCGGTCCGCGGACCATCCTCCAGGACGAGATGATCGATATCCTCACCGAGTCGCTCGGGGTGGATGTGCTGCTGGAAGGGGAGAGGTGAGCGTGGAGGAGTCGGGTAGCTTCCAAGGTCTCTTGGGCATCCATGACGGTCTGATCCGCACCCCGGAGGCCGATGCGACAGGGGATGCGCTCTACCCCGGCCGGCTGCATCCGCCGCAGCGCTGGATGCCGACGTTCGAGCCCATGCAGGCCTACCAGGCCGTGGATCCCGCAGAGCTGGGGCTTGGTGTTCACGAGAGCTTCCACGATGTGCCCGATGCGGATCTTGATCGTGCAATCCTGCGCGTGATCGATACCGAAGGCCCGGTGCATTTCCAGGTCCTGGCAGACCGACTGCTAACGGCTGCCGGTGTCAGTCGTCTTGGTTCCCGGATCCGGGAGCGTATCGTCTCTCATCTCGACGCGCTGGAAGACTCAGGATCGCTGGAGTGCCGCGATGACTTCGCAGCCCGCTGGCAGCAGTACCTGGTGCCGCGGTTCCGGGACTGGACAGAGGCGCCGGAGAAAACACGTGAGCTCGACCACGTCCACGACTCGGAATTGATGCTGTGTCTGTTTCGTGCGGTCCTGAATCACGAGCGCGCGGATGTCGATACGGTGATGAACGATGGTATCTACGCCATCGGGTTTATCCGGCTCACCGAGAGCGCCCGCGACCGCCTCCGTCCGCCGCTGGCGACGCTGCGCGAAACGGCCATGCTGTCGGAGATCAACGGTCAGCTCATGCTCGGGCGTAAGGCGATGCTACGGCAACCAGGGGAGCATCAGGTTTGACCGTCCCTGTGATCGGGATCGACTGACTGAAGGGTGGTTCTGGAGACGAGATCTCGATGACGCAGCAGATGGACACAAATGAGCCCCCGGGTCTCTCGGTCATCATCCCGGCATGGAATGAGGCCGAGTTTTTGCCGGGGACGCTGGAGGCACTCGACAACGCCTTGTCACAGGCTGACGTGCGCGCGGAAATCATCGTGGTCGACAACGCGTCCACTGATGACACGGCCGCAGTCGCCGAAGCCGGGGGCGCGAAAGTGGTGACCGAGCCTGAGCGGAAGATCGCGCGGGTGCGAAATGCGGGCGCGGAAGTCGCATCCGGACGCTGGCTGTTGTTTCTCGATGCGGACACGCAGGTCACCAGCGAGCACCTGATGGCCGTCCAGGCAGCACGGTCCGGCAGTCTCGCCGGCGCCGGTGTGCCCGTCACACTGGATGCCCCGTTGTCCCGTTTCTACACGGTGGGAATGCGCGTTTGGAACGCGCTCTCCCGACGGTTTCGATTGGCCGCAGGATGCTTCGTCCTTGCCCGTGCGGATCTACACGACGCCATCGGCGGATTCGACGAGCGCCTCTATGCCGGCGACGAGATCTGCCACTCCCGGGCGCTGCGACGGGCGGCGCGTCGCCAGGGCCTGGAGTTTCGCATCCTCACGGTCCCACCGGTGGTCAGCTCCGCACGAAAAGTGCACTGGTATGCGCCGTGGCAGCACGCCCTGGTCTTGCTGACGTTCCTGCTCTTCCCTTGGGCAGGCCGATTCCGGCGGTTGAGCTGGTTCTGGTACCGGAGGCCGCACTGAGAGCCGAATGGGTGAAATCGACCCAAAGCGGAAGCGCCTGCAGTGGGTGCCGACGTCCGCTATCAGTAGCGACGACAATGTTCCCCGCTCAGGAGAAGAGCCGTTGAGGTCTGCGAACTCTTCACCGATGCCATGCCTAAAGGTCAGGCATACTATGCGCAATTGGATGAGTCAGCCAAGGCAGCTTGACGCACACAAGAACAATCTACGGAGATCTCTGGGGCGATTGACATCGCCTGGGCTGAGCGATTTTGGCAGATCATGACTAACACCGACCTCGTCCGTGCCAGTCGCGACGGCGATCAGTTTCACTACCTGTGGGCTGCGCGCCGCTGTCTTTCCTTGCTCGATTCTCACTCCGGGCTTGTCGCTGTAGCAATCGAGGGCGCGTCACGATCGGAAGCCTCAGGCGGCGACCAGATTGAAGCCGGAGAGGAGTTGATTGACGTCGCTGAGTACTACGGTAGTGAGGACATCTCACAGGCTGAGCGGATTGTGTATATCCAGCTCAAGCATTCCACGTATCAGACATCCGAGGCATGGACGCTAAGCGGCATAAAAAGGACGCTAAGCGGATTTTCTGGCCGGTATCGCGAACTCCTATCGCACTTCGATAAGCTCCATATCCAGAGCAAGGTCACATTCTGCTTTTTATCAAATCGCTCTATTAGTCCGAGGCTTCTCGAATCCATACATGATGTAGCCAATTCCAAAACATCTCATCAAACTCAGATTTTCTCTAAGCTAGAGGAAATTACAGGCCTCACCGGCCAAGAGTTATCCGACTTTTGTAGCTTGCTACGTCTTGAAGGCAATGAGGACGGCTACTGGGAACAGCGCAACATCCTTTTCAAGGACGTGAGTGGGTATCTCCCGAATCTCGATGACGATGCACCGGTACAACTAAAAGAGCTGATCACGAGAAACGCTCTCTCTGAAAGCACCGGAGACCCCACGATCAGAAGATTCGATGTTCTCCGTGCCTTGAAAGTCGATGATGACGATCTCTTTCCGGCCCCATGTCTAATCCGGAACGAGCCGAATGCGGTGGCGCGAGAGCAAGAGCCTGATGTCACGTCCGCAATCATTGGCGCCTCGCATAGCCCGATCATCGTCCATGCCGCCGGGGGACTCGGTAAATCAGTTGTCGCCACGCGCATAAGGTTTGGCCTCCCTGAGGGTTCGGTCTGTGTTCTTTACGATTGCTTTGGCAATGGACAGTATCGGAATGCGAGCGGATTTCGTCATCGGCACAAGGACGCGCTCCCACAGATCGCAAACGAGATGGCCGGGCGCGGCCTTTGCCATCCGCTCATCCCGACCTCCAACGCCGACCCGTCGGCTTACATACGCGCTTTTCTTCACCGTCTCCAACAGAGCGTCACGACGCTCAAGGCCAAGCATCCTCACGCTATCCTCTGTATCGTCGTCGATGCCGCCGACAACGCCCAGATGGCTGCTGAAGAAATTGGCGAGACAAGGTCCTTTATCCGCGATTTGCTCCGCGAAACGCTGCCCGAAGGCGTTCGGCTCGTCGCACTATGTCGGTCCCATCGACAGAACAAGCTTGACCCACCCCCAAATGCATATTCTATTGAGTTGCGGCCGTTCAGCCGCAGCGAAACCGCTGCATTACTGCGTCTTGCCTACCCGGATGCCACCGAACACGATGTGGACGAGTTTCATAGGCTCAGCTCACAGAACCCTCGTGTTCAGGCACTGGCCATGTCCTGGGAACGTCCGCTGGCCGAGATTCTGCGAGAACTCGGTCCTAATCCGACCACCGTAGAGGATACGATTGGTGCTCTGTTGGATCAGGCCATCGCCAAGTTGCGCGATGCTGCCGGCTCGATCGAAGGAACCCAGATCGACAGGATTTGCACAGGGCTAGCGGCGCTGCGACCTCTTATCCCCATCCCCGTTCTCGCCTCCATGTCGGGCGTACCCGAGGCGGCGATCAGAAGTTTCGCGTTCGATCTTGGACGCCCTCTGATCGTGACGGATGGGACAGTGCAGTTCTTGGACGAACCCGCCGAGACGTGGTTTAGGGAACGCTACACACCGAAGCCGAACGACCTGTCGGCGTTCGTGGATAGCCTTAGGCCCCTCGTTGCGGACAGCCCGTATGTTGCGTCGATGCTTCCACGGCTCATGTTGGAGGCAGGGCGGTATTCGGAATTGGTTACGCTCGCCCTCTCATCCAAGGGGCTACCCGAGAATAGCCCACTCGAGCGCCGAGAAGTGGAGTTGCAGAGGCTCCAGTTCGCCTTGAAAGCGAGTCTCCGCTCAAAGCACTACCTTGATGCCGCAAAGCTCGCCACGAAGGCCGCCGGCGAGACAGCGGGCGATGACCGCCAATGGACATTGCTTCAGGAGAATACTGACCTCGCGGCGGTATTCCTTGAGCCCGACGGAGTCCAGGAAGTCGTTTCTCGCAGAACCTTCGGGGCGGGCTGGAGAGGATCTCACCACGCCTACGAAGCAGGGCTCATGTCCGGGAATGCCGACCTTGCAGGCGATGCCCGTAGCAGGTTGAGGATGACCTATGAGTGGCTCCAAAACTGGAACCGCCTCCCTGAAGAGGAGAGGCGAACTGAGACAGTTTCCGTTGAAGACATCGCGGAGATCGCGATGGCTGACCTCAACATCCACGGCGCTGACAGTGCAGCTCAAAGTATACGGAGGTGGCGACCGCGAAGCATATCGTTTCAAGCTGGCGTTATTCTCGCTAAGCGACTTGTGGACCACGGTAGATATCGGGAACTGGATAGGCTCTCCCTCGCTGCCGGCAACAACTTGTGCCTCTTGCTCGCGATTACACGCGAGATGCGGGCCGTCCATCGCAATCCCTCAAGGGAGATCACCGAGCGAGCCTTGCGCCTGGTTCTCGATCGCCGCATTGATCTACATGAGCGTGGGTCTTGGGACAGTGACAAGTCAGTCTTGCACGCGGTCGTGACGCTGGTCGAGGCAGCTCTTGCGTCGGGAGTTCGAGACACAGCGGACTTGGTATCCGTCCTGGACAAGCATCTTCCAGAGGAACCACCGCGAGACCTTGCCTTCCCCCATGGAAAGGCGCGGTTCGTTCTGGTCCGCGCTTACACGCTTCGTGCCGCCCTCGCGAACGAGCCCATAGAGCTCTCTGATCTCGCTCACTCCGCATTGAAGGAGCAGCTCCAACAGGACTTCAGGGGGCAGGCTTCCCGAGAGGTCAGAGACTTCAAGGAGGAGATCGGACCGCTTCTGCCGTGGTATCGCCTTTGGGCCGAGACGGTTCTTGTCCGAGTGTCCGCGGAAGAGCTGTCGGATGCGCTCGAGCGAACACGGACTGAAGGGGGGAAGGCGCGGGACATCTGGTATCGCGACCAATCCTCCACCGCCAATGAGATAGCCCGCCTTTGGCTCGATATCCTCGTCATGACCGGCGGTACCGCTCCCGAAGCGGTTGGCGCGTTTGGGCAATGGATGCAATCGCTCAATAGACCGCTCTTTACGACAACACTCACTCATATGGCACGACTGACAGCTCGGACCGCAGGGCTCGAAGAGAAGGCGCTGGAATACGCAAGCCGCGCATTCCATCTCGTCAGAGATGAGCGAGACCATGCCGATGCAAAAGCCGAGACATACATCGGTCTTTCCCGGGCCGTCCTGACACTCAGTCGGGCCGAATCAGAAGTCTACTTCGATGCGGCTGTGGAAGTCACAAGCAAGATTGGCGACGAGGTGATTGATCGGTGGTCCGCAACGCTCGACCTTGCAGATCACGCGGCAACGCCCGAGGTACGCCATCCGCAGATCGCCTATCGGCTAGCACGTTGCGCCGAATTGGTGTACGACTACATGGTCAGAGATAAATACTTCGACTGGGAAGCCACAGTTAAGGCCATAGCGGGCCTTTGCCCATCATCAATCATAGCAATTCTCAGCCGTTGGCGTGACCGCGGTTTCGGATGGTCAGACCGAATCTTACCGGTGGCAATCCGCTCGCTCAGAGAACGCGGTGATCTTCAACCGAAAACCGCCTTGGGGCTTCTTCCAATCCGGGCTGGCTGGGACCTTGCTGTCTGTTTGGACGCTGCTTTGGCCGCTTGTCCTGCAACAACTGAGAAGCAGGCGGCTCTCAACTTCTTCACGCGTTATGCAACTCTGAAAGAACGGGGCTCGAGAGACTGGCGATCGGTCAAGCAGGTGTGCACATCGCATGGACTAGAATTTCCAGGCATCGATGACTTCATCCGAATCGCAGAGCACCGAGAGCAGTCAAGACGCTCCCCGGAAACGTTTCAGCATTCCGTTCTCCGAGAGGAGAATCACGGTGATAGTTCACGAGATTGGGATGCCGTCTTCAATGATCTTGATCTTACACAGTCCACTGAGGTGGCTACCTCTTTCGACCGCTTCCGGAAACACGGCCCCCCCTACTATCACGAGGAGTTCTTTCGCGAGATTTGCCTGAGAGTCCCAATCGGGAAAGAAGCCAGATTCATAGAGGCCGTCAGTGGCGTCACCAGTTTCGATTTATACGACTATCGCAGTTTATTTGAACAGCTGCCCGAATCGTGGAAGAGTCGAATTTCCATCGAGCCGGCACTTGCGCGCCTCGTCAGGACCTTGGTCAGCCGATTCTGCATGGAGATCACAAAGAGCCGTTATTATCAGAGCTTCCCATTTGGATTAGCCTGCGAAGCAGCCGGCCTCAACGAGTCGGATCTGATCGAGGAGGTTCTCTCTGCTGTCGGCGAGGCAACCCAGATCTTCCGTGCCAACCGCTTGTTCACACTTGTCGGCCTCTTGGCTGCGAAGCTAACCGACGCTGAGGCGCGTGAGGCGCTTTCCTTCGCTCTCGACCTCACGGAGGACTCGCTGGAAGAGGGTGACGGCGACGGCTCATGGTCAGAGGCGCTCGCACCACCTGGCGATATCGAAGAAGCTGTTGCCGGATACCTCTGGGCGGCACTAGCCGCACCTGAAGGTAGCTATCGCTGGGAAGCGGCGCATTCGGTGCGGGGCATGAGCGCCTTGGGGCAAGCGAATGTGTTGAGTCACCTCATGCGTATGTTTGTAAAGGGTGGTGGAGGCCCGTTTGTGGATGCGCGCCTACATTTCTATGAGCTACACGCGAGGCAATGGCTTCTGATCGCCTTCGCCCGAGCGTCGAAGGAGAGCCCAGCGCTGATCGTTCCTCATGGCGAGCACCTCTCCCAAATCGCGCAGGGCGGAACGGAACACATTCTCATACGGGAATTTGCAGCCCGCGCCGTACTGGCGCTAATTGACAGTGGCCACCTTACGGCATCGACTGAGGAAAGGAAGCAGCTCGCCGACGCAAATCAGTCATCCCTTCCTGTCGTTCGGTCTAAGGAAACGCTGATTTATTCGCCTGCTGCCGTTCCGCGTGCAGGCCTGAGTTGAGATACTAAGCCCTGGTGCACAGCAGCGAGTCCGAGACCGATGCAGCGAAGCTTCTCTGATCTTGAGTACGCCGGGAAGAAGAAGGTCACCCGCCGGGAGCGATTCCTCAACGGCATCGACGCCGTCGTACCGTGGGCGGCGCTGGTTGCCGAGCTCGAAGCCTTCTACCCGAAGGGCGGCAAGCGCGGTCGACCGCCGATTGGCCTGGAGCGGATGCTGCGGATGTACATCGCGCAGCAGTGCTTCGGGCTCTCGGACGAAGGCATCGAGGACGCCATCTACGACAGCCAGGCGATCCGGCAGTTTGTTGGTATCGACCTGGCCCGAGAGGACGCCCCGGATGCGACCACGCTGCTCAAGTTCCGGCGTCTGTTGGAGCGCCACGGGCTCACCCGCACCATCTTCGAAGCCATCAACGCGCACCTTGCCGAACAGGGCCTGATGCTGCGCGAGGGCACCATTGTTGATGCCACGCTGATTGCCGCGCCGCCATCGACGAAGAACCGGGACAGCGCCCGGGATCCGGAGATGCACCAGACCAAGAAGGGCAACCAGTACTACTTTGGCATGAAGGCGCATGTGGGCAGCGATGCCCACACTGGTCTCGTTCACTCGTTGAAGAGCACGGCGGCCAACGTGGCCGACGTCACCCAGACGCATCACCTGCTCCACGGTGATGAAGCCGATGTCTTCGGCGACTCGGGCTACCAGGGCGCGGACAAGCGCGCCGAGACCGTGGGCACTGAGGTTGACTGGCACATTGCCATGAAGCGCGGTCAGCGCCGAGCACTCACCACCAGCAGTCTCGACCGGCTGCGGGACGCCACTGAGCAGGCCAAGGCGAAAGTACGGGCGCGTGGCGAGCATGCTTTCCATGTGGTCAAGAACCTCTTCGGGCATCGCAAGGTGCGCTATCGCGGCATTGCCAAGAACGAAGCGCAGCTCTTTGCGCTGTTCGGTCTTGCGAATCTGGTGCTCGCGCAGCGACGAATGCCGGCGCTCCAAGGGAGGACTCCGTCCTGAGGGCGGAAATCGAGGCGGGAAGACCGCCTCGATAGGTGAAATCAGGCCGAAATGGCCTCGGTTCCGGCCGATATCCGTCTTCGGCAACCAGTTTTGGGCGCTGAGAAGGCATTAGATCAGCGCTTCCCTAAGTTCCACGAACGGATGCATCTGCGTCCGACTGGTTCATCCGAAGGCACCGACGATGACCGCTTCTACTTCGGCATTGACATGGGGCCATATTGGTTCGAGCCGTTGGGTAGGTGCTTCGGAGTGGCGCAAGGCGAGATCGAGCGCCGCGCTAGAAATGTAATCCGGGTAGACTGGGAACTTAAGGATAATGATCGGTGGCATGACGATCAGCGCGCTCGCCGGGGCGCGTTTAAGGGCAGAGAGACTTACCACTCGCACGGTTCGTATCCGCGCACCGACGATCTCCACTTCTATCTTTCCTACCACGCAATGATGGTGGTCGCTGGGCGCCTGCTAGCGACATGTCCTCTTCACGAGGATCCAGAGGACTCGTGGGGAGATTTCCATAGTTGGTTCTCCCGCCACGATCTCTCGCGGGCGGATAACGGCTGGTTGGCCGACCGCCGCGACCCAACGCCCCTTGAATGGCCAGATTGGAAAAACGAGACGTCGGCCGAAGGCTGGCGCTGGTCGCTAGTGCGTGACGACTTCTACAGGGTGCTTTTCGGTTCGGACGGCATAGTCACGGTGTGGGGCGACTGGACGGCCATATCCGGCGAACGCAGGGAGAATGCTCATATCCGGAGCGCGTTGGTCTCCACCGAACACTCGCGGGCCCTAGTTCGGGCTCTTCAGACCGTCACCAATCCCCACGACTATCGTATCCCCGGCGCAGGCGACGACAGCGAGATCGAACAAGGGGGGTTCCTGCTCAAGGGGTGGGTGGTGCAGCCGATGAACGAGCTCGGCATTGATAAGCACGACCCGTGGGCCGGCGACATCAGCTTCCCACCCATTCAACCGGCAGAATTCGTTGTGGATTCGATGGGTCTCGCCTCAGATCCAGAGCATCGGGTTTGGCACTCAGCGATCGAGGGCCACACTGAACCCGTACTCTGGTCTCGCCTGTGGGGCCATTTTCAAGATCAGGAGGACGAGGATGAGCAAGAGAGCGGTCAGCGCTTTGAAGCCTCCACTTCATTCATTCGGGAGCTACTTAACACTACCGAGAATGACCTCTTGGTGGAGGTCGAAATGAACCGCCAGCGGAGATTCTCTCGATACTCCCACCAGGAAGATGAGGGTCTCGGCTACATCACACCTTACGCGAAGCTATTTCTGATTCGAGGCGATGGCAGTGTCTACACAATCTAAGGCGATCCTGGCCCTTGGAAAGAAGCTCGTCGAGGAATTCGAGCTTGATCAGAGCGTCGACACACTTGGACGCTGGATGGCACACCATATCGCCGAACTCATACATGATGCTGAGAACGCAGAACTCGAAGACCAACCGTCCAAGCAGGAGCGGTGCGCGTCTGCGATCCTCGAATTGTGGCGACATCGTGCGGAGCTACCAAATGGCAAGCGCCCGTTCGAGGATGTTGAACCCATTCTTCGCGCACTTGAGAGTCTCGACCCTGGCGATGAGACGCCGCGGTACTTTCGACGACCAAGAATGGTGGCCGCTGACGCGGAACCCGACACAGAGGTTGAAAAGTGGCTTGATATCGCAGATGGCGTTGATTTTACAGCGAGGCAATTGATCCGTTATTGCCTCGTTTGCGCCTCCCAAGCTGCGCAGGATAAGACCGCAGAATGGGTCGCGCTAGCCGAGGCTGCTGGTCTCGATGATGACGTAGATGTCAGAGCGTTGCGCATCATGATGGCAGAAGCGGAGCTGTCTGGCGACGAAACCACTGGGGATGTGGAGCGCAAAGAGCTTGAGGATCGACTCAGCCGCCTGGAGGCTTTTCAAGAAATGGCGGAGGGGTTAGCGGCTGATCTCCGGAGCAAACTCACCTCATGAAGCGTCCGAACGCGGGACCAGCCCTCCAACATAAAAGCAAGGGCCATGCCCAAGGATACCAACTCAGCGGACGGAGCTAAGTCGCCGGCCCCGGACTGGTGGTTGCAGCTCTGGAACGCGTGCTGGAAGTCGGTGGGTACTGAACCTTGCCGGGATTTCCGGAGGCTCGTTGGTGTACGTCGCGCCATACCGAAAGCGGACTTCCGTTTCTGACGAGCCACCGGCAGCTTCGGGTCGCATGCGGCGGATCATCGCCGTGAGGCAGGCCGCCCTTGGTGATCGCCTTGCCCAACAACCGAAAGACGCAGGAGCACCATCCGCGCTTCCTTGTCGTCGCGTCCCGACTAAGTCACCCTGACCAGAAGGTTAATAAAAACGAGGGCACACGACATGACAAGCACAAGACGATGCCTCACGGCTAAGACTGCGGTGTACCTTGCACTGCCTTTGCTAGGGCTTGCCCTAAGCGGTTGCCTCAGTGGAAGCTCGGATTCATCAAACGGAACCAACGGCGGGAGTGGTGGTGAGCCCGACGTCGCATTCTCTGGAGTGTACTCGGGGACCTCTACCGACCAGGGCGGAACGTACGAGATCGATGTCTTGGCCTATGACGGGGTGATCAAGGGCTTAAGCTTTGACGCCGGGGCGCTCTACGAGGGGACCTACACGACGTCGGGCAACAACTTCGAAGGAATGGTTGATGCGTGGGAGATCGGTGGCAGCTGGTTTGCGCTGTTCTCCCTGGATGGGGAGATTGACGAAGACTCGGGGCTCGAAGCCGATTTCGAGCCGATCGAGGGGGCCGGCGGCACGGGAAGCCTGTCGGTCGAGAGAGCTTCGGATTCGGATCGCAACCTCACATGGACGCTGGTCTCTGGCACCTACGGATACGAAATCGATGGTCATTTGTTCCAGTTCACCATCAGCGTCGATGGAAGCCTGGAGGGAGGAGACAGTATTGACTGCTCGATCGAGGGGGAAGTCGACATCCCAGAAGAAAACCTAAACATCATGGAGCTCACGGCCGAAACGACCGGCACTTCCTGCCTAGAAGAAGGGACCTACAGCGGCCTGGCAACTTTGCAGGATGACGCTGGCGCTGATGTCTTTACGTTCGCAGCCTCTGGCCCTGACAGCATTTATGTCGACGCCCTGCCGCGCCGATAACTTCTTTGAAGCGCAGGGTCATTAACGGACAAGACGGACGGCGAGGGGTTGCCGCCGAAGATTCTACAAGGGGGAGATATGGCTGATCGGCCTAGTTTTGTCGTGAACGGCGAGGTCGCTCGCCTGATCCCGGTGGTGGCGGATACAAGCAAGGAGCAAAGGGCGGCGTCGATCCTGCTCGCGGCACTCCGAGGCGTATACGAGTTCCGGCAAAGCATGCTGGGCTCGCTGGGAGTTCGTGTTGGGAAGCGTGCTGAACTTGAGGCATGGACAGAAGTGAAGCTACGTGATGACGGTAAACGGACGCCTGCGAAGCATAAGCGGGATCGCCCGGACGGTTTGATCAGCCTGCACACCGGTAAGAAGCAATGGCTCGCTCTGGTCGAGGCAAAGGTCGGCAACGCGGAGGTCGACGAGGATCAGCTCAAGGAGTACCTCGCGCAGGCCAAGGAACACAAGGTCGATGCCGTCATTACGGTGACAAACCAGTTCGTGGCCATGCCTTCCCATCACCCCGTGAAGGTGCCCAAGAACCTGACCAAAGGTGTCGAGCTCTACCACTGGTCTTGGATGTATGTGCTGACCCAGGCGACGCTGCTACTGGAGGAGGGGGAAGTCGACTCCGAGGATCAGGAGTTTCTCTTATCTGAGGTCGTTCGATATTTCGGCCATGACTCCAGCGGTGTCACCAGGTTCGACAGCATGAACCGAGAGTGGAAAGAGGTCGTCGGCAAAGTCAAAAGCGGAGCCAACCTGTCCAAGTCCGCGGAGGACGTCGAGAATACGGTGTCCAGTTGGCACCAGGAACAGCGAGACTTGTGCTTGGTAATGTCCCGCAGGCTGAGCCGGCCGGTGAAGTTGCGCTTGGCGCGTGCACATAGGACCGATCCTCTAAAGCGCCTCAAGGACGATGCCGAATTCCTCGCGAAGGAGCACAAGCTGAGTTGCGAGTTGGAGATTCCTCATGCGGCGGCGCCGCTGCTGGTGACAGCCGATCTGGACCGCCGCACGATCACCTGCTCCATGCGACTGATCGCCCCACAGGACAAGAAGAGCACAAAGGCAAGAGTCAATTGGCTTGCGCGCCAGCTCAAGGGTGTGGCCACCGACGGCATGTTCGTGAAAGCAGTTAGGAATGGGCGCGCTGAAGACACCCAGTTGGGGCTGGCGGAAGTGTTGCAGGATCCGGCCTGCCTCGAGTCCGCGAACACGAATAGCGTGGCCACGGCGTTCGAGGTGTTCTACATGCTTGATCTGGCCGGAAAGTTCGCGGGCAGCAAGGTGTTCATCGAACAACTGGAGCAAGCGGTTCCACACTTCTACGAGCAGGTCGGACAGAAACTGCGCCCTTGGGTCGCACCGCCACCGCGCATTAGCCGGCGCGATCCAGCCGATGCGAAACAGAGTGACTCAGAGATGGCGGCGGAACAGTCGGAAGAAGTCGACGAGGAATAGTGGGCACCAAGCCGAGCAACCGGCTGACTACTCGGCCTAAACATGACCAACTGCGCCTGGCTTCCCTAAGAGTTGCTTACGTAGCGGCTTAGGGCTGCTGCGATAGTCTGCGTGTCGCTCTCCGGAAAGCTAGGTTTGTAGACTTCCCAGGGGCACCGCGGACACTCCGACGCTATGATCCGTATTCTCCAGTACCGCCACTATCGCATCGCGTACTTCAGCAGGCGAAACGAGAGCGTCGATATCCTCGGCGTGTTCCATGGTGCCATGGACATTGACCGATATCTCACGTGACTCTTAGCCCGAACTCGGTTCACGGCCCGATGCCGACCCTGAGCGGCCGGTCAGTGGCACTCTTCCGAATGTCTGCTTCCTATGATTGCCTAGACATTGGTGCGCATAAGCTGCCGGTGATGGGCTTACGCAGTCGTACGTTTGATGGCCACCTAAGATCCGCGGTCTTTTGGATCCTCTTGGCGTGCGTTGATTGGGTAGCTGTGTGTCGGGCCGTGGAAGGGTTGCCACAGCATGCGATCCAGGCGTAGTTCGCGGGGGTTGCGTATTCCGGCCCATCGTGACCGCCCATTCCGATTGATCGTGACCGCTGATTCCGGCGCATCGTGACCGGCGATTCCGGCCGGAGCGTGACCGATTTTGGCCTTGGCGCCGGAATCCGCGGTCACGGTCCCGGAATCGCTGGTCACGATACCGGAATCGGCGTGGTGTGCGCTGGTAATTCCCTTTGACTGCAGGCATATAGCTCTCTTTTCACTGTTCCCGGGGAGAGGGCATGCCGGCACCGAGGATTACCATGCGACAACTCAGCGAGATTCTGCGTCTCAAACACCAGGCCGGACTCAGCCACGCCCGCATCGCCGCCGTCCTGGATCTCTCCAAGGAGGTGACGCTGCAGTTGCTCTGGGCGGAGTACGCGGCCGCCCACGGGGCGGGGGCGCTTCGCTACAGCCAGTTCTGCGAGCGCTACCGGCGCTGGCGCGCCCTGCAGCGGCGGTCCATGCGCCAGCAGCACCGGGCCGGGGAGAAGCTGTTCATCGACTACTGCGGCCCCACGGTCCCAGTGATCGACCCGGGCACCGGCGAGATCCACCCCGCGGCGATCTTCGTCGCCGTGTGGGGCGCGTCGAGCTACACCTATGCCGAGGCCACACGCACCCAGTCGCTGCCCGACTGGATCGCCTCCCATCAGCGGGCGCTCACGTACTTCGGGGGCTGTCCCATGCTGCTGGTCCCCGACAACCTCAAAGCCGCCGTCACCCGGGCCTCGCGTTACACCCCGGAGGTAAACGACACCTATATGGAGATGGCCCGGCACTACGGGATGGCGGTGCTGCCGGCACGGCCCTACAAGCCTCGGGACAAGGCCAAGGTCGAGGTGGCCGTGCAGGTGGTCGAGCGCTGGATCCTGGCGCGGCTGCGCCACCACACGTTCCACTCCCTGGCCGCGCTCAACGCCGCCATCAAGGATCTGCTCGTCGAACTCAACGAACGCCGCCTCCAGCGCCAGCCCCACAGCCGCCGGGAGCTGTTCGAGCGCCTCGACCGCCCCGCCATGCAGCCCCTGCCCGCCGAGCCCTACGTCTACGCCGAGTGGAAGTACGTCAAGCCCGGCATCGACTACCACGTCGACATCGACCGCCGACTGTACTCCGTGCCCCACGCCCTGGTCGGTCACCGCCTGGAGGCGCGGATCACCGCCACCACCGTGGAGATCTTCCACAAGAGCCAGCGCGTCGCCGCCCATGCCCGCCATGGCCCCGGCGCCCACAGCACCCTGGCCGAGCACATGCCCGCCGCCCACCGCAAGCACCAGCAGTGGACCCCGGGGCGGTTCCTCAACTGGGCGCAGGCCATCGGCCCGGCAACACGCGAGGTCATCCGCGCCCAGCTCGAAGGCCGCCCCCATCCCGAGCACGGCTACCGCGCCTGCCTCGGGCTGCTCAACCTCGCCCGCCACTACGGCAACGCCCGCCTGGAGGCCGCCTGCGCCCGCGGGCGGGCCATCGGCTCGCCGAGCTACCGCAGCATCAAGTCGATCCTCAAAAGCGGCCTTGATCGCGCCGCTGTGGAGGCGACCACTGAGACCCAGGCCCTGCCGCTGCACGCCAACGTCCGCGGCCCCGGCTACTACCACTGATCCCGCACCAGGAGAGACCGATCATGCTCAACGAACCGACTCTGGAGAAACTCCAGGCGCTGAAGCTCACCGGCATGCGCGAGGCCCTCGAAGACCAGATCGCCCAACCGGCCACCCAGGAGCTCGCCTTCGAGGAACGCCTTGCGCTGCTGCTCGACCGCGAGATCCTCGCCCGCGACAACCGCCGGCTCACCCGGCTGCTCAAGGCCGCCCGGTTGCGCATCCCCGGCGCCTGCCTGGAGGACATCGACTACCGCCACGCCCGCGGACTGCAGCGTCCACAGATGGCCCAGCTCGGCTCCTGCCAGTGGATCCACCACCACAAGCAGAACCTGCTGCTCACCGGCCCCACCGGCACCGGCAAGACCTACCTCGCCTGCGCGCTCGGCAACCAGGCCTGTCGTCAGGGCCTGTCCACGCGCTACGTCCGCCTCCCGCGGCTGCTCGAGGCCATCCACATCGCCCACGCCGACGGCTCCTACCCGCGGCTGATGCAGCAGCTCGCACGCACGGATCTGCTCATCCTTGACGACTGGGCCATCGCGCCGCTGACCGCCAGCCAGCGCCAGGACCTCATGGAGCTCATCGAGGACCGCCACGGCCTGCGCTCGACACTCATCGCCAGCCAGCTTGTCAACGGCCAAGTAAATTGACCCCCTGCTGGCCAACAGTTTTGACCCACCTTCGGGTGGCCGTTGGGCCACAGACATGCGTAGCGTCCCGGCCTCGACTGAGGCGGCAGGGGCGCGGCAGTGAAGAGGTGGGTTGTGATACACAAGATCAAGGGGCTCTACGACGACGGCCGCGGGCTGTCCATCCGGGCGATCAGCCAGGAGCTGGGCATGTCGCGGAACACGGTGCGCAAGTACCTGCGCATGGACGAACAGACGGTGTGCGCGCTGCAGTCGGATCGCTCGCGCACCAAGCGGCTGGATCTCCAGCGCGACTACATCGCCTATCTGCTGGATCGCTATCCGCGGCTCACGGCGGTGAAGATCGCCCGCAAGCTGCGGGAGAAGCTCGGTGACCTGGACGTCTCCGAGCGCAGTCTGCGCCGGTATGTCCAGCAGATGAAGCGCACGGTGGCCACGGCGCAGCAGCGCTACTATGAGCCGGTTTTGGATCTGGTGCCGGGCGTGCAGTGCCAGGTCGACCCCGGCGAGCTGCGCGGGTGGTCATCGGCGGCGAGGGGCGCACGGTCTACTTCGTGGTCTTCGTGCTCGCCTATTCACGGCTGATGCACGTGGGGGTGTCGCTGCGACCCATCGACACGACGACGTTCATGCACATGCACGACGAGGCCTTCCGCGCCTTCGGCGGTGTGCCCGAGGAGTGCGTGTACGACCAGACGAAGATGGTGGTCATCAGCGAGCAGTTCCGGGAGCTCACCCTCAACGAGCGCTTCCATACCTACGCCACCGCCGCCGGTGTGCGCATCCACGCCTGCGAGGGCTATGACCCGGAGAGCAAGGGTAAGGTCGAGGCGGGGGTGAAATACGTTAAGGGCGACGGGCTCTACGGCGAGACCTTTGCCGATGAGCAGGCACTGCGCGGCCACCTGCAACACTGGCTCGACACGGTGGCCAACGAGCGCTGCCACGGCACCACCGGTCGGGCGCCACGGGAGCTGTTCGAGGCCGAGGAGCGGGCCCATCTGCGTGCCTATCTCACGCCCCGGTGTCTCACCGCCGTCGACCCGGCGGCCACGGTCCGCAAGGTCGACAAGACGGGGCTGATCGCCTGGCGGGCGAACAAGTACTCCGTGCCCATGCGCTACCAGCAGGGCCGCGTCGGGGTCGTTGATGACGGCAGCACGCTGCACGTCATGGATCTGGAGACCGGCGAAGTGGTCGCCACCCATGGACTGTGCGCCGGCAAGGGCGAGACGGTGCGCAACACCCACCACTACCGCGACCACGCGCAGCGCGTGGCGGATCTGGAGGCGAGCATCCAGACCCGTCTGGGCAGCGCCCTGGGGGAGCAACTCTGTGGCCAGCTCAAGGCCACCGACCCGCGGATCTACAAGGACCAACTGCGTGGCGTCCGGGAGCTGCTGCGCCGCTATCCGCAGGCCGACGCCGGGCTACTCGCGGAACTCGCCGACCGCCCCGGCACCAGCGCCAGCACCGTCAAGCACTACCTCGAGGCCAGCGAGCGCGCCGATGCCCGCGGACGGGACGATACCGCCGGGACCGCAGCCGCCTCGCGGCTGCCCGACACGGGGCTGGAGGCGTACGCCCGCCTTGCCGCCCCAGCGGCCACCAGGAGGTGACCCATGAGCCGGCTTGAGGACACCGCAGGGCGCTACCGTAGCCTGCGCTGCAGTGCCGTGGCCACGGAGCTGCCGGATCTGCTCGCCCGGGCCGAGGACAACGCGCTGTCGTATCTCGCCTTCGCTGATCTGCTCGCTGAGCGCGAGCAGCACGCCCGCGAGGCCAAACGCCTGCAGGCCAACCAGCGCAAGGCACGGCTGCCTGGCGACAAACGTCTGGAGGCGTTCGACTACCGCCACCAGACCACGATCACCAAGCGCCAGGTCAACGCCTTGCTCGACTTCGGCTTCGTGGATAACCGCGAGAACCTGGTGTTCATCGGCCCGCCCGGGGTGGGCAAGACCCACCTGGCCATCGGCATCGCCCGGAAGGCCCTGGAGGCCGGTTACAAGGTGGCGTTCCGCAACGCCCTAGCCCTGGTCGAAGAACTCGAACTCGCCGAGATGAAAGGCGAGCTGAAGAAGAAGATCAGCCACCTGGCACGCTTCGATGTACTCATCATCGATGAGCTCGGCTACCTGCCCATGAGCCGCCAGGCACGCTACAACCTCTTCCAGCTCATCCACAGCCTCTACGAGTATCGCTCGGTGATCCTGACCACCAACAAGGACTTCACCGACTGGGGCGAGTTCTTCCACAACGACAACGTCGCGGTGCCGATCATCGACCGCGTCATCCACCACTCACACATCTTCATGCTGGGAGGCGAGAGCTACCGACTCAAACAGAAAACCGCCGGCTAGTCACCGGCACCCGGGTCAAAGTTGTTGGCCACGAACGGGTCAAAATAAATGGCCATTGACAGCCAGCTCCCCGTCGAGCACTGGCACGACTACCTCGGCGAGCCCACGCTCGCCGACGCCATCCTCGACCGGCTGCTGCACAACGCCCACCGCCTGCCCATGAAAGGCGCGTCCATGCGCCAGACCACAACCACCAACAAGGAGGCCGATCAATGAGCCCCTGGGAACCCGGCCTGTCGCGCAACACGCGCTTCCACCTGCGCCTCGGTGAGCGCCGCACCACCGTCATCCTGGATACACTGCTATCCAGCTACCTCGCCATCCGCCTGGGCCTCGAGCCCGAGACACCCCTGGCGCATCAGGCCGTGCGGCGCTGGCTACAGCACCGCCTCGATGAGCACAACGACCCCGGCCGCGTCGCCGTCAGCCAGTGGCTCCAGCGCGAGGTCCTCACCGTCGTGGCGGATACAAAACTATCCACCCACTACGCCAACTGGCTCCTCGACGGCACGCCTCCACCACCGGTCGCGCTTGACCCATCGTGACCGATCACGCTCAATGAACACGGCCCAGCGCACACCGCGCCGCGAACCGGTCACGAACAGCGGAATCAGCGGTCACGTTCACCGGAATACGCAGGGGTCACGGAAGAGGTTGATACCGATGGTCATTCCAGTATGGCCGTCCCGAGGCTGATCACGGTACGTGCCGAATAGCCGATCCCACCAAGGTAGGTTGAAGCCGAAGTTGGAGTTGGTCTCGTTCGGGTGCCAGGAGTGATGCACGCGATGCATCTCTGGGGTGACGACGACCCAGCGCAGCAGGCGATCAAAGGTACGGGGCAAGCGTACGTTCCCGTGATTAAACATCGAGGTGGCGTTAAGCAGTACCTCGAAGACAAGCACGGCGATGGCTGGGGCGCCTAGAATGATGATCACCCCCGCCTTAATGAACATGGAAAGCAGGATCTCGATGGGGTGAAACCGCAGCCCGGTTGTTACATCGAAATCGAGATCCGCATGGTGCATGCGGTGCAGCCGCCAGAGCATGGGGACGGCATGGAACAGTACATGTTGTGCCCAGATAGCGAAGTCGAGCACGATCACGCAGATCAAAACCAGCAGCCAGTAGGGCAATTCGATCAGGCGCAGCAACCCCCAGCCCTGGGCCTCTGCGAACAACGCTGTGCCGACGGCTGCTGCAGGAAAGATTACGCGCACCACGGCCGCGTCGACCAAAACAATGCCCAGGTTGTTGAGCCATCGGTAGCCGCGCTTCACGCTCCACTCCCGCCGCGGTGCGCATACCTCCCAAAGCGCCATCAGAACGAACACACCGGTAAACGCACCCATGCGCACGAGCGGTTCTTGCACGAGCAAAAAGTCCATAAGCCGTCCCCTTACCTAGTGCTCTGCTGTTCGGAGTTGCCGCGCTGCCATCGCGATCGCCGGTGTCCAAGCCAAGCGCAGACCGTCGTGGAGGCGCTCGGTGTCATAAAGGGGGCGATGATGATCAAGCTGACCATGGCGCTTGCTTCTGGTATATTCAATTGATGAATTGAAGAATCATTCCAGGAGTCACCAATGTCAAGCGAGCGTCCTGCCAGTGACCCACCGAACGAGGCGTGCCAGTCCGGCTATCGCCAGGAAGTGTTCGACACGCTCTCCCAGGTCGGTCGGGCGCTGGGCAATGGCAACCGGCTGGAACTGCTGGAACGCCTGGCGCAGACGGAGGCATCGGTGGAGGTGTTGGCGCACGGCACCGGTCTCTCCGTTGCCAACGCCTCCCAGCATCTGCAGCACCTGCGCCGGGCGGGCCTGGTGACAACGCGCCGGGAAGGGCGTCAAGTCGTCTACCGTCTGACCGATACCCGCATCATCACGCTAATGACACTCATGCGCGAGATCGCCGAGACCAACCTCGCCGAGATGGAGCGACTTGTCGGCAAACTCTTTGCAGGAGACGACGCCGGTGGTGCCCTGGAGCCGATGTCCCGGCATGCGTTGCGGGCGGCACTCGACAGCGGCGAAGTGACCTTGCTCGACGTTCGCCCGGAGGAGGAGTACCAGGCGGGTCACCTGCCGAACGCGATCAACGTGCCCATCGAGAAGCTCGAGCAGATGCTGGAACGCCTCCCCCCGGATCAAGAAATCGTTGCCTACTGCCGCGGCCCCTACTGCGTTCTGTCGCATGAGGCCGTGCAACTCCTCCGGCGCAAGGGCTTCCGCGTGCGCCGCTATGAAGAGGGATACCCGGAGTGGAAGGCGGCAGGGCTGCCTGTTGACTAGATGCGGTCACAGAGTCCGGAGACCTGAAGCACAGGGCTGCGGATTCCACGCATCGATTGTCAGTCAGCGTTGCTGGTATGGGAATCGAACAAGCAGCCTGCTCCAACTGTTGGAGAGCAGTTGCGCTTCACAGGTAGATGATCACGATGCGTGAGAACCGGCTTTCATGCGAAGAGCTGGCTGAGAAGCTCTTCGCTTATCTGGATGCGGACCTGGATGAGACCACCAGCGCCCAAATCCAACGTCACCTGGAGACGTGCGACGCATGCCGGAGCCGAGTGGAATTCGAGAAGCGCCTGCGCACCAGGGTTCAGGAATCTGGAACCCAGCAAGCACCGAGACAACTGCATCGACGTATCAAGAAGATTCTTGATCGCCATTGACGGCAATCTGAGGCGCTCACGCGGAGTCCCTGGAAATATCCGCCACGACCAGGACAAAGGCGCCCGTGCGGAGCCACTGCGGCCACACGGGCTCCGCGCACTGCGCGAGTCGCCCGCCACCCGGTAGGTGAACGGCGGTCCGCACATGGACATTCTTAACGGGGAGGCCTTCGAACAGCTCGGCAGCTTCGGCCGTCGTGTGCCAATGCGCACCCTGGTAACTACCACTGCCGCCGTTCCGGCCCTTCCGGAACCAGAGAACGCTGCGGCGATTCAGCAGGCCCATCGCCACCCGTCGACGCGCAACGCGCACCAGTTCTTGCACAGCAGCGCGTTCTTCCTCAACGAAACAAAGCGCTGCGATCGAAACGACGAGATCAAAGCTGGCGGCTGCATACGGTAAGGAACGTGCGTCGGCGAGGACGTAGGACGCGCTGGCGGTCTCCCTGCGACGCGCATACGCGACCATGTCTGGGCTGATGTCGACGCCGGTCGTCGGCCCTCCGATCGCTGAGGCAAGAGCGCGTGTGAAGTAACCCGTGCCGCAGCCAACATCGAGTAGGGATTCGCCTGGGTGAGGTTGCAACCCTCTCAGAAGCAACTCGACCTCGCGCTGCGCGATCCATTGGCCTCGGGGGGTTTCGTACCACTGATTGTAGGTCTCTGCATCCACCACGCCTGACCCGGGTTATCGAGAAGAATGGAAGCAACCTGAATACCCGGACGCTGCTTGGCACAGGGAACCGGCGCCCCTTGGACGCCCTGAACTGAGCAAACGTGCGCACCCACCGCACCCGTTTTTCTCTCTAACAGGGTAACCGGTCTGGCCCATCAGGTGACGCAAGGATGCGGGAAGGCAGCCCATTGACGACCCCACATCGCTGCATTATTCTATTTTCCAATAGAACGTCGAGAGACAGAGGACTCAATACAGTCCTCACACCTCGCTACAGAACCACGTGGGATTTCCCCATGCTCGTGCGAACCGACGCGATCACAGGAGAGTAAGCATGACGATTGATGTTTCCGCACAGGATTTCGAGCAGAACGTACTTGGGAACGACAAGCCGGTACTGGTGGACTTCTGGGCGCCCTGGTGCGGCCCCTGCAAGATGGTCGCGCCCATCCTGGACGCCCTCGAGCAGGGCATGGGCGACCGCCTGACCGTGGCGAAGGTGAATGTGGACGACAACCAGGAGTTGGCGGGCCAATACGGAGTGCGGGGGATCCCCACCCTGATGCTCTTCGACAACGGTGACCTGATTGCCCAGCAGACGGGCGTCATGAACCAGGCTCAGATCACCGAATGGCTGAACAAGCATCTGAGTCTGGGCGCCGCTAGCTAAGGCAACGCCGGAGCCGGTTTACGCCAACATATGTCCGCGAGGTCCACCATGAGCGAGGCAAGACACCAGAAACTCCTGATCCTGGGCTCGGGCCCGGCCGGTTACACCGCGGCGGTGTATGCGGCACGCGCCAACCTGCAGCCCGTGCTGGTCACCGGCATGGAAATGGGCGGGCAGCTCACCACCACCACCGACGTGGACAACTGGCCCGGCGATGTGGAAGGCCTGCAGGGGCCGGATCTCATGGAGCGCATGAAGGCCCACGCCGAGCGCTTCGGCACCGAGATCATCTTCGACCATATCCACACCGTGGAACTCGGTGAGCGCCCCTACCGCCTCAGCGGCGACATGGGCAGCTACACCTGCGACGCGCTGATCATCGCCACCGGTGCCAGCGCCCAGTACCTGGGTCTGGAATCGGAGAGCACCTTTGCAGGCAAAGGGGTGTCCGCCTGCGCCACCTGCGACGGTTTCTTCTACCGCAAGCAGAAGGTCGCGGTGATCGGCGGCGGCAACACCGCCGTGGAGGAGGCGCTGTACCTGTCCAACATCGCCGACCACGTCACCCTGGTTCACCGGCGGGACAGCCTGCGGGCGGAGAAGATCCTCCAGGACAAGCTCATTGCGAAGGTCGCCGCGGGGCAGATCAGCATTCAGTGGAACCACACCCTGGACGACATCCTGGGCGACGACTCGGGGGTGACGGGAGCGCGGCTGAAATCCACCGGCAGCGGCGAGACCACGGATATTGATGTGGCCGGCGTGTTCATCGCCATCGGTCACAAGCCGAATACGGGAATCTTCCAGGGGCAGCTGGACATGCAGAACGGCTACATTCGCGTCAAAAGCGGCCTGGACGGCGACGCCACCGCCACCAGCGTGCCCGGCGTGTTCGCCGCCGGCGATGTCATGGACCACGTCTACCGCCAGGCGGTGACCTCCGCCGGCACCGGCTGCATGGCCGCCCTGGACGCCGAGCGTTACCTGGACGGCCTGGCGCATGAGCCAGCCGACGCATCCGCGGCGAGCCTGGAAGTTACGGCGTGACGCCCAGTGCCACCGGAGGTATGCCATGTGCGAACTGCTCGGCATGAGTGCGCGCTACCCCAGCGCTCTCGACACATCCCTGGAGTTGTTCCGGCCGCGTGGGGGGCAGGTCGGCCCCCATGCGGACGGCTGGGGGCTGGCCTTCTTCGAAGGGCGTACGGCGCGCATCTATAAGGAGCCAATCCCGGCCTCAGAGAGCCAGTGTCTGGAGTTTCTCCAAGGGTATGGACTGCAGAGTGACACGGTGATTGCGCACATCCGCAAGGCGAATCCCCCCGGTGTCGGCCGTGCTTACGCGAACACGCACCCGTTCGAGCGCGAGGCTGAGGGCCGTTCCTGGGTGTTCGCGCATAACGGCGTCCTGCCCGGAATTCAGGAGTATGCGCCGGGACGGTACCTGCCCATGGGTGACTCGGACTCGGAGTGGGCCTTCTGTCTCCTCATGGAGGCCATTCACGACTGCATTACGCATACCGGGCGGCTGGGGAACATTGACCAGACCCTGCGCTGCCTGGAGCCGGTCATCTCCGGGATCAACGCGCTGGATGAATTCAACTTCCTTTTGGGCAACGGTGAGCATCTGTTCGTGCACGCGCACTCGGAGCTGCACATGCTCAGCCGCCACTGCCGGATCAACGGCTGTGATCAGCAGGTACGCCTGATCGCAACCAAACCCTTGAGCGACGAGCCGTGGCAGTGCCTTTTGCCGAACACCCTGCTGGTGCTCAGGGCGGGCGAGGTGGTTCGGGAACGACAAACACACGGCGCACCGTCTGCAGAAGCCTGGCAGCGCCGACGGGATCAGGAACACCAGTTGCTGGCCTATCAACGCGAGCAGGGAGCCGTGCCCCACCACGGCTCCCGGGACCAAATGCGCACACCCTCAACGTAACGGAGGTCGCCATGTATAAGGACTGGACTAATAACGCGAATGAACTCTCTAAGCTACTCGGCGAGGTCCAAAAAGGGATCCCTCAAGTCGCCAAAGGATTCTCCAGTCTCGCCCGCGCCGCCACTGCCGATGGGGCACTGTCACCGGCGCAGAAGGAACTGATGGCAATCGCCATCAGCGTCGCGGTGCGCTGCGAGGGCTGCATCACGTTCCATGCCAAGGCTGCGGTCAAGCACGGCGCGTCACGAGAGGAACTGCTTGAGACCATCGGCGTGGGCACCTACATGGGCGGCGGCCCGTCCCATGTTTATGGCGCCCAGGCCCTGGACGCCTTCGACCAGTTTGCAGCCGCCTGAAGGAGGCACCGTGAGCACAACAACCGTCCCACGCGAGAAGACCAACGTCGCCATCCTGGCGTCCAGTCAGGCGCTGTTCCTGATCGCTGCCATCACCGTCATGACCCTCAGTGGCGTGGTCGGCCAGCAGCTCACCCCGGATCCGGCCCTGGCCACTTTGCCTGTGGCCCTTATGCAGGTGGGCACGCTGCTCGCCACCTTCCCGGCGTCGATGCTCATGAAGCGCATCGGCCGGCGGCCGGGGTTCCTCATCGGCACAACGGTGGGTGGTGCTGCTGGCGGCGGGCTCGCCGCCATCGGCGTGGCGCAGGAGAGCTTCTTGCTGTTCAGCCTGGGCAATCTGCTGCTGGGCATCTACCAGGCCTTCGCCATGTACTACCGCTTCGCCGCGGCGGACTGCGCCAGTGACACCTTCCGCAGCAAGGCGATCTCGCTGGTGATGGCCGGTGGCGTGCTGGCCGCCATTTTCGGCCCCTGGAACGCCAATTACGGGCAAGCACTGTGGGGTGCTCACCCCGAGGCGGGTCCGTACCTGATCGTCATGGCCCTGGCGGTTGTGGCCACGGTTCTGATTGGGCTTCTGCAGGTTCCTGCCGCCAGCGAGCCGGGTGGGGCCAAGCCGCAACGCGGGCTGCCCGAGATCGTCACCCAGTCGAAATTCGTGGTTGCCCTGCTGGCCGCGGCCATCGGTTACGCAGTCATGATCCTGGTGATGACCGCGACCCCTCTGGCCATGCGCCAGAGCGGCTTCGAGATGGGGCAGGCCGCCTTCGTCATGCAGTGGCACGTGCTGGGCATGTTTGCGCCGTCGTTCTTTACCGGCTCGCTCATCGCCCGTTTCGGGGTGCTCAACATCCTGCTCACGGGCGGCGTGATCCTGCTGCTGAGTGTGGCCGTCGCCGTCAGCGGTGACACATTGCCCCAGTACTGGGCCGCCCTGGTGCTACTGGGGGTGGGTTGGAACTTCCTGTTCATTGGCGGCAGCACACTTCTGACGGAAACACACACCGCCGAGGAACGGGGCAAGGTCCAGGGCATGAACGATCTGGTGGTGTTCGGACTGGTGGCGCTTGGCTCGTTGATGGCCGGCGCTCTGCTTCACCACCTGGGCTGGGTCGGACTGAACCTGACAGTGCTGCCGTTCATCGCAGTGACACTACTGGCCACGGCCTGGCTGCGTTTCGGTACGCCCAAGCGCGCCGAGTCGCTTGAGACCAAAACCTGATTTCGATGCAACAGATGGAGGGATAATCCCATGCATTACCTGATCATCCTCAATGATCCGCCCTATGGCACCGAACGCTGCTACAACGGGCTGCGCCTCGCGCACACCCTGATCAAGCAGGACAAGGGCAACCAGGTGGACGTGTTCCTGATGGCGGACGCGGTCGCCGGGGCCAAGCACGGCCAGAAGACACCGGACGGCTTTTACAATGTGGAGCGCATGCTGCGCCGCGTGCTTGCCGGTGACCGCGGCCGCATTCTCCTGTGCGGCACCTGCATGGACGCCCGCGGGATAACGGATGATGATGTCATGGACGGGTCCCGACGCAGTACCATGGATGAACTGGGGCAGATCACCACGGACGCGGACAAAGTCCTGGTGTTCTAACTGTCTCGTCATGGCAGCCATTGCGTGACCGTCAACGAGGAAGCTCCGTGCAAGAGACCGCAAGCAAGCGACAGCTACTCCAGCATCTGGCCACCGCGGCAAAAGGCCTGGGCCACGAATACCGGCTGGAGCTCCTGGAGCTGGTGGCCCAGGGTGAGCGCAGCGTCGAGGCGCTCACCCATCTCACCGGGCTGCCTCTGGGGACGGTGTCCCAACACCTCCAGCAGCTCCGCCGCGCCGGCCTGGTGACGACGCGCAAGGAAGGAAAGTACGTCTACTACTCTCTGTCCGATGATCGTGTCCTGGCTCTGCTCAATGCGCTGCGGGAGGTGGCCGAGGCGAACATCGCGGAGATGAAACACCTGCTCAGCGCCTATTACCGGGATGAACCCGCCCTGGAGCCGGTGCATGCCGACAACCTGCTCGCCCGCCTGCGGGATGACTCGGTCACCCTGCTGGACGTGCGCCCGCCGGAGGAGTTCGAGGCCGGCCACATCCCCGGGGCGCTGAACATCCCCATCGAGGAACTGGAGCAGCGCCTGGGCGAACTCGACCAGGGCCGGGAAGTTTTCGCCTACTGCCGCGGGCCTTACTGCGCCCTGTCCGTGGAGGCGGTGCGGCTGCTACAGAGCCACGGCGTGCGGGCGGTACGGCTGCAAGAGGGGTATCCGGAATGGAAGCTCGGTATCACTGATGCCCAGGGCTCCTGGGACTGACAAGCACCTTTCCGGAAGAGGCGCATATGAGCGGGCCTGTCTACCTGGATCACAACGCCACCACGCCAGTGGCGCCTGCGGTGGCCGACGCGATGGCAGAGGCATTACATTGTCTCTACGGCAATCCATCATCGGCGTACGCGCCGGGCCGTGAGGCGGCCCGACGCGTCGGCGTTGCCCGGCAGCAGGTGGCTGACCTGGTGGGTGCATCGCCGAAGGAGCTGATCTTCACCGGCTGTGCCACCGAAGCCAACAACCTGGCGCTGCTGGGAGTAGCAGCCACCCGAGCCACACCGGGCCACTTGGTGATCAGTGCGGTGGAACATCCTGCCGTTGCTGAACCGGCCCGGCACCTGGAGAGCCAGGGGTGGCGGCTGACCGTCGTTTCTGTCGACAGCCGCGGGCAGATCTCTGCAGATGATGTAGTGGCAGCGGTCGCTGAGGACACCGTTCTGGTGTCCATCATGCTCGCCAACAACGAGGTCGGCACCCTGCAGCCGGTGCGCGAAATCGCGGGCCGGCTGCAGGGTCGCGGCGTACTAATGCATACGGATGCGGCCCAGGCCGTGGGCAAAATCCCCGTGCAGGTCGATGAGCTGGGCGTGGACTTCCTCACCCTGGCGGGGCACAAGTTCAGGGCAAGCAAGGGCGTGGGTGCCCTGTACGTCCGCACTGGGGCCCCAGTCCAGCGCATTCTCCACGGTGCCGGTCACGAGCAAGGCCTGCGCCCCGGCACGGAGAACGTGCCAGCCATCATTGGCCTGGGTGTTGCCGCGGAGCTTGCCGGGGAGCATCTGGCCAGTTCCCCGAATCGTCTCCAGGAGCGGCGAGACACGCTTCACCGCATGCTTGCCACGGGTGTGGCCGACCTGGCCCTGAACGGCCACCCTGACCAGCGTCTGCCCAATACCTTGAATGTCTCTTTCCCAGGCGTCACCGGCCAGGCACTTCTTGAGACCGTGGGCGATACGGTTTTCGCCTCCGTGGGATCAGCGTGTCATTCCGGCACTTCCGCCCCCAGTGGGGTACTAGGGGCCATGGGGCTGGATACGGCACGGGCAAGCGGCGCAGTGCGTCTCTCGGTGGGCTGGGACACCGCCGAGAACGAGCTGCAATGTGCGGCGGAAGCACTGGTTCGTGCCTGGCAGACACAACAGAGGTCCGAGAAAGGATCGGCATCCATTTACTGAGTCACTGCACTCGCCACTCACCACTCGTCGGCCGGCTGCATTGAGGAATGACGGACTGAACCGCATCTCGGGGTCGAGAGCCTCATCGTGTTAGCGACCCGGCCTGTAAAACCAGCAACGGGTCAAAGTGCCATGGTTCGATTCACCTCCACCGCCAAGGGCAATTCAGAGGTGTAAGTGCCGTTAATTTCCCGTACCCGAGAACCATGGCACTAAGGAAGCAAGTAACGAACTGACCTCCAAAGCGGCCATTGGGCCACTCGGGTCGCACTGACCGCTTCGGGTCGAATAGCACCATCATGCGTCTCATGGGCTGTCGGTCGATGTCGGGCGGGAACCGGCCTACCCAACCTGAGCATCCGCGAGTGATTCGGGTGTTGGGCGCTTCAGTCCTGCCGCCGTGCCTCGAACTCCAGGATGATATCCACCTCGTCACCCACCAGTTCGTCCTCCAGCGCGTAGGTCATGCCGTATTCGCTGCGCTTGATGGTGCCGCGCAGGGAGGCGCCGAGCACATAGGGCGGGCTGGAGAGAATACCGCCGCCGATGGGGTATTCCTCGATACGATTGATGGTGATGTCGAGTTCGATGTCGCGGGTGGTCCCGAGCAGCGTGAACTCACCGTACAGCGTTCCCGCATTGGGATCGTAATCGGTAGCCCGAAAGTGCATCTCCGGATACTCCTCGACGTGCAGAAAGTCTTCGTCCCGGACATGGTTGTCGCGCTCTTCGTGATTAGTGAAGACGCTGTCGCTCTGGATGGTGACCTCGCCTGAGTGCAGTTCATCGGCCTCCTCGTCGTAGACGAATTCGCCCTCGGCATTGAGGAACATGCCGAATTGCTGCGCATAGCCCGCATGCGATACCTCGAACGCGATCGAGAAGTGCTCATCGTCAATGACCCAGTGATCGCCGTCGCCGGAGGCACTGAGCGGTATCAGTGTCAGGGCGGCAAGGACCGTGGTGGGAACTGCGGCGGCCGCGGCGAGACGGGTGCGACGGCGGTATCCAGAAAGTGTGAGCATTGTCGACCTCCGGGGCGATTTCGGTGACGGTTGCAGGCGTGGCCAGCAGCCAGCGGACATCGGTGGCGAATGCGGGGCCGGTGATCGGTGTGAGACAGAATATCATTGCCGTGATCTGGATCACGCAGACCGCCTTGCGGCACAAGCTCAGCGGCAGCGGCTATTACAGTGCGGGCGCGACCAAGGCCGCCGGCGACAAAGCAATAGCGCATCCGACCGATAAGCAGCATCCAGGCTCCGACATTGTCGAGCGGGGTGGCTGATTCGCCCCCTAAGGGTGATGTGGAACTCTGTCGCTCGGCGACCCACAGCGGTCAGTGGAACGCGTCGTTACCGATGGCCGCTATGGGTTCTACACTAGGTAGAATCATGAGATCGGTAGTTTTCGAAATACCGCATATCTAACGTCAACTATCGTGGCCGGTCAGAATCATTGTCGTCGTATAACCGCATTCAATTTGCGTTAGCAGTGTGAGGACAAAGGAATTGGGGGGCCGTTCGAGAGCGGGCGCGACCACGACGCATTGACGAACTATGCTGCATAAAGGGCATGCTTCGGGGGCTTCGTCGGTCTTCGTCAGCGCCCAGTCAACTGCTATCGGTGGAACAGTCAAGGCGGCACTTCGAGGTGGGAGAGTGGGTTCCTGCATGCCTGAGTCGGTGCCATGTGAGCCAAGAGACACCGTAGTGGTTGTGCGCTGGTGTGTATCGGCGGTTCAATCCCGGTGCGCCAGCAGGTAGTCCTCGGCGTCGGGAGCCGGCAGGGGGTAGGCGAGATAAAAGCCCTGCGCACCGTGGCATCCCCAGGCAGACAGGCGGTGGCATTGCTCCGCAGTCTCTACGCCCTCCGCGATGGTGCTGAGCCCCAGGCGAATCGCCATGGTCAGGATCGCCTCGACCACGTCGGCAGAATCGTGGCCGTCGCCTAGCCCCTGAACAAAGGAGCGATCGATCTTGATTGTCTGTAGAGGAAGCTGGGTGAGATAGGCCAGCGAGGAATATCCGGTTCCGAAATCGTCCAGCGCAATGCTGATGCCGTGTTGCTGGAGAAGGCGGAGCTTGGCAGTGGTATCCGCCATGTGCCGCACAACCACACCCTCGGTGATTTCCAGATTGAGTCGCTCGCCGGGAACGCCGTAATGGCCGAGGAGTTGCGTTGTTCGCTGGACGAAGTCGGCTTGCGCAAACTGTGGCGGACTGACGTTGACGCTGATCTGCTGGCCCGGTTGCATCAAGCCGATGTCGATCCAGCGCCGCACAGTCCGTAGTGCCTGGTTCATGACCAGGTTCCCCAGGTCGATGATCTGTCCGGTCTGCTCGGCAACCGGGATGAACTCCGCCGGGGAAATCATTCCGCGGGTGGGATGCTCCCAACGCAGCAGTGCCTCGAAGCCCAGGATTTCCTGCCCTGGCAAAGCCAGGATGGGCTGGTAGCTGAGGTGAAGCTCCTCCATATCCAGTGCGCGTTGCAGGTCCTGCTCCAGGTCGAGTCGGCGACGTACGTTCTCCCGCATGGCTGGATCGTAGAAGCGCACGACGCCTCGACCGACGCGCTTGCCTGCATACATGGCCGTATCAGCCTGCCTGAGAACGTCCATGGGGTCAGCGGTGCTGTTGTACGGGAACCCCGTGATGCCGATGCTCAACGTTACGTGGAGGCGATGGCCGTGGGCTTCGATTGGGACGACCAGCATGTCCAGGAGTTCACTGGCAACGCGCTGAGCTGCTAGTGCCGCGGCCTCCTGATCGTCGCCGAGGTCACCAAGGAGCATGACAAACTCGTCGCCGCCGATTCGGGCCAGCGTGTCTTCGGCGCGGAGGCGGCCGGACAGGCGTCGCGCCAAGGCCTTGAGAAGCGCGTCGCCGACGGCATGCCCGAGGGAGTCGTTGATGGCCTTGAACTCGTCCATGTCCATGTAGAGCAGGGCACCGAAACGACCCTGGCGAAGGGCACGCCTGTAATCCATCTCCAGATGGTCGAGCAGCAGGGTACGGTTCGCCAGGCCCGTGAGCGCGTCCTGGTATGCCAGCTCCCGGATCTTCTCCTCGGACTCCTTCTCGTGACTAATATTCCGGGCAATGGTGGAGAAGTGCGTGACTTCACCCTGGTCGTCACAGTGAGCGATGATCACCTGTGAGAAGGGGATGCAGCGCCCTTCGCTGTCCACGAATTCCGTCTCCCCTCCCCAGGTACCCTGCGTTTCGGCGGCTTTGAGTCCCTGAGCCACCTTGCGGCGGCCTTCGCCCGTATGGCAGTCGGGTATGCGCCCCAGGTCCTGCTCCTGATTCAGAAACCGCCGGGCCGCCGGGTTATGGTAGAGAATACGCCCCTGCGGGTCCGAGATCCCGACAAAGTCCGGCGTTGCCTCAAGGATTTCGACCAGTCGGCGTCGCTCCTGATGGTGATCGAAGTTGTCCAGCGAAAAGGAGGCATCCATTACCAGTTCGTCGAGCAGATGGAGCAAATCGGAGGTGAAGTAGTCTTCCTCGTCGGAATAGACGTTGAGGCTGGCAACGACCTCGCCACCGCGGAACACGGGAAAGGCCGCGGAGCTGCGGAGCCCCGCCTCATGGGCGGCCTGCTGCCATGGGCCCATGGACGGGTCGGTTTGCATGGCATGGACGACCATGCGCCGTTTCTCGCGCATTGCTGTGCCGGTCGGCCCCTGCCCCTCACGCAGACGGCCATCAACGCAGATCCGAACGTGGTGGAGGTAATCGCGGGCTGCACCACGGGATGCGACTGGACGGATCCAGCCGGCCTCGTCCGGCATGCCGATCCAGGCAAGTTGCAGGTGGCCGTAATCCACGGCGACCCGGCAGAGCTGCTCGAACAGCTCCTCTGGCGCCGGCGCTTTCAGTACCACGAGCTGGTTAAACTCCGATAGCGCCGCGTAGAGATTTCTTTGCCGCCGCAGTGCCTTCTCTGTGGGCGATTCCCCGCTGACGTCCAGTAGTGACAGTGCGACCCCCGCAAGCTTTCGCTGGCGGCCATGCACCGGACGTGCAGTCACCAGCAGTTGCCCGCATTGCGGTGCCGGCGTCTCGCCCACGCACAGGGTTTGCTCGGCGACAATGCGGCTGCCCTTGAGCGCCCGCGCTAGGGGGTGCTCGATCTCCGACACAACTGTTGCGCAGTCGCGCTGGTACAGGGGCATTCGGGCGTAAGCCGATTCGCCCAGTGGTGTTTCCTCCCAACCGAACAGGTCTCTGGCTCGCGGGTTCGCGTGGATGATCCTGGCCTGAGCGTCACAGACGACAACCCCGTGTTCCACGATGTCCAGGACGCCGGGGTCAATGGAAGGTGAGCTTGCGTCCCGATTCTGGCGATGCGGGCGCAGCGTCCACTCGACACCCTCGTCGCCATGCCCTTCCTGACGGGTGATTCCGAATCCGGCCGCCTCGAGGCGGTGCCTGATTTCGTCGAGGTCATGTTGGGCCTCATCGTCGAGGCGAATCACAAGCTGGGGCATGACGTGCTCTCGTACCTCCAACAGGTCGGGAAGTCGCAGTCGTTAGTCACTGGGATGTCACAGCGCGCCGCGCTCCACTGTCTGCAATGAGCGACACCGGGTCAGCGTATCAACGGGTTATGCGCGGGGATTGATTCGAATCAAGTAATAGCCAAAATAGAGTACCACTTAAAGGGTACTCGCTTCGCGTTAGAGGATGAAGGGCCCTCGCAAGAATATGAACGCAGCCTATCGTCCGGTTGAAGACTCATGCCGACGCTTTGGAGAAGCAGCGCGTCATTCCGGTACGTTGTGTTCGGCCATTACGAACCGGCGTCGTGGACTGCGGGTGTAGCTGGGCAGACTGCGACTCCGACCAATTGGCTAGCACGAGATGCAGGGAGAGGGACGGATCCGTGTACAATCTCAGCGCCAAACAGCCGCAGGGGCAGCGCGGAAAGTGTGCCGTTGCATGAAGAGCGAGATCCGATAATGAGCGCCGGACTCGATTCAAGCGTCTCGGAGGCCTATCAACCGTTCACGACGGACTTGATGAGCGGGCTGATCGACAGCCTTGGTGACGCCCTGATCGGCATTAACGCCGAGCAACAGATTGTCCTGTTCAATCGAGGAGCCGAGGAGTTGTTCGACTACTGCGCCCCCGACGTGCTCGGCCGGCAGTTGGATATCTTGCTGCCACCGGACAACCGCGCAGCCCACGAAGCCCACCTCGAGACATTCGCGAAGGAAGGTGTCCGTACGCGTCGCATGGGCCACCGGCGGTCGATCCGTGCCAGGCGCGCAGACGGGACTGAGTTTCCCGCTGGTGCCACCATCAGCGTGGCCGACCTGGATTGCGGGAGAATCTTTTTCGCCGCCGTGCGTGACATCACGCACCATGTGGAGACGCGGAATCACCTCGCGGAATCGCTGAATGAGCACCAGCGCCTGGCCCGGCTTGACCCTCTGACCGATGTGCTCAATGGACGGGTGTTCAAGAAAGCCATTGAGCAGAGCATCAAAGAACTCCGGGAAAACGGTGTGCCGTTTACGCTGGTGTTCATCGACGCAGACCGATTCAAGGAAGCGAATGACGTGCATGGTCACGTCTTCGGAGACGAATTGTTGAAAACCGTTGCGGCCCGTCTGAGCAGCGGTTTCCGCAGCACGGACGTTGTCGCCCGGGTGGGTGGCGACGAATTCGGTGTCCTCATGCCCGACTGCACGGCGGAGATCGCCCGCACCCGTATCCCCAAGCTGCGCACCGCACTGCTTGCTGACATGCAGGCCATGGGGGCTTCGGTGACGTTCAGTATTGGCGTACTGAACTGCATTCAGCCCCCAGAGTCCGTCGGAGCGTGCCTGCACGCGGTGGACTCGCTCATGTACAGCATCAAGTATTCCACTGGCGACGGCATCGCTTGGGGGGAGCTGGACGGCGTTCAGCAAGTATAGGGGTGCAGCCGTCCAGAACAGGGCGCAGCACGTGCACGATCTTCGAGTGGGCCATAGTCTTCCGGGCGTCCAGCGCTGCAATCGCTGTATGCCGCCGGCTGAACTCCCCTTAACCATCCAGTAACTGACGCGGTGCGACGGGGTGGCAAAACCATCGGTCGAGTCGTAGACTTCCCTCCTCGCAGAGTCCGGAAGATTCGTGGGTCCATTCTGCTTACCACGACGCAATTGCACGGCCCCGCCTTCTTGTCCGGCACAATGTCCAGCTCCTACCCCCCCGCCGGGGGAATGAAGAATTTGCCGTATGGATCAGGAATTCCACCAGCACCTTGCGGTGCTACTCGTCGAAGACACGCCAAGGGATGCGCAGTTCGTCACGGATCTCCTGCAGGACGTCGAGGACACCGCGTTCGCGGTGACACGTTGCCGTCGAGTGCAGGAGGCTCTCGAGCGCGTGCGGACGGAGTCCTTCGATGTAGTACTGCTTGACCTCGGCCCGCCCGATTCGGATGTTCTGGACGTGGTTCGGCAATTCCGGGACGGGGGAGGGGCCCGCTTGCCTCTGGTCGTCATGACCGGTCAACGCCGTCGCGGACTCGGGCAAGAGGTGCTGCAGCTAGGCGCGCAGGACTACCTCCCGAAGGACGACCTGGCACCGGCCATGCTGGAGCGGGTCCTGCTCTACGCCGTGGAGCGACACCGGACGCAGCGGCGACTGGAACTGCTGTCCGCCGCCTTCAACAGTGGCCAGGGCGTATTCATTACGGATAACCGGCCGCGCATCATCGAGGTCAACAGAGCCTTCACGGAGATCACCGGCTATCACGCCGAGGAGGTCGTGGGCTGCAATCCGCGGGTTCTCTCCTCCGGTCATCATGACGAGGTTTTCTACCAGGCCCTCTGGGAGCGTGTACACCGCGACGGCCAGTGGGCCGGCGAGATCTGGAACCGCCGCCGCGACGGCGAGATCTATCCGCAGTGGGAATCAATCAGCGCGGTTTCCGATGTCAGCGGTGAAGAGACCCACTACGTCTCCGTCTTCCACGACATCAGCGAACAGAAGCGGCTAGAAACGGAACTCGAGCGCCTCGCGAGCCGCGATCGCTTGACCAACGCCTACAATCGGCATCGCTTCTACGAGTATCTCGACCAAGCCATGATCGTCTACAAGCGGCACGGAACGTCCTTTGCGTTGGTGATGTTCGACCTGGACCACTTCAAGCATGTAAACGATCGCTGGGGCCACCCGGTCGGGGATGCGGTCCTGCGAGAAGTGGTCCATCGGTGCAACGCGACGCTGCGCGACACGGACTTCCTGAGCCGCTGGGGCGGAGAGGAGTTTCTGGTCCTCGCCAACCATGCGGACGAGGATGCTGCTGCCGTGCTGGCCGAGCGCCTCCGCGAGGTGGTGGCCGCGACGCCGTTCCCGACCGTCGGGCCGGTCACAATCAGCGCTGGAGTTGTGGTGGTTCATCCGGAGGAGCGTATTGAAAAGCTTCAGGAACGGGTCGACCGCGCTCTTTACACGGCGAAGGCAGCAGGCCGGAACTGCGTGCGGCTCGCCACCGACTGAGGGTTGCCGTTCCCGCGGTTGTTCAAGCGTACTCTGTGAACCCGCGCTTGCCGTTGCCCCGCCCCCAGTCCATGGCCTGGTATCGGGTTAACCCGTAAGGGACTCGGTCTGCTCTTGCTTTGGTGTTACAGTCCGCGCTTCCACAGGCAACCAGTTCGACCAGCTACTTGGCACACCGACGCGTCTGTCTATCCCCAATACGGATTGTTGGCATCTATCTGGTCGTCAGCGTCCTGTGGATTGCCCTTTCTGACCGCCTGCTTCTCATGACGCTCCCCCAGACTCTGGGGCCGGAGGCCATTACCTTCGCGCAGACCATCAAGGGGTGGAGCTTCATTGTCGTCACGGCGGTCATGCTGTGGCTCCTGATCCAGCGCCTCAGTGATCGCCAGGCTCTGATCATCGGTGATCTTGAACTCCACAAGCGCATCCTCGAGAACGCTCACAATGGGGTGCTTGTAACCAATGGCAACGGAGAGATCATTTACGTCAATGAAGCCCTAGAGAGGATTACCGGATACAGACAGGAAGAACTGCTCGGCCGGAACCCCTCGGTGCTGAGCTCGGGATTCCATGACCGGGAGTTTTACCGCCAGATGTGGGAGACACTGGAGCGTGATCATGCCTGGCAGGGCGAGATCGTCAACCGACGCAAGGACGGCAACCGATTCACCGAATGGATCACGATTACCAAGATCGTCGATGGAACCTCCGGAGATGCCCGCTATGTCTCCGTGATCAGCGACATCAGCAAGGCCAAGGCGGATCAGGATCGTCTGCAATACCTGGCGTTCCATGATCCGCTTACGAGCTTGCCCAACCGCGCCCTGATGCAGGAGCACCTGAAGACGGCACTCCACCAGGCAGCCTTGGAGCGAAACCAGATTGCTGTCCTGTTTCTGGACCTGGACGACTTCAAGATCATCAATGAAACGCTGGGGCATCAGACGGGAGACCTGATACTCAAGCAGGTTGCCCGCCGCCTGAGCGGCGTTGTTGATGATGCCGCTCTCGGACGCTTCAGCGGCGACCAGTTCATTCTGATCACACCAGCGGTCGAGTCGCCGGATCAGGTGGCAGGACTCGCTGAGCGGCTATTGGAGAGCCTGAGCGAACCACTGCGCCCGCAAGGACACCATCCCATCAGTGTGCGTTGCACCGTGGGCATCACCGTGAGCGACGGCATGCGCGACGTGTCCGAAGAGGGCCTCGCGTCGCTGCTCAGCGAGGCGGATGCCGCGCTCAATGAGGCCAAAACGAATGGCAAGAATGGGTTCGCCTTTTATAGCAGTGACATGATGGAGCGTTCCCAGAGACGACTGGAGCTGGAACAGGCCCTGAGTCATGCAATCCAGAACGATGAGTTGCGACTCCACTTTCAGCCCGTTTTCGACGTAGGCTCCGAGCAACTGGTGGGGGCCGAGGCGTTGTTGCGCTGGGCGCACCCTCACAGAGGGCTGATCTCCCCCGGTGAGTTCATTCCGGTAGCGGAGGAAACCGGGTTGATTCTGCCTCTCGGCGAGTGGGTCATGCAGGCGCTCATCGGGCAGATCCAACGGTGGCTTGACGCTGGTCTCGACCCTGGCGTGGTCGCATTCAACGTTGCCTCACGGCAGGTCGCCCAGGGCGAGTTCTCGGCGGCGCTGACGCGGGCTCTCGCAAGCCACGAGCGCGTATCGCACCACCTTGAGGTGGAACTGACCGAGAGCGGACTGATGTCACTCGGTGACGGCACCATCGACAAGCTGCACGCTGTCCAATCCAGCGGGGTGAGGCTCGCTGTCGATGATTTCGGAACCGGCTATTCGTCGTTGGCGTATCTTCGTCGGTTCCCGCTGAACAAACTGAAGATCGACCGCAGTTTCATCGCGGAGCTACATGACGACAACGAGAACGAAGCCATCATTCGCGCCATTCTCGCCATGGCGCACACGCTCAACCTCAAGGTTCAGGCCGAAGGGGTGGAAACCCGAGAGCAGCTTTTGCTGCTCCGCGAACTTGGCTGCGATACCTGGCAGGGGTTTCTGGGGGCAGCGCCTCTGCCGGCAGAGGGTTTCGAAGCCGGTTACTTGCGGACAAGCGCGGCGACCGGGCCATGGCCCCACGCTGTGCGGGGCGTGACGCAACACCGGACGTGATCGCAATGATTCGAGGTTGTCAGTCACCCGCCGGGCCAATCGATCCGGCAGTGATGTCCTACCTGGAAACGCTTCAGTGCGAATCTGCGGCCGACTACCCGATTGTTGGGTTCCACTCGTGGTTGTGAGCGTGCCCAATGGCGATGCCGGCATCTATGAGCAGGGCCAGGATGCCGCCCGGTTGCCGACCTTCACGCCGAGTCCGCTAGCGTCAACTCTAGCCAGGCTACGCCACCCAAGCGCAGGTCGTGGATACAAGCCCGGTTTCTACTCCCTTCCGATGTCCGGTGGGTTAAGTGTTTGCACTACCCTTGGTGGCGCGCAAGTCAATAAAGCAGACCGTCGCAGCAATTCGGCGACTGGCGGCTCTGGGTCGGAGTAAGACAATTCCTCCCCCGCCGTGCCCGGCGGAATGCCTGGCGGTCATTCAGCCGCTTGCGGATCTGCGCCGAGCGGTGCTCGTGTCGAGCTCACCGGCCCAGACAACCCGGCTCGACCGGTCGCCCTCCGCCGCCAGGGCGATACCGGTGATCCGGGCACCCGGGTCAATCTTCAGACGCACCGGCTGCGTTGCCCCCGACGCCCGATCCAGAAGCCGGATCGTGAAAGGGGTGCGGCGCAGCGCCCGGGCCCGGCCATGGCGGAGCAGACGCCGGGCGCGTGCCGGGTGGCAGGGCATCAGCCGCTCACCTCCTAGAGGTATGCGCTTCCAAGAAAATGTTTACCCCTTAGTCGACCCATGGGTACACGGTAGGTACACAGATGTTGCGAAACCCGAGCAAGACGAGGGGGCTGAGTTGGAAAATCGAGATTAGTCGACCCATGGGTACACCAGAGGTACACAGAGAGCGATCTTCAGGAGTGATGCCGCGTTTATGGGTCGCTGCTGTCACGGTTCGACTGGTCACTTGCAATAAATAGCGATTCAAAGCCGGTCGTTTTGCATGTTTGCCGGGGGCGGCGATGGGATAATGCTGTCCTTGCAAAAAATAAGCAAATTCCCCTTCTCTAGGGAGGGGGAATTTGCAAAGAATACAGGAGGCAGATAAAAGCCTTCAAAATCAATTACGTAGAGATGTTGCTTTGGGGTCTTGCAAACCGTACAAAAATTCCCCTTCCCTAGAGAAGGGGAATTTTTCAAGACTACAGGAGACAGATAAACGCCAGTAAAATCAGGGACTTATAGATTCTGCTCTGGGCTCGCGCAAAACGTACAAAAATTCCCCTTCTCTAGGGAAGGGGAATTTTCAAGAGTAAACAGTTGGCCAGAATAAATCGCAAAAACAATTACTTATAGCCTGACTAGCTAGGTCATTGGAAAAATCATGGAAAATTCCCCTTCTCTAGGGAAGGGGAATTTTGAGAGGAAAAAGAATGCACGAAAAAAATTTCGTAAAAACCGGTAGTTACGCCTCTGCGCAAAATGGTCAAAGGGTTTTGCTAAAACATTCCCCTCCTCTGCGCGCGCGCAGGGAAGGGGAATTTAAGAAATTCCCCCCAAGGCAGTAGGAGGGACAGGTATGGAGTACAGTCAAATAGAGGAAAGTCTCGATCAGAAGGAGCGTGAGATTGCGGAGACCGCGAATCACTACGCAAGCGAGTTCTGGAATAGCCACTACAGCGGTAACGCTGAGCGTCCAAAGCATGAAAGAAGCCATCTCGGCGTAAGGGTCAGGCACCGGCCGAACACAGGAAACCTCGAGATTTTCTGGGTTCGCTTTTCATGGGTTCAATCAAAGGATGGCAAGAATCACCTCCGCTCCGAGCATCTCCGGAAGGGTGTGTCCAGCCATGGGGACTCGGAGACGAAGCTTCTTCGGTATGCCCAGGAGTGGGAGCGCGAACTGGTTCTTGAGGTCGAGCGGAACTTTACGCGCCTGCGCGAAGAGTTCGCGTCGGTCCGTAAAGCGAGGGTCCCTCTCCGCAAGGCGCGCAAGCTGTCAGCGGAAGGGGGTATTGGTAGCACCAACAAAGAGAGTGAGAACACTGATGAGTGAAGAGACGATTTTCAACAAAACCACACGGCCGGCGAAGCGCTCCTTCTGGCGTGCGTGGCTCCTGGTCCTTATCGGCGCAGTCATGGCACTGGCGCCTCAGTTGGTCGGCGCTTTAACGATCGCCGGTCTGAACGCGCTGATCGAGGTTGCTCCGGATGGGAGGATTGCCGGGGTGATCGCGGGAGGGAGTGACATCATCCGTTACGTCGGTCTTGGCGTTGCGGGCTATGGCCTCGTGATCGTGATCGGGTACCAGTGGCTCGCCAACCGGTACGTTGTCACGCCAACGGATGTCAGCGAGGTCTACGGCCTGATCGCCAAGAAGAAAAACACCACCAAGCTGGCACACATCCGGCGCGTCGGCGTTCATCAAACCATAATCGGGCGCATTCTCGGGTATGGCGACGTGCTGTACTACTCCGCTGGGACGGGTATACGGTTAATCGGAATGGGTGGTCACGATGGGCCGGAATACGCAAGCGTCCGAGGGTCGGCTCTTGGGCTCTGACCGCTTGAATCCAACAGTCCTTTAGCCGCCAAAAACCACCACGTGCATGATCCGCCCCGGCAGGAAGGTGAACGCGCCCGCCCCCACCAGTGCGAACACAAAGAGGGAAATCATGATGCTGCGATGAGTGGCGACATCCCGGCGGCGCGCCGCTCGGACCGCGAGAACCAGCATGACCAGGGTGAATATTGACAGCAGGTGGATGGGGCTCCAGATCCCGAACACCCGTCCCATGTGAATGAAGAACGACGACCCGGCGGTGACTGCCATCAGCCCGACCCAACTCCACCCCACCACACGGTGTACGGTCGACCCTCGTGGGAGGAGGAACTGTCCGATGCCGATGCCAAAGGCCAGGACGGCAGCCAGGGTATGAACCTGGACCGCCAGCGTACTTTGCAGCAAGGGTTCTAGAGTCATGACGCTGTCCTCATGTGCAACTTGTTGCATAATGATGCCTCGGCATCACGTTGTATGCAACAAGTTGCATAAGGAGTTGTCATGGCCTTGCGATATGCCCTTCTGGCGGCACTGCACGAGCGCCCCGCGACGGGGTATGACCTGAACCAGCGATTCGGACGCCGCCAGGGATTCGTCTGGAATGCGAGCCACCAGCAGATCTATCGGGAGTTGGGGCGGCTACACGACGAAGGCCTGTTGAGCATGGAGGCGGAACCCCAGGCGGAGCGCCCCGATCGCAAGCGGTATACCATCACCCCGGCGGGGGAGGTGGCACTGCGTGAATGGTTGGCGACACCCCAACCACGGCCGGCGACACGGGACCCGCTGCTGGTGAAATTTTTTGCCGGCGACTTGGTGGAGGACCGTGTCCTTTTCGACGAACTTGTCTCACTGCGCCACGCCTGGGAGGAGCGACTCGCCGCCTACAGGGAGATTGAAGCGACATGGTTCAGTGAACCAGAGACTCTATCCCGCCACTATCGCCTCCAGTACCTGGCCCTGCGCCGGGGCATCAGCGCAGGTCAGGCGTGGCTGGGGTGGCTAGACGAGGCGGAAACGCTCTTGCGGACTCCTTAAGCGAGAGCCCGCCCCGTGGTGTGCACGGTTTGGCAGAGAGCTCGTTCCCTTCCAACTGGGCGAAGGCGGTACAGGCATGCGCCAGCCAAGTGCAGCTGGCTGGCTCTGGCGCGGGCCGATATCCTGGCAGCCAACCCGCACAACAAGCAGTCCTGGTTGTGAGAGCGAAACCCACAAGCGAGGTCGTCCCGGTCGCTCGCACGCGGCTCAACGGACTGCGCTAGACTGGAGATCCTGAATCATCGGTGACGAAGCGACATGTGCGGGCGATTCGTAAGCAAGACCGATGCGGCCATCGAGCGGGCGTTCAACGTGATTCCCCGCGAGTGGACCCATGACTGGGTCAAGTACAACGTTGCGCCCACACAGAACGTGCCCGTGATCCGGCTGGCTAATGGGCAGCGTGAAGGGGTGATGCTGCGCTGGGGACTTGTCCCGGCGTGGGCCAAAGGGCAGCCGACGAAGTACAGCACGATCAACGCCCGCGCCGAGACAGTAGAGACAGCTGCCACATACCGGAGCCCTTGGAAGCGCGCTCAGCGCTGCATCATCCCGGCAATCGGATACTACGAGTGGCAAGAGGTCGCTGGGGGGAAACAGCCGTACTTAATTCGGCTCGCCGGCGGAGAGCCATTCGGATTCTGCGGACTGTGGGAAACATCGGTTGGGCCTGATGGAGGGACGGTTGAGTCGTGCACGATCATTACCGTTTCCGCCAATCCCATGGTCGCGCAGATCCACGCCAAGGCGCGGATGCCGGCGATGGTTACGCCTGAGTATTGCGGTGTCTGGCTTGAAGGCTCTAGCAGTGATGCCCGAGAGGTGCTGGGGCCGTTCCCCGTCGAGCTGATGGACGCCTACCCGGTGAGCACACGCGTGAACTCCCCCCGGAACGACAGCCCAGAGCTTCTAGAGCGCGTAGCGTAGGTATCTCTTTGGCTCGAACCGACGCTGCTTGGTCATCACCCAATCAACTACAAGCGTCCGCTCTCAAGTGACGGGCAAGAAGCGCCATGTCGTCGCGCCGTTGTATGCTCCGAGAGCAGCACGAACGATCTCACCTCGGGTATCATCGACTCGTAGGGCGGGACTTCGAACGGCGATCACTTGCCCTCTCTGGCCTAGCCCCGACGCCGTGCTTGGCGGTAGGTTCAACGGTTCGAACGTTTAATGACGCTCGCGCATGGCATGGTCATGCCTTCCGGTGACCTCGAGAACCAGCCAGCCGGGGGCGGGCGTCTTCCTCGCAACCCCTACCAGGCAGGACTCCACGATGCACAGGATCTATCAGCACGGTCTCCTGTTCTTGATGGTGTTGGCTTTGCCGGCTCCTGCGCAGGTGCAGGCGTCGGGTTCTGATTCATCTGGCTGGACCGCCGAGCTGGAGACCGGTGGCCTGTGGTTCAGCCGCAACCGCGCACGCATTCCATCCGACACTGGGACCACCGTTGACCTGCGTGATCTGACAGGGAGCGGCGGTGACCCTTACGTTCGCCTCTACGTGGGCTATGACTTCAACGAGCGGCACAGTGTTCGCCTCAACCTGGCGCCCGTAAGGAAGACCGGGCGAGGAACCCTGAACAGGGAAGTGGAGTTCGACGGCGAAACGTTCGAGGCGGACACCCCGACGCGTGCCAGCTACAAGTTCAATACATATCGACTGACCTATCGCTGGATGTTCCATCGGGATGACGACTGGGATCTCGGCCTGGGCGCCGCACTGCTGGTCAGGGACGCCCATATCGAATTGCGCCAGGACAACGTTCGCGCAAGGAACGAAGACCTGGGGTTCGTGCCGTTGCTCCACCTGTATGGCGCCTATCACTTGACCGATCGTACGTCGCTGGTGCTCGATTTTGAGGGCGCGGCCGCGCCGCAGGGGCGCGCCCTGGACCTTGCCGTTCAGGTGCGCCACACGCTGCCCACGGGCTGGCATGTCTTCGGCGGTTATCGCACGCTGGAGGGCGGTGCGGATAACAGCAGCGTGTATACCTATGCATGGCTCCATCACGCCACCGTTGGCATCGGTTACCGCTTCTGACATCACTGTCTCAATGGAGCAGCGATATGGGGGCCGCTGGACTTGCGAGAGTCATTCTTCATGGAAGGGTTCCGCCAGCCGTCGAGAAGGTGCTGGAGCGTGCGGTCGAGGACCTGGCTGGTCTGCGGGGGATCCGGAACGTCGTCCTCGGCGTTGAGCCGGGTGACGGTTCGTACCGCTGGGTCGGTGCCACCGGCACCGCAACCCCGTCCGGGGCCCCGATGACGCCGGAGACCCCCTACTGCCTCGCCAGTGTCACGAAGCTCTACATCGGTGCTGCAGTCCTGCGTCTCGAGGAACAAGGCCGGCTCTCCATCGACGATCCGCTCACGGACCATCTCCCCGACGAACTGGTGTCCGGTCTGCATCGACGCCGGGGGCAGGACAGGACGGCCGATCTCACGCTGCGCCACCTCCTGGGGCATGCCTCCGGGCTTCCCGAGTACCTCTCCGAGGCGCCGAGGGGGCAGAAGGGGTTGCTGGATCGCGTCATTGAGCAGGGTGACCTGAGCTGGGACACGTCCGATGTGATCGACATGGTTCGGGCTGCCAGGGGGGCACACATTCGTCCCACGGCCGTTCGATGGTCACCGGCACACCGTGCGCTATTCGGACACCAACTTTCAGCTTCTCATGGCCGTCATCGAAGCGGTGACCCGCAGACCGATCCATGAAGCGTTCGCGACGCTCATCTACGAGCCGCTTGGCCTGACCCGGACGTGGCACCCCGGAACGCCTCCAGAGGCATCCATGCCACCCGCCGCAGTGCCATGGGCAGGCGACGAGCCGATGGACCGCCCGCTCGCCTTGCGCTCGTTCCGGGATCTGTTCAGCACGGCGGAGGAGACGCTCCGATTCCTGCGCGCCCTCATCACAGGGGAACTGTTCGACGATCCAGCGACCGCAGAACGGATGCGGCAGCACTGGAACCCGCTGGGGTTTTCCCTGATTCCCTCTGCGCCAGGCTGGCCCATCGAATACGGGCTCGCGATGATGCGGTTCCAGGCTCCACGCCTCCTGAAGCCGTTCTTCCCGATCCCGACGCTCATTGGCCACACCGGGGCGTCCGGCTCCTGGCTGTTCTACGCCCCGGATTCAGACCTCTACCTCACCGGGACAGTGGACCAGTTGACGGCCCCGGCCGTACCGTTCAAGAAACTGCCACGACTGGTGCGCCAAATCCCCTCGTACGCCACCAAGAGCGAAAGAGAAGGCGGCGAGCATACGTCCAAGTGAAGCTTGGCGGCCCGCCTGAGCTCACAACTGCGCCCGCAGCGCACTCCGCACTCCCATGACAAGCAAGCAAGACATCCCCAGCGAAGCAATACAAGGCCTTCGGGTTGTCCAGGACGCTCTCGGTGAATCGGTCGTCGCGGCTTACCTGTTCGGTTCCGCCGTCGCAGGAGGGCTGCGAGCCGCGAGCGATGTCGATGTCCTCGTCATCGTTGAGCGTGGACTGCCCGAGCTAGTGCGCAGCAGACTCATTGCGGACCTCCTGCAGGTCTCGGGTCCAGTTGGCAATGACGAGGGCAGAAGGCCGCTCGAGTTGACGATCGTTTGCCAGTCTGACGTTGTCCCTTGGCACTATCCCCCGAAGAACCAGTTGGTCTACGGGGAATGGCTGAGAGAGGAGTTCGAGCAGGGGCGAATTCCCGCTCCCGGCGCTGATCCCGATCTCGCCATTGTGCTGAAGAAGGTTCGGGATAACAGCCTCCCTTTACTCGGTCCCACTGCCTCAGCCACCCTCGACCGCGTGCCAATGGCGGATGTCCGACGAGCGATCAAAGACTCTCTGCCGGAAGTCATTGAGGGCATCGGGGGAGATGAGCGCAACGCGCTGCTGACACTTGCCCGAATGTGGCTGACGGCCAGACAGGGAGTAATCGCACCGAAGGACGCGGCCGCAGCATGGGCGATGGCGCGGCTCGATGAAGACAACGGGTTTCTACTGGACCTCGCTAGGAGAGGCTACCTTGGCCATTGCGAGGATTCCTGAACCGGGAAACAAGCGGAGCTTGAAGCGCTCATGGCAACGATGAAGCAGGCGATCGAGGCCTCTTTGGCGGAAGAGTCGTAAAGGCGGCCATTTCCTGACCCACGAACGACTCGAGCCCATAAACTGCCCGGGTAGAGAGCGACCCAGGCACTCCGGAAACAGCGTGCTCTGACCGCGAGCCTCACCCCGCACGAAACGCGTCATCGCTCAGCCTCCCTTGTACTCCAGCGATTGTGCATGTGTGACGGGGGCGGCGGTTGGATGATGCTGTCCTTGTAAAGAAAAGCCGAAAATTTCCCTTCTCTAGAGAAGGGAAATTCTTGAAGAAAATCATGGTTCGCCGAAATGAGAATGAAAAACAGAGACTTACAGAATATAGAGGTGATGGCGTTGATAAATCTTTGAAAACTTCCCTTCTCTAGAGAAGGGAAAATTGAGGATGAAAGCGCGAAAATCCATAAAATCCATTAAAAACATATAGATAGAGATATTGCGCTGACAGCCCCGGCAACACTAAACAAACTTCCCTTCTCTAGAGAAGGGAAGTTTGTTGGGAGAAAGGCTGGTGGAGTGATTATCTTTCAAAAACAGACGGTTATGACGTCGATACAATTGGGCGCAGTAGCTGCAAAAAAACTTTCCCTCCTCCGCGCGCGCGCAGAGAAGGGAAATTAAAAAGATTTCCCCAAAGGCAGTAGGGGGGAAGAGGTGCACTACGACAAAATCGATGACTTGCTGTACTCCCGTGAGTAGCCACCAGCGCTTATCGCTGGCGACTACTCGTTAGGCCCTCTATACGGGGCCGCCCCGTCCCATCGGAGGTCATCTCCAAGTCGCCGCACATGTTTTCCGCTAAGGTCCGACCGAGCCAGAGAAACGCCTGTTCGCTGCCGCAGAGTTTGTCGGTCAACGCGTGCTCCAGCGTACAGACCCGACACCGGTGAACGAGCATGCTCGTACATAGAGCAAAGAGACGCGAGCTGAAGGAATCACCATGCACAACGCAGCAGATACGGGCCCCCTCTCGTGCTGGAACGAGAACCCGGCTACAAACGACGTATCCGGCACGGTGGCACCACTGAGCAATCGCAGGCAACACGTCCTGTCACAACAGGCTGCGATCGAGCGTTGGGAGGAGGAAGGAGGTCGCGTAACTTCATACTCCCGAGCGGCTGAAATAACCGGATGACGCCTGTGTCGGTATCGGCGCTGCACTACCCGTGAATTCGCAGAGGTGGAATTCCAGGGTTCTAGCCCACAACATACCCTCCATTAATCGCCGCAACTCTGCTTGAACCAATATCCGGTGTCAGCCAGATGGAGTTCATCGATGACTTTGCCGGGCCCTATTCGCTAGAGATGGCGAAGGAGAGTGAGGAGAGTGCGCATGCGGTTATTCAGATCCTGGGACGCTTGCAGTACGTATCTGCGAGTTAGCTTTCGGATTCTCCAGTATCTCGCCATTCCTGTTCCCGAAGCACGCGCCGGCGCAGTTTCCCGGTGGGCGTTTTCGGCAAATCGTCACTGAAGGCAATCTTGCGCGGATACTTGTAAGGGGCAGTGAGCCGGCGGGCATGGTCCTGTAGCTCGCGCACGAGCTCGTCGCTGGATGCGTGCCCTTCGCGTAGAACGACGAACGCCTTGACCACCTCGCCACGCTCCGGGTCGGGACTACCCACCGCTGCGCATTCCAGCACCGCCGGATGCTCCATGAGTGCGTTCTCGACCTCCAGGGGGCCAATGCGATAGCCGGAGGCGTTGATCAGATCATCGTCCCGGCCATGGTAGAAAAGGTACCCGTCCCCATCCATGACCACCCGATCGCCGGTGATGAAGTACTGTTGATCACCGACCGTGGTCATGGCGGCCCGCGTCCGGTCAGCGTCGTTCCAGTAGCCAAGCATCACCTGGGGGTTGGGCAATGCGATTGCCAGCCGCCCGGGCACGCCCGTGGCTGCGGGGCGGTCATTGTTGTCGTCCAGAACGGCGACCTCGGTACCCGGCAAGGGGCGACCCATGGAGCCGGGCTTGACCGGCATGGCGACGAAATTGAGCACCGTCATCAAGGTTTCGGTCTGGCCGTATCCATCGAGTAGCGGGATACCCATGGTGTCGGACCACGCCTTGACCGTTGCAGGGTCCACGGATTCACCGGCCGAGACGGTCAGCCTCAGGCCACGGTAATCCTCGGCCTGGAGTGGTTCGCGGAGAAGCCGGCGGAGCTCTGTGGCCGCAGCGCAGAACACGGTGACCTTGTATTGGCGCAGCAGGGCAAGGCGGTGTTGCGGATCAAACGGTCCGTCGTAGAACAGAACCGGCGTCCCGCAGCTCCAAGGACCGAAAAGGATGCTGGTCCCGGCCTTGCTCCAGCCGGTGTCCGCCGTGCACCACATCAGATCGTGCTGGTCCAGGTCCAGCCAGTACCATGCTGACACCCTCCAGGCGTAGAGCGACCGTGCGCCATGGGTGACGCCCTTGGGATGCCCGGACGAGCCGGAGGTGTAGTACATGATGGCCGCTTCATCGGCACCGGTTCGCACCGCGGTGAACGACTCCGAGCCATCCCGGAGGAGGTGGGAGAGAGTGTGCCATCCCGGGGCATCGCCCACGCTGATGCGAATAAGGGATTGAGGCGCAAAGGCGAACTTGTCCGCGTTGGCTGCCGTGCAGACCACTGCACGGGCGTTGGCGTGTTCAACGCGGTACTTCAGATCCCGTTCCGTGAGCATCTCCACGCAGGGAATAGGGACAAGGCCTGCCTTGAGGCATGCAACCATGGTGAGTTGCCACTCCGGTATTCGGGGCAGAACCACCAGCACACGGTCACCGCGCTGCAGTCCCAGTGCCGTCAGAGAGTGTGCCAATCGGTTGCTGGCGAGACTTACTTCCCGGAACGTCAGGCGCCGCTCTTCACCCTCGGCGTTACACCAGATCATGGCTAGGTGTTCTGGATCCTCAGCCCAGGCATCGACCACGTCAGCGCCGAAGTTGAACGTTTCAGGCACGTCCCAGCGGAATGCCGCAGCGGTGGCGTCGTAGTCGGTCATGGGGATTCGCTGGGTCATGGCGTAATTCCTCCGATTGGCTCAGTAAGCGCTCTCCAGGATTTCCACGATGTTGTCCGTGCTCTTGATCGGACGCGGGTTGGTGCGCACCCAAAGGTTGTCCATGGCGCCTTCGGCAATGACGGGAAATAGATCTTCGCGGATGTCCAGATCCCGCAAGCGAGTAGGCAAACCCAACGCCTTGATCAGTTCCGCCACCGCCGCGGCCGCATCGCCGTCATCGCGCCCCAGCGCGGCGGCGATGCGCGCTTGGCGGGCCGCTCCCTCCGCGGCGCCGCGATTCCAGCGCAAGACTGCCGGCAACAGCACGCAGGACGTATAACCATGACTCATGCCGGTGACCGCCCCCAGACTGTGCCCGATGCCATGACTGGCACCGTATGGGACGCGCAGAATGCCCTGGCTGGCGAGCCAGGCGCCGTGCATGCACTGTTGCCGGGCCGCAAGATCGTCCGGGTTTGTGCGTGTGCGTGGTAGCGCCTCGGCCAGAAGCTCCAGGGCATAGAGCGCGCAGCCGTCCACGAGCGGGACGGGTGCGACGGAGGTGATGGATTCCACTGCGTGGTCCACAGCACGGATGCCCGTGGACAGCCAAAGCCACGCAGGCGTGTGACGTGTTGCAGCAGGATCGAGAATGACGGTGGCTGGGCCGATTTCACGCCCGGTGAATGCATGCTTTGCTTTGCGTCTAGTATCCGTCGCACCTCCCAGAGCGGAAAACTCGGCGCCGGAGAGCGTTGTCGGCACAGCAATCTGGCGCAGCGGTGGCGAGCGGACCGCTGGGATGTGTCGACTGCCGTCGGCATTCACGCGCACATGCCAGTGATCGAGTTCGTCCGGGGTTTGCACGTCCTCAGCCAGCGCCACCAGTAGCACCTTGACGGTGTCGATGACGGTTCCGCCGCCGACGGAGACAATCAGATCCGGATGGCATTGGCGCACCGCGTTGGCGGCGGCGATCACCGTCTCCCGAGGCGTATGCTCGCGGCACTCGTCAAAGACCCCGACGCAGCGGTCGCCCAATACATCGCTTACGGCGCTGACCACGCTCGTCATCTGGTTCAGAGTGCGGCTGGCGACGATGAAGACCCGACTCGCGTCGCGCCGGTTGGCTTCCGCGACCACTGCCTCAGCCGCCGGCGTGCCCCAGATGACCCGGTCCTGCGCTATGGATTCGTACAGACCCTGGTGCACAAACTCCTCCCGCCACGGTTTTTCTCTTGCAAGTGCGCCCATAGTAACCCTTTCGGTGGTGTTGGAACTTGGCTTCTCGGACGGAATCACCTCCCAGAGCACCTACATCAGTTTCAATTTGTGTGCTTCAGCTCCTGGAGGTATGCGCTTTCAAGAAAATGTTTACCCCTCAGTCGACCCACGGGTACACCAGAGATACACAGAGGTCGCGCTCCAGGGGCTATGCCGCTTGTGCCCGTCGCTGCCGCCTGGGGCTCATCTGTTTCATGCAATAAGTAGCGATCAAAAGGCGGGCGCTTTGCATGATTGCCGGGGGCGGCGATGGGATAATGCTGTCCTTGTAAAAAAAATCAGCAAATTCCCCTTCTCTAGGGAGGGGGAATTTGTAAAGAGTACACGAGATAAATAAAATCCCTAAAAAACAGTTATTTAGAGATGGATGTCTGGGCTGCTACGAACCGTACAAAAATTCCCTTTCCCTAGAGAGGGGGAATTTTTCATGGGTAAACAGGGAGCCAGAATAAGAAGAAAAAACAATTACCTACAGTAGACCCAGCTAGATCGCGGGAAAATCATGAAGAATTCCCCTTCTCTAGGGAAGGGGAATTTTTAGAGGAAAAAGAATCTACGAAAAAAGTCTTCTTAAAACAAGCAGTTACAGATTTGCGCAAAACGGTCAAAGAGTTTTACTAAAACATTCCCCCCCTCTGCGCGCGCGCAGGGAAGGGGAATTTAAGAAATTCCCCCCAAGGCAGTAGGGGGGGACGGTACGGATTAGGGTCAGATAGAGGAGAGTCTCGATCAGAAGGAGCGCGAGATAGTCCGTCCTGGATAACCCTTCACGCGGCGGCCTTCATTAACGGGTCAAAGTCCTGAACCTTGATTCCGGCACCGATCATCAACACGAGCCGGCGGAGTAATTGACGCAAAAGGGTGGCCATCGCCCGGAGCAGCAGCCGGATGTTGTGCCCGGCGGCGACCAGCACGGCGTTGAGCGCATCGCCCAAAGCACCTTTGAGCCGGCAGCGGTCCATGCGGCCGTCCGTTTTCATGTGCCCGATCACCGCCTCGACGGCGCTGCGGCGTTTGAGCTCCATCTTCAGCGTTCTGGTGTTCACGCCGCGCTTTTGCCCGGAGCGGAAGATGCGCACGCCGGGGACCCACCGCGCCCTGGTAGCCACGATCGACGTAGCAGCGCTTCGGTGCCACACCGCTCAGGATCTCGGTCTGCTCCAGCGTCTCCCTGCGAGGATGTGGCCGTCGAACGGGTTATTCGGCATGGAACGGCAGCCGACCAAGAAGCTCTACCGGTTGGGTACCGCCACCGAGACCTTCACGCCGAACTCCCAGGGCAATGCCGGCCATGGTAACTCCGGAGCAGGGCGATGCGTGGCTTGAAGGCTCGGGTGACGATGCCCGGGCGGCGCTGGCGCCGTTCCCGGCCGAACTGATGGATGCCTATCCGGTAAGCACCCGTGTTAATTCCCCGCGGAATGAGGGCCCCGAGCTTCTCGATCGCGTCGCGTAGCGACGCAGCGGGTCGCACGGAACGCTGAACGCCACCTCAACGTGGCGCCCAGCGGATCAAGACGCGGTTGCAGCCGGGACACGGAAGTCGCCGGGGGTCCGTCGCGATTCAGTCTGTCTTTGGCACGATCAGCACTTTGCCGTCGCGACCACCCTTGCCGGCTTCCGCAATGGCATCGCGAATATCCCGCACATCATAGGTGCGACCCACGCGGGCCTGAAGCTTGCCGCTGGCGATCAGGGCGGTGAGTTCCCCGTAGAGCGCCTTTTGCTGTTCGCGGCTTGATGTCTGAAACCAGTGCGCCAGCCAGAAGCCCTTGAGGGTGATGTCCCGGAAGACCAGCGCTTTCGGTGAGACGTGACACGGCTCGCCACTCATCAGGCCGTAGTTCACCACCAGGCCACCGTCCGTGAGGCAACTCGCCAGATGGTCGGTCGCGGGGCCGCCGACCGCGTCGATGCCAAGGCGGATTGCCGCACCATCCGTGGCCGCGTGTACGCGCTCCGGGAGATCGTCCCCGTCGGTCAGGACGACGTCGGCACCCATGGCGTGCAACTCCGCGGCTGCAGACTCTCGGCGTACCACGTTGACCGTGCGGATGCCCCGCATCTTTGCAAGTTGGATGAGGTAGCCGCCGACACCGGAGTTTGCCGCATTCTGGATGACCCAGTCGTCCTGACCCAGATCCACGAATTCGCTCAGGAGCAGGGACGCTGTGGGCGGATTGACGGTCACCATCGAGAGCTGCTGGGGGTCGGCCTGGTCCGGGAGAGGGATCAGGTGAGGCGCCTTGGCGACAATGTGGCTTGCCCAGGTGCCGATGCCGACCGGCAGCAGGACTGTTTGCCCCTGCTCGAGACTGCTTGCGTTCGGACCGAGTTCCCGAACCCGACCCACGCCCTCGTTACCTGCCGTGGCCGGCAACTTCGGCAAGACGCCGTAATCCCCGGTGAGCGTGAGCAGGTCAGAGGGATTGATGGGAGCTGCGAGCACGTCGACAAGGACTTGGTCATCCTGCAGGGTCGGTGGCTCAAACTCGACGACCTCGACGACGTCCTCCGGCACCGGGCCGCGTTGGCTGTATTGCACCCTGTACATCACGGATCGAAACCTCCTCTGCGAAAGGATGTGGCGACTTCGGCCGCCACGGTGGCGTTACCTTGGGGGAGGTTGGGGGCCTTTGCAATTGGTCTCTGTGGGGAGAGAGTGGCGAGTTGGCAGGATTCTCCACGGACGCGGCGTCGGGCGAAGGCTGCACGGTCTTGCAGAGAGTCCTGCGATAGAAGCCAATGATTCGGATGGATGCTCCTGATCACTCTCCGGTCAACTCAACAACAGCATGCAGTGAGCCCGCTCTCTCTCTCGATAGTTGCAACGTTTGGTGCCGCCGGTGTTTCTCCTGAGACATGACCACGGCCGATGGCCGCGGGTTGTCAGGTGAGAGTCAGGCCTCAGAGGGAGATTGGGCGTGGGCGAGGAACCGGGGGCATGTGGGATCTCCGTCCGCGGGGCACGGGAAAGCTGCCGCCGACCCGGATTCGGCCGGCGGCAATGGGTTTACCGTAAAAGGCCCTCCCCATCCGTGGGGAGATGATGCCTGTCTATTGGTTTAGTCTGCGTCGTCCGTATCGACGGCCCTGTCGTGACTCTGCTCCAAAGCAGTCCATGCTGCTTCAAGTCCACCGAATTCATGGAGCAACGCAAGGTAGTGGACCTGCCGGAGCTCCAGTGCTTTCGGTCGCCTGCCGAGTTCACGGCCCTTTGCTAGCAGGTCATCCAGCATTTGGTCCCGAGAACGGTACTGCTTCTCATGAATCGGCGCGGGCATGAGGCCCAGGCGTCGTTGCAGCGGGCCGAAACCGCCGCACCACGTGTGGATCGCCTTGACCAGGTCTGCCCGCCCATCTGCATGAAGCTGGGACTGACTTGGCATGTATCCGCCATTGTTCGCGGCGTATGCCATTACCTCATCGCGGACCTTCTCGCGCGTCCACTGCGGTGCTGTATAGCGATCCCAGCTGCCTTGGGCCAAGCCCACTGCTGTGACCGGAACCGATTCTGGTTCGAGGTTCGCGAGTCGTGTAATCAGTGACTCAGGATCCTGGAGGTCGCTTGGAGTAATCGTGATATAGGGAAAGCCGTTCTCTTCATAGGTGCGCTTCCGGCGTTGCCAGTTCCTCGCGTACTCGCTCTCAACGTCTCCCTTGGCTGTCCCCTCATCTGTCATGAGAACTTCAACCGCCACGTTGTGCTGTTCGCCAAACTGGCTCTGTTCAAGTTAAGGGTTGATTGGTATAATGGCCGTTTCCTCGCAACGGCCTGATTGTCTATGGATTCCAAGAAATTCAAAGAGTTGCTTTCCTCTGTCGAGAGCCTGACCCCGACTCAAAGCAAGCGCTTGCGCGAGACGCTGACCCAAGGTCAGGGCGCGGGGTCGAGCCTCGCTGTGATTGAAGCCGCCAAGCCGCCGGCATGCGCTTTTTGTGTGAGTGAGCGCGTTGTGCGCAACGGCCGTCGCCGTGGACTTCAGCGCTGGCTGTGCCGGGAGTGCGGCAAGACCTCGAACGCCACCACAGGCACGCCGCTGTCCCGGCTGCGCGACAAGGAGTTGTTCGCTGCGTATGCGGACTGCATGCGCCAAGGCATGACCATCCGCGCCACCGCTCGGGAACTCGGCATGACCATCGACAAGGCGTTCCGCTGGCGCCACCGCTTCCTTGAGAATGCGGTGGATCACCAGCCTTCGAGCGTCTCGGGCCTTTTGGAAGTCGACGAGACCTACTTCCGGCGCTCCCAGAAGGGATCGCGCAAGATGGCGCGTGCGCCGCGCCGGCGTGGCGGCGGACAAGGCGGCGGTGGTGGCCGCAGCAACGACGAATGGGTTCCTGTCCTCGTCGGGCGCGTGCGCGGTCAGCCGTTCACGACAGATCGCGTGCTGGGGCGCGTCTCGGGTGTCGAGATCAGCAAGGCACTCGCGCCTGTGGTCAAGAATACGGACACGGTGGTCTGCACTGACGGCCACTCCGCCTATGAGCGCCTCGGTGAGAGGTTGGGCGTGACCACGAAGCATTTCGTCGCCAGTTATCACGGCCACGTGCGCGAGGGCGGCTTCCATGTGCAGAACGTCAACAACTACCACGGCCGCCTCCAGGGCTGGATTCTCTACCGCCTTCGCGGCGTTGCCACGAAGTATCTGCCGAACTACCTGGCGTGGATGCGGCTGACAAGCTGGAAGCATCAGGGCATCCATGCGGACGAAATCGTTGCCTCAGCGATGGGACGACAAGCAATCAACCTTTAAGTTGAACAGAGCCGCCAAACTGGATGAGAAAGTCCGGCTCGCGCCTCGTTCCATCGGAGAAAACCAAGCAGTCTCGCGTCACCGGAATCCCCAGATGGTGCAAGGCAACGGCAACGCGAAGCTCGGCCGTTGACGACACGGAAAACCCTTGGGGCGCCATAAGCTCCCGGGATTCGATGCCGAGCTTCTCCTGCAGGGACCTGAGCGAACCGTAGCGACGCTGAACGGCACGGACGAAGCCTGGTGAGAGAATGCGAGTAAGATCGCGCATGCTGGTGCGCCCGTGACGGCGGACGACGTCAAGATACAAGCGCTCAATCTCGTCGCAGGACCACTTCTTTCTTGCGCCGACAACCTCGAAGCCGAGCGCGTTGGCTCCGCTTTCCCAAGACCCGTAATGGTAACGGACGAAGGCCTCGAGCGAACTGTCCAGGGCGCGCATCCGCAAGGCCGACGGGAGCCGATGGCCACCGTCCGTATGCTTCACCAGCTCATCGTGGAGTGCCTGGGGATCGTTATGCCAGCCGTTCTGCCGAGTGTCCTTCGTGGTCGCAATTCCTGCGGCCTCCCGGAGTCCATCGATTCCATCGAAGTGCTTCCCGATGTACACGAGAGCAGACCCATACCCGGCGTTGATAAGATCCTGTCGAGTCGGGGCCCGGCCCACCTGAAGAGCGACAGTCTGGGCAACGCTGATCAGCTCGTTCCGGTCGTTCCACCGACCGCGCCGGGTACTAGGGAACAGAAAGCCACGCTCTTGAGCAGCCGCACGCCAGCCGCCTTCCATCTTCATCAGGTCTTCATAGACCTTCCGGTTAACTTTCCTCAAGCGAGAGGCCGTGACCGTCCCGTTCCTGTCAGCGGCCTTTCCCAGTGTTTCCGCGATCTGAGATTCGTCCGTGTCGAACGCTGCAATCGTGTTTTCTTTACTCATTGTATAAACCTCTTTAAATGGTCAGAAAGGATTTGCCTCGTGAAAAGGCAGAGCAACCATCTCATGGATTTAAAAAAGGGCAAGTTTTCGGGTAAAAGAAGGAGAGTTAGATGTTCGCGTGCGCATTAGCATATTTGAATAAATGGGCAAGATTGAAAGGAGAACCGATGCGCAGTTCACAAGGGGTTGGCACTCAGTAGAAAATTGTTACTGGACTTCGCTGCATCTGCTTCGTATTCAGGTCTGATTCGAAAAGCGGATCTCTTGCTCCAACCCAGCCAGTCCGGATCCAATTTAGAGAGTTTTCCCCCATCATTGAGTACGTGGGGAAAGAAGATGGTCCCTGGACGCTGAATGCTCCCTGTAGGCCTCGGTGGCGGTTTGGGGTGCAGTCATGTGGGCAATGACGTTTCTGCAATAGGTAGGCGCGCTATGGCGGCGCTGCCAGGAACGCAAAGGAGTTTCCTGCTCTGTAGGGACTTTTGCGACTCGCGTGTTCCTGCGGCGACGACTGCGGGAACTTGAGGGAAGGAACGCAGCTTGAGGATGGGAAGCGCGGCGGGGGAAACGTCTTGGTCGGTGAGATTAGGCGAGCAAAGCTCCGTATCCGAACTTCGTCGTCCTCAAGGTGGCAAACAACGCCGCAGACGTCACCGCGTGATGAGTAACCGGTGCGTTCCGCCTCCCACACTCGAATGGCCCGATTGTCCTGGATGCCAGACAGCTGGTCCAAGCGCAGCTGATGCTGGTGTCAATGCACATCGTCGACGGGTCGACTAGACGATGGGCGGGAAAACGCGTTGGGTGGGCGCTGGGAACAGATGGTCGAGTTCTGCGAGCTGATCCCGGTCGAGCGTGATCTCCGTGGCTGCGCAGTTCTCCGCGATGAATCATTGAGGTTTTTCGATCGACACGGCGAGAGCCTCCCCGGCTAGCCGAGGAGGCTCTCGATTTTCTGCTCTCCTATGAATCCATGAGGGTTACCGGATTGCCTCCGCCCGGTGACGATGAAAGTAAAAGCGTTGCACTTGACGGAGAAACCGCATTCGGAGGAAGTCGGTGCCTGCGTCTTTGCGGTCGTAGAGGCTGTAAAAAATGGCGGCTAGAACGTCGAAACGAGTCGGGTCTTCCCCGGTTCTTGCTTCGGTGCGCTCCAATGCCTGGACTGCCTCGAGAATGTCATCATAAGAGAGCGGATCGGGTTTTTCGTTCTCCAGGTCGCGGCTCGCCGTCCCCGGGGTGATGTTGCGCAGCATCTGGTTGCAACGATCAGGGAAGCGAGGGTCGTCTTCACGTTTTGGCGTGCGGGATTTTTCATCCGTCATGAGAAATTACCTTTTCAATGGATACCAATTAGCCCGTAGGGCTTTGGGATTGATGTGCTCTTAATGTGTCACTCGAGTTTTATCGAGCTTGTCAGTATGAAAACACGAGATCGAAAATGGGCAAGCCAACGGGTTTTCCGTTCTTTGCGGGTTCAATCAACCCGAGCTGAAGGGATGTGTATGTTTATTCGCTGCGTCTTATTCGGACAACGGGAAGGATTGCTGCGGGCGCGGCAATGGATGCGTTCACAGCCATGGGAAAAGCGCAGAGATCACGGCGGAATCCGGAAAAGGGCGACGCGATGTGCCGGGCATGTCTCAGGCGCCGAGTGAAGGCCGCATACGAAGGGGAGGGGAGAGCGCCTGGCTGTCGCGTTGTGCACAGGGCTCTACGCATAACCGCCTTCTGCAATGTGCTCGATGTAGGAAATTACGTCATCAGCCCACCCGGATCGCACGATGGCTGCCGGAGTATCGCAGAGTGCGGGGATGGGCGTTGTGACATACCACTGCCAGGCGGTATTCGGGGAGCCGGCCCACGCCTCGGTGCGCTCGAGAATCTCGACGACCTCCCGCAGCCGCTGTTGGGTTGCCTCGTCGGCGGAGGCGGTATCCAGACCGAGGATAATGAGGACTTGATCCTCTGGCTCGCCGATCTCGCTGGCAAGGCGCTTGACGGTGAGATGGCCGTCGTCGTCCAACATCCTGTCCGTGAGCGTTCCCATGTTTTACTCCCGCCAGTGTGCTCGACGAATGTACTGCTCTTGTGGGGCTGTCTCCACCGCCCCGGGCCTTGCGGTGCGAACCTCTTCGAGGGCTTGCTGTGGCGTCATGCCCCGCTCGATCAGGATACGGCAGGCGACGAGTCCAGTGCGCCCCAGGCCGCCCAGGCAGTGGATGACGATTCGCTCGCCCCGGCCGAGCCGGTCATGGAGCGGGTCGCGCCAGAGTTGCCACTGTGCTTCCCAAACAGCATCCGGCGTGCTGCAGTCCATGATCGGCAGATGCAACCAGCCGGACTCACCGTACTGGGCGCGGGCCCGCTCCCCCAGATCCTGGGCCTGGTAGTCGATCAACTCGTGGAGCTCCATAAGCGTGATCAGGCAATCGGTACCCCAGGCATCCAGGGCGTCCAGATCCCGCTCCAGGTTCCGCACCCATGGATGCCGGTTACCCGGGCCGATCTTGCCCGGGCACAGCGTCATCCCGATCACGCCGCCACCGGGTGCGTGCACCGCGGCGATTTGCAGCGGCGAGGAATGACTGGTGGCGACACCCTTCTCGAGCCCTGTCTTCGACATTCCGATACCTCCCTTGTAATTAGTCCGTCCGGTTCGCCGCTTCCCTGTAGAACCGCTCGACTAACGCGATCTGCTCGGGCTCCAGGCGCTCCATCACCGCCTCACGGATCCACGCCGGCACCCCGAACCGTGCCTCGGCGATGCCCCCGGCAATACAGGCCAGGGTGTCAGTGTCCGCGTCGAGTCCGATGCACACGTGCATGACTTCCTCGAACGAGCCCGCATCGCAGGCAATGCGGATCGCCGGCGGCACCGTTCCCTGGCAGATCTCGTTGTACCGGGAGGTGCGCTGGATGACGGGAATCGGTTCATCCAGTGCGTAGCCGTGGTTCTCGCGCACCGCCTCCAGGATCACCTCGCCGGACGCTCCGGTGCGGGCGAGCACGATGGCGTGTGCGGTCGCCTGGGCACCGCGGATGCCCTCTGGGTGATCGTGGGTAACGGCTGCGGAGCGCTCGGCCTCACGGAGTGCTTCCTCCAGGGACCGCGTCCAGAACCCGATGGGGCTCACCCGCATGGCCGAGCCATTGCCGAAGCTGTTGTACGGACCGCGGTTCGGGTCATTCCCCCACTCAATGAACCGAAGCCCCCAGGACTGGCCTCGATTCGCCTGGTAGGCCTCCCGGTAGGCCGTGGCGTAGTCGATGCCATCGAGCAGACAGCGGGCGGTGGCAAGGGTCAGCACAGTGTCATCGGTGTAGTGACTGTGGGGCTGGATCAGCGGTGTCCCCGGCACCGCCGGCGGGCCGAACTCGTGGATGGATCCGATGATGTCGCCGGCAATGGCTCCGAGCATGAGCGTCTCCTGTTGTTGGGCATTCAGTGTGGCATTGCGCTGCGACGCTTCGTGTCGCAGAAAGACGCCCAGCGGGTTGCCTCCATTCTCAATGGTTCGTCATGATAGTGTATATAATTACAGTACTCATGGTGAGCGGTATGATCGAAGAAGTCACCTTTGATTCGGTTCAGGTCCACAGCCCCGGCTGGCGGGGCCTTGCCCGCGCCGGCGCGGCCTCCCTGCGCGAGGCCCGCAGTGTGGTGATCCGGGAGCGGCCCGGGCAGCTCATGGTCCACTGCGACGTCACGGGCCTCGCTGTCGCCCAGCGCAAGGCCTGTGCGCGAGTGATTACCTGGTTGCAGACAACGGCCGCGCAGACCTGCCAGGTCTGCGGTAGCCAGGACGAGGGCGTTGCCTCGCCCGATGGCCGGAGCCCATTGCGGCTGTGTACCGGGTGTATCAGTCGTAGCGGGCAGCCGCCTGTCGCAGCGTCGTTGCAATGGTCTCACGCAGAGACTGCGGGCTGATCACTTCCACCTGGTCGCCAAGGCCGAGCAGCCACCAGCGCACCTGGGCGGTGTCGGCCACGGTCGCGGTGAGCCGGACGCGTCTGTCTGCCGTCTCCTCCATGACCTGATCCTGGCTCAACGGTGTCTCGCGCAAGTGGAACGCGGTCTCAGGGTCCAGTAAAAGCTCCAAAGTGAGCGACCCATCGCTCAGCGTGAAGTTAAGACCCCCTTCATCGACATAGTGCGCCAGATCGAAGCCTTCTGGTCGCCGAGCCCGGGTTTCCAGCGGCTCAGCAGCGAGCAACCGGTGGAGGGCGAGCTGAAGCACATCGTCGTAGTCGTAGAGCGTGCAGACCCCTCAGACCTGGCGTCGAACTTTGTCGGTCAGCCATGGGGCGACGGTGATGACAGTGAGCACGAGCACCCAGAGGTTGCCCTCGGCAAACGTGTACTGGCGGAGCACCTGCTCCCATGTTTGTCCCGACACCAACAACCCAAGACCCGATTCGAACAAGATGGTGAGAACAAGCCAGTAGACGCCGATCCCCACCAGGAAGGGTGTCGATCGGGATTTGTACCAGGGTGAACCGCCGTAGGTGACCAGGAGCACCAGTACCGAGAGCATGAGGCCACTGAGGGTGAGCGCCAGGGTGGGTCCCAGGGCCGGCTCCAGTAGCGTGTCCCGCACGACGCCGTTGACTGCGGCCAGGATGCCGATGGCTGCCCATAAGACTGTGGCCTTGACTACCGCGGCATTGACACCTGGACGCTGATCTTGCGTCGTGCTCGTCATTGGGCCGCATCTCCTTTAGCCGCTAAAGCTATGAATCCCGACTGCTCGCCAGGCTCCCGGATGACGTCGACTAGCGGACCGTAGCCGCTGGCCGAGGCGGCGGTATCTCCCTGCAATAGCTCCATATTGACGCAGAAGCCATCTCACTCTTCGAGGATGATGCTAACGCGCCGATTGTGACGGCTTTTCTTTTCGATCTTGCGGACCCGCATGGGCCCAATCTCAGAAGTGGACGCGACGTGGGTTCCACCGCAGGGCTGAAGATCGATATCGCCAATGCGCACGAGGCGCACGGAGCCTCCTGTGCGCGGCGGTTTTACGCTCATGGTCTTGATGAGTTCCGGGCGGGCATCAAGTTCTTCGTCAGTGATCCACTCGGTGGTTACCGGGTAATCGGCGGTGATCAGCTTGTTGAGCTCGTGGGTTACCGATTCCCGGTCAATGGTTGCCTCGGGCAGATCGAAGTCGAGGCGGCCCTGGTTGTCGCCAATGGAGCCACCTGTCACAGGCGCTGGGATCACTACTGATAGCAAATGCAGAGCCGTGTGAACCCGCATTCGCTGGTGTCGCAGCGACCAGTTGATTGTGCCCCGCAGCCGGTCACCAATCTTCGGGAGCGTGACTCCGTCGGCCGCGAGGTGGCGGACGGTGCCAGAGGTATCGCGACGCGTGTCGTGGATAGCCAGATGCGTCCCATCCTCCATGGTCAGGGTGCCGGCGTCACCGGGCTGACCACCGCCCATGGGATAGAAGAGGCTGCGATCGAGCACAATACCGGTCTCGTCGACGGCGAGAACGGTCGCTTCGAAATCCGCTTGGTAGGGCGTCTGACGATAGAGTGGTTCAGTCACGAGGCTTTCGGTCGTCATTGATGGATATCCGGTGCGTTCCGCGCGCCAGGATCTAATGGCCTGATGCTCCTGCGATGCCAGGCAGTTGATCAAAGCGTACTTGATACTGGGTGAAGTGCACATGGTGGAATGGGCGACTAGACGATGGGCAGTGGACTGCGCTCCCTCGGCGCTGGGAACAGGCCGTCTAACTCTGCGAGCTGATTCTGGTCGAGAGTGATCTCCGCCGCAGCGCGGTTCTCGACCTGGCGGTCAGTGTCGCTCGTCTTCGGAATCGCGATAACGTCCTCATGGGACTGCAGCCAGGAGAGTGCGGCCTGCGCCGGGGTCATTCCATTGCGCTCGGCGAAGTCCCGCAGTGCGGGCTCGTTCAGCAGCCGCCCCTGGCCGAGCGGGCAGTAGGCCATCGCCGGGAGTCTGCGGGCCCGCATCCAGGGTAGCGGGTCTTGTTCAATGGTCCGCTGACCCAGGTGGTAGAGGAGCTGGTTGGCGCTGCAGTTCTCACCGCCGGATACTGCCCAGAGGTCGGCTAGGTCGGTTTCGTCGAAGTTACTCACGCCCCAGTAGCGAATCAGCCCTTCGCGTCGCAGATCCTCGAAGCCGGCGACTGCCTCCCCAAGGTTTGCGCCGCCGCGCCAGTGCAGCAGGTAAAGGTCGAGCCGGTCGGTGCCGAGGCGCTCAAGACTGGCCTCGCAGGCGGCGCGGATGCCCGAACGTGATGCGTTGTGCGGGAACACCTTGCTGACGACGAAAAGCTCGCCCCGGCGGTCGCCCATCGCTTTGCCGACGATGCGCTCAGCCCCGCCGTCGGCGTACATCTCCGCAGTGTCGATCAGCGTCAGGCCCGCGTCGATTCCTGCGCGCACGGCTGCGATCTCGCGCTGGCGGTCTTGGACTCGCTCGCCCATATGCCAGGTTCCCTGGCCCAGCGCAGGGACGCGTTCGCCGTCGGGGAGTTCGATGTACTTCATTGGTGGTCCAGATCGGCGCCGTATGAACGGCTGTCGTGTAAGAGTGTAACTGCTCGCGTCGAACCAGGTCGCCGGGCACAGAGCGAACTCCAGGCAGCGGCGTGGCGTCTACGTGGCGCGGGGCAGCTCCGCCCACCGGGTCGTGTAGGCGGGTGACAAGTGGTCCCGGCGTATCCGGAAGTTTGGGTCTTCCCGGCGTTGTGCGGCGAAGAATACCCGGCCATGGGGGCTCGCGTTCATTGCACCCATCGCGGCCATGAGCCGTCCGGAGCGTTCGCGTGCCGCATTGTCCTGGAATAGGTCCCCCTGGCGAGCCGTCTTCGCAGTGAACTCGATCAGCACTACGGCTGCCTTGGAATAACGGAAACCGGGCTGAACCATTCGCTCCACCATTGCGCGCACGGTGCAGAGCAGAACCCGCGTGTCATCGCTGGGCTCCGCTAAGGGGCCAGTGGCCTGTGGTGTGTGCTGTGGCTCATCGGTATTGAAGACGTTGGTGCGCAGAAAAACGTGCACCACACCAGTGAGCTGGCCCTCCCTGCGAAGTTTCTCTGCGGCCTTGGTGGTGAACTGTGCCAGGGCCTCTTGCAGAGCGGCCGCGCCCTCAATGCGCTGACCGAAGGTGCGGCTGACCACGAGCTGTTGCTTGGCGTTGGGTGCATCTACATCCCTGGATGGATGCCCGCGCCGAGCATGGATTCGCCGCTGGCGCGCACAAAGTACGTTGCCGTTGGGTGGTCGATGCACAGGTCGTTCAGATCCCGCGAGCCGTCGACATAATCCTGGACAGGGGAGAGGAAGCTGGCAGCAACCCGCTTGAGGAAAAGGGGGTGCTCGCAAGAGGGTGCATGCGGATCGGGGCAGGCGAACACTGAAGTCATGGCCATTCAGGAAAGGTGAACATATATACAGTTATCGAGTGCACTGATGTGTTTCAACGCTGGATGGTTAAGACATCGTCCCGTAAGCGACAGGGCGACCCCAGCCCGAGTGAGCTTTGCAGCCTTATGAGGAGCCCCCACGCTGTTGCTGGCCGAAGGTCTCCCGGGTGAATGCAAGCAGGACCACGGCTGCTGCTGTCCAGATCAGCATGGCGCTGAAGGCCCACTGGTATGTGGTGAGTGAATAGACGGGCGTGCCGTCGACTCTGGTGCCGTCCCAGGACCTCTCCAGGAGCCAGCCGACAAGCGGCTGCAGGGTCATCGGGCCTACCATGACACCCATGTTGATAAGGCCGGCGCTCGTGCCGGCGAGATGGGGCGGGACCGATTCCTTGCCAAAGGCGAAGGAGACGATCATGGCGCCGGAGGCCAGGCCGATGACGATCAGCAAACCGAGCAACACGACACGCGGGAGCGCCGGGACCTGAATGACCAAGAGCCAGCCCGCGAGCAGGATAATCACCCCCGCCAGGTAGACACTCTTGCGTCTTTGCATGCGATCGGCGAGCGCTCCGAAAGCGGGGCCTCCGGCGGCCCATGCCAGCAGCAGCGCCGAGGTGTAAACGGCTGCTTCGTTGGCGGACATGCCATAGTGCCTGGTTAGGAAAGGAACGCCCCAGAGACCGGCGAAGGTGAGCAAGGGGCCAACTACGCCCCCGGGGATCAACACCAGCAGCCAGGAATTGCGGTAGCGGAAAACGCTCAGAATGCCTTGAAGGATGCCTTCGTTTTCCGGCGGTCGGGCGTCCTTCGGGGCATGGCTTCGATATCCGTACGCACTCGGGTCTTCGCGGACGAACCATGCGATAAGCACGGCGATCATCAGCGTGGCCACACCGATGATCACCATCACTGGCCGCCAGCCGAATGCATCGACCCCCAGGCGCAGAGGCGCGCCGGCGGACACCGCACCAATCATCCCGACACAAAGGGCCATGCCGCTGGCCAGAGCGAAGCGACGCGCATCAAGCCAGTGAGCAGCCAGCTTTAGCATGCAGACGAAGGCCACCGCGACGGAGGCACCAATCAGGGCCCGGCCGGCGGCGGCCACCGCGAAACTGGGAGCGAGGGCGAACATGAGCGCGCCCGCAGAGGCAATCAGCGCGCCCCAGCCCAGCAGCGGTCGAGGTCCCAGGCGGTCCGCGAGAATCCCGGTCGGGACCTGCATTGCGACGTAGGTATAGAAATAGAACGCCGACAGGCTCCCAAGCCCTGCGGCACCCAGGTTGAACTCGCGCATGAGTTCTTCGGTGATGACCCCGGGAGCCACGCGGTGGAAAAACCCCGCGAAGTACAGGGCTGCCCCGAGTCCCCAGATGGACCAGGCGAGTCGTAGGGGAGGTGGATGCCAAATGGCGTTCTGGGTCATAGGTCAGCGACTGTCCGAGGGATGTGTCAAGAGCCCGGCAAAGCTGGAAAGGATACAGGCATTGCGCGGTTGATCGCAGCTTGTGGGGCAGAGTGCAGGGCAAGAGAACGCCCGATCGGCGGCAAGCCGAAGTGGACTAGAGGGGGAGAGAACCCACGTCTGTGAGGGCGAGAGCGACCCGTTGCCGACCTTCGATCAACGGTTGGGAACGTCTGCTTGCGTCGTTAATAAACCTCGGGTTTGTGTGCCGATTCCGCACCCGGTGGACGTGAACGTCCACCCGATTCCCAAGCTTTTCTAGAAGTCACCGAGGCGTTGTTCCCGCCATTCGTCATCGTTGTACGGACGATACGAAGCGACCAGGCTCCCCCCTGCAGCCGGTCGTCAAGGGCTGGTCATCCCCGTCTGATCTGCCAAAGCTTGGCCCTAACGGACAAGCTCTGCGGTGCGCCGTGTGGTCGAGCCGAACCACATGGGTTTGTCGACGACGAACTTCATCGAACGTTTCACCAGACCTTTGCCGGGGAAGAAACCAAGATCGAGCCACAGCCGGATCACAGCCGGCGCCTCAAGATCGATGGTCTGCTCGATTGGCACCAGGAAGCCTTCGTAATCACCCGCCGGGGTCGCGTACCGCTCTCGAGTGATGGGCATGACTCGGTGCTGGTACTGACCCTTGTGTACAGCTTCTTGCGTCTCTCTGTTAACGACCGTAGCCCTGCCGGAGGCACTCCATGTCTGGTCGGGCACGATCCTGTTGGGTAGCAGCAGTACGGGCGGCTCGTACAGCACGGTCTGGCCTTGCGTCAGCACGTCCAGACCGGTGAGCAGCAGGCTGCCATCCCGAAGCTCTTGAAGATGGAGGATGTTGTAGTCGCCGAATCGAACCTCCCAGCGGCCTTCACCTTCAGCGGAACTCAGTTCCAGCACGACCTGCCGTCCCTCTCCGTCTCCGTCCACCACCTCAAACGTGCTTTCACCTGGGACCAGAGGGAAAAGCTCCCCAGCCTCAACCTCTTGAACCGTCGATGCCGGCGGCGCCGACGTCTCCGCGAGGGTGGCCCCGGCGGTGCAGAGACCGACGCCGATCAGTATCGCTCGTGCGCAAGACAGGTACATTGCATCTCTCCTGTACATTGCATCTCTCCTGGAGCCCGTGGGCGAGGTGCGGCGCAGCACTCGTAGCAGTGAAGCGACGTCAACGCGAGAGACGGCGGCACTGGCCGAGGTTTGTCGAGGCCTTCCCCTGAAGCGCTTCCCGACCAGAATTCGCGACACCCAACCTTCTCCGCTGGAGTTTAGACAACACCCGGCCAGCCGCCACCGCAGCCGCGACGTAGACGTTGCACCGCCGGAGGGGAGTCGTAGGATTATCCCGGTCAATCAAACAGTCCGCGACTGCGACCGGCAACACCGCTGTCCGTGGACACACGAACGCGATTTCACACCGAGGGTCAGAACGCTTCTGATCGCCGATAGGTCGAGCCGACATCACTTTTCCGGCCCTTTTCCGAAGCCCTGCACGGTGCGTTCTGTAGCGCACAGACAACATCCATTGACGGAATTAATCTAACGCCTAAGCAGGTTGCCGCCGGATCCCGTCGGTAAGACCGGAATCGCACTGCGACTTGCATGGTCCGTATTAGTAATTAGAGAGTCGCTGGATGAGTGTACAAGCGTCGAATATCGACACCACGGACGACCCCCGGGCGTGGCGCCGCCTGCTGAGTGGCTATCGTGAACCCCGCATCGTGCGAAGCGTTGTGGAAATCCTCATTACGGCAATCCCGTTCGCGCTCCTGTGGGGGCTGACATGGCTTGCCGTGAGCGCAGGCCACTGGGTTGGGTTGGTGCTTGCCTTGCCGGCGGCAGGCTTCCTCGTGCGTTTGTTCATGATCCAGCATGATTGCGGCCACGGGTCGTTTTTCCGTTCTCGACGTGCCAACGACTGGGTTGGCCGGGTCATCGGGGTGTTTACGCTTACGCCGTATGATTTCTGGCGCCATAGCCATGCGATCCACCACGCTAGTTCCGGCAACCTGGACCGACCCAATGTCGGCGGTATCGATACGTTGACCGTGCGGGAGTACCAAGCGCTTCCAAGGCGTCAAAAGCTGCGCTATCGCTTGTACCGCCATCCACTGGTCCTGTTCGGGATCGGCCCGGCGTACGTGTTCTTGCTCGATCAGCGGCTACCGGTGGGTTTCATGCGCTCCGGGTGGATGCCGTGGGTGAGCACCATGGGCACGAATGCAGGCATCGTTCTGGTGGCGGCCGGCGTGATCGCGCTCGTTGGTGTCGGGGATTTTCTGCTCGTGCAGCTTCCCATTACGCTGCTTGCCTCGGCAATGGGGGTCTGGCTGTTCTATGTCCAGCACCAATTCGAAGATACCTACTGGGAGCGCCAGGACGAGTGGGAATTCCATGAGGCGGCCTTTCATGGGAGTTCGTACTACGCGTTGCCGGGCTTGCTGCGATGGTTCAGCGCCAACATCGGCGTGCACCATGTCCATCACCTGTCCAGTCGCATTCCGTCGTACCGGCTCCGTGAAGTGCTGCAGGACCATCCGGAACTCCGGGACGTGGGGCGCATCACCTTCCGCCAGAGCCTGGCGGGCGTACCGCTTGCCCTCTGGGATGAGGACCAGCGGCGCCTGGTCTCCTTCAAAGAGGCAGAGCGTACCCGCGCCGAGGGCGGACACCCCCTGGGCGGTGCTGAAGATCTCCAGACACCTCGTTCGATGACCTGAAATGCATAAGCACAGACCTATGGCCAAGGTGGACGGTATATACCGACATCAGGACAACGTCATTAACCGGCAGCGTTCCCGACTACTTACCGGCCGCCGCTTTCTCGCCCATCTTCCAGACTTTTGCCGTGCCCAGAGCGACGACGGATATCTAAGGCCGGATGCTGGACGATCCCTGCGATACCAAGCACGTCGCCCTCGGCGTAGAGTCGCAAGACGGATGCGCAGCCATTGCTGTCTATGCTGCAGCGCTTGAAGGCCCTGAAATCACCATGCACGGCCTGGCTGGATACCGATACGCCGGCGCAAGAAAGGTGCTCCCCCTTCGACAGGACGCGGTCGCCACAAGGCGTCTGTTCGTCAGCCGCCTTGTGCCCCGAGAAATGCGGAAACGCAATGGATAGCCCTGGGAATCTAGAGGGCGCGCACTTCGTGTTTTGTTATGTGCAGGGCATGGAATCCTTTATCGAGCTGAGACTGGCGAAGTTCGATCCCGACGTGCAAGGCGAGGACAACCTGCTGGGCATTTCGAGCCGCGCATCACCCGCCCGCTGCGGTGGCTGGCGGACTCCCGCGTTCCGCGTGAGGTTGACACCATTCTGAAACGATCTCGCCGGAGGGGACTACAATGGGCAAGGACGAGGGAAGTAGCCATGCCGCACGATACAGAACACACCTATGTCAACGAGCGTAATCCTCTGGCGGTACCCCACGGCGAGCGCGTTTCCAGCGGGCCCTCGGCTGCACCGGAGCGTTGGCTGACCCGTCGGCTCTACGAGCTGGTGGGCTCACCAGCGTTGGAGGTACGCCTGTGGGACGGTTCGTCCGTTGGATCCGGCGACAGCACTCTGGCGGTCGAGATCATGGATCGCGGCGCCTTGTACGAGCTGCTTCGTAACCCGAACCTGGGCTACGGGGATCTCTACAGCACCGGGCGTATCGAGGTGCATGGCGAGCTCAAGGAAGTAATGAATATCCTGGTAAGAGCCGTGAATGAACGCGAAGGCCGCAAGCCTGCCTGGCTGGAGTGGCTCTGGCGCGATAAGCCGAGCATTGGCGCGGATGTTTCCGGGGCGCGGGGCAATATCCATCACCACTACGATTTGGGCAATGAGTTCTACAGTCTCTGGCTGGACCACGCGGCCATGCAGTATACCTGCGCCTATTTCGAAAGCCCCGACAACACCCTCGAGCAAGCGCAACTGGCCAAGCTGGAACACGTCTGTCGCAAGGTGCGGCTGCAGCCCGGCGAGACGGTCATCGAAGCCGGCTGTGGCTGGGGCGGGCTCGCACGCTACATGGCGAAGCAGTACGGGGCAAAGGTACGCGCATTCAACATATCCCGGGAGCAGATCGAGTATGCCCGCGAGCAGGCCCGTAGGGAGGGCCTGGACCATCTGGTTGAATACGTTGAGGACGACTACCGCAATATTTCCGGCTCCTGCGACCACTTCGTTTCGGTGGGTATGCTCGAGCACGTGGGACCCGCGAACTACGAGGCCTTGGCCAAGGTGGCGCGGCGCTGCCTGCATCCGGAGGGTCTGGGCCTGATCCATACCATCGGGCGTAATCGACCGCGGCCGGTTAACAAGTGGATCGAGCAGCGCATATTCCCGGGCGCCTATGTACCCAGCGCGGCGGAGCTTATGACGCTGTTCGAGTATGATGATCTTTCCGTGCTGGACGTGGAGAACCTACGGCTGCATTACGCGCAGACCCTGGATAACTGGCTGGAGCGTTTCCGGGTCCATCGGGACTGGGTGGCGCAACAGTACGACGAGCGCTTTGCTCGTGCCTGGGAGCTGTATCTGGCCACCTCCAGTGCCACCTTCACGCAGGGAGGGATGCAACTCTTCCAGGTTGTGTTCGCGCCGGCCCGGTCCAACAACGTACCCCGCAATCGCGCGCATCTATACGAAACCACGGCGGCGCCTCGGGAGTGGGCCGATGGATGAATACGACCTGATCGTTGTCGGAGGCGGACCCGCCGGCTCCAGTCTCGCCCACGCCCTCACCCACCGGGGCTGGCGGGTGCTGGTCATGGACAAGGCCCGGTTTCCCAGGGACAAGACGTGCGCGGGCTGGGTGACCCCGGCGGTGCTGGAGTCCCTCGACGTTAACCCTGAGACCTATGGCCGCGATCATGTGCTCCAGCCCATTCGTTCGTTTCGGGTGGGGTTGATGGGTCAGGAGCCCGTGGAGACTGATCACGGCGAGGAGCCGGTGAGCTACGGCATTCGTCGGTGTGAGTTCGACAATTATCTGCTAGAGCGCTCGGGAGCCGACATGGCGCTGGGCGAGAAGCTCCACGACCTGCGCCGCACGGAGGGGGCCTGGGTACTTAATAAACGTTTCCGGGCCGCCTGGCTAGTGGGCGCGGGGGGTCACTTCTGTCCCGTTGCCGCCCGTCTCGGAGACGGCCCGGGTGGGTACGAGCAGCCTGTGACCGCCAAGGAAGTGGAATTCGAAATGACGCCGGAGCAGCAGCAGCGCTGCCGGGCCCGAGGCGATACGCCGGAGCTGTGGTTCTGCCGGGACCTGAAGGGCTATGGCTGGGTGTTTCGCAAGGAGGAGTACCTTAATATCGGACTGGGCCGTCAGGAGAACCACCAGCTTTCGGTACACTTGGCAGAGTTCGTCCGGTTCATGCAGGACGCCGGGCGTATCCCGGAGGATCTGCCCAGGCGATACAAGGGGCACGCCTACCTGCTGCACGGCCACGCCCGTCGTCCACTGACCGACGACCATTGTCTGTTGGTCGGTGATGCCGCTGGCCTGGCCTATGACCAGAGCGGCGAGGGGATTCGCCCGGCGGTGGAATCCTCCTTGCTGGCGGCGGATCTGCTCGCACGCCTGGGAGATCGGCCGGAGACGGTGGTCGCGGAATACGATCGGGCCATTCGCGCTCGTTTCGGCCGGCGTGGCGACGAATCCGGTGGTGTGCGCTTGCCCGAATGGCTGAAAGCCACGGTGGCCCCCCCGTTGATGCGCACGGATTGGTTTACCCGGAAGGTGGTCACGGAGAAGTGGTTCCTCCACACCGACGTGCCGCTACTGCATCTCAGCGCCTAATAGACAAGAGTGGAAAGTGAAAGCTGCCAGGCGGCGAGCAACTCACGGCACTTCAATATTCGAGTAGCAATCGTAATGATTTTTTTATCGCGGCTACTTGTCATCATCCCGAGTCAACTTCTGATAGACGCCCAGACCTACCACCACAAAAATAGCTGCAATTAATAGAAAAGTTGGATAGATCAACGTGGTAATATCTTTTGTCCCGGCGTCAAAGACGAACACGAGGGCTTCCAAGTTTACGGCAATAGCAATTATGACGAGAAACTTTAATAAAGTCGCTCTCTGTTTTGCGGGCGATTTCGTGGCACTGCTGCTAAAAACTTCTTCCTCCAACAAGAACTTGGAAACATCAAATACAGCCATTCCAATCACGATCAAGCCGATGGCATTAAGAAGGGCTGTAACGAGCAAGGTGTCTCCGTGTATCGAGAGCCATATATCCCACAAGGCGACACCCATCATTGTGAGACTGATAATACCCAAGCTTAAACTGATGAGTCCATAAACAGCACGCCCTATCCAATCAGAAATACCTTGCGTTTTATTCATCTTTGCTCCGATTCGCCAATTTATTTGTCCGCATAGAAGCCGTCGCTGGAGTCGACAGGCTTTATGCAGCATATACAGGAGCGTAGCGCGAATTGGCCATAGGACACCAACCAAAACTTTGACGGCGTGTTTTCCCGCCGTCACCTACGAAGCGGACACTGATCAATGGTGGGGCAAGGTCCGCTACGGGTCGGAGGACAGCGCCCTTCTATGGACGCGGCCCGGGAAGAAGCCCCGTCTAGACGTCGGTTTGTTCCGACACCTCGAGAGCGTGGTCAACCTCGAACTCAAGCGCTTCGACGAGGTGATCACGATTGGCTTCGCCTTTCAGGCGCTCTAGCAGCTTCCCAGAATAAATCCGCCCGGCCATCTGCTTCCTCAGAAGGTGTCTAAAACTTCCCCAGTGCTGGATCGGCAATCAAAGGCTTATAAGCTAGTAGCTTAGATACCGATTAGACGTTACAAAGTGTTGAATGCTGTGTAAGCGCCTGAATAGGAGGGGGTTTGATAGGATTCGAGCGCATACTGCCCCATGACGGCGGCGCTGGTCAGAATGAGGAACAGGCATGCCTGGGCGGCGAAACCCCAGCCCAGGCGCTGCTTCCGCAGCGCCTGGGCCTTGTTGGATTCGTCTCGTAATGTATTCATACGCGGTCTGTCGCGGTTGCGCCCGCCGGGGCGGGATCGCCCGCTCTCGTTGTTCTCGTTGCCGCGGCCAGAATGGGTGCGAAGACCGGGATGACACTGTTACAGCGAATCTACACCGCATTTCTGCACAAAAAAAAGGCCCGGTTCACATTTCGTACGTCTCGCGCAGCTCCCGCTTGAGGACCTTGCCGATGGCCGAGTGGGGCAGGGCGTCGCGCAACACCACGTCCGCCAGGCGCTGGGTTTTACCCAGGCGGTTGTTGGCCCATTCACGCACGGCCACGGGGTCCGGCTGGCGGCCCGCCGCGGGCACCACGAATGCCACCGGGGTCTCGCCCCAGCGCTGCGAGCTCACCCCCACCACCGAGCACTCGCCGACGTCCTCGTGCTGGCGCACCACGGCCTCGATGTCGGCGGGATAGATGTTGAAGCCGCCGGAGATGATCATGTCCTTCTTGCGGTCGATGATCATCAGGAAGCCGTCCTCGTCGAAGCGGCCGATATCCCCCGTGCGGATGAAACGCCGGCCATCCGGTGCGAACCACTCTGCCTCGGCGGTTTTCTGCGGCTGGTTGTGATAGCCGAGCATCAATCCGGGCGAGTGGCCGACCACTTCCCCGGGTTCACCCGGTGCCACCTCGTTGCCGGCATCATCGATCAGGCGGATGTCGTGGCCTTCCACGGGCTGGCCGACGGTGTGCAGCTTGTCCGGGTGCCGGTGGGCGAGCAGGCTGCAGACGCCGCCGCCCTCAGTCATGCCGTAGTTGTCGATGAGCCGCCCGGGCCAGCGGCGCAGCACATCCGCCTTGAGATCGGCGCGGAACGGCGCGCTGGTGCAGAGCTTGCACTCGAAGGCGGAGAGGTCGTAGTCGTCGAACGTGGGCACGTCCATGAGCCGCTGGTACTGCACCGGCACCAGAATGGTATGGGTGACCCGGTGGCGCTCCGCCAGTTGCAGGTAGCGTTCCGCGTCGAACTTGGCCATGAGCACCAGGGCGCCGCCCAGAGCGATGGTCTGGAAGAAAGGCACCAGTGTGGTGTTGGAGTACAACGGCGTGGAAAGCAGGGTGACGCTCTCGGGGCCGATGCCGTACTCCGGCGACAGACCCCGGCGGATGTGTCCCCAGCGCAGGCGATGGGGCTGGACGATCCCCTTCGGGCTGCCGGTGGTGCCGGAGGAGTAGATGATGTTGAACGGCCAGTCAGGCTCGATGGTAACGGGTCCGGGCTCTGCCCCTTCCGGTGCCAGCCATTCCCGGAACGGCGTCCCGTGGTCGGAGTCGTCCAGGGTGATCCACCGTGACTGGATGCGGTCGGCCACCGGCGCCAGGGCCCGGGCGTTGTCGGCGTCCAGGAACAGGTGGCGTGTCCCGGCGTCGGCGATCATGTCAGCAATGCTCTCAGGGGTTGCCGATGGCGCCAGCGGCGCTGCCACCACGCCTGCCCGCAGGGCTCCGAGAAATACCACGGCATAGTTGATGGAATTGGCCGCGCAGATACTGACGATGTCGCCGGGTGCGAGACCGTCGCGCTGCAGGGCGGCAGCCACCTGGTCAACGATGGTGTCCAGTTCGCCGTAGTCGACGACCTGGCCATCCTGGATGAACGCCGTTGAGCGGGGGCTCCGGGAAGCGTGCATGCGGATGAGTTCCGGCACGCTCATGAAGGGTTGCTGGGCAAGGGTGGCCGCATCCATGAATCGAATCCTGGTTTTTGAACGGATAGCGCGTGTCTGGATTCCGGGCGTCTCAGGGTTCTGGCGCCCTGATCCTTTGCGCTGCGAGCGTCGAAGGTAGAGTATCGGCGCGGGCGCTGTCTACTCGGGATCACTGCTGGCCGGTGCCGGGAATGTGGCCGCGGTCTCTCCGGGCGGGGTCGTTCCAGGTTCGCCGGCTCGCAGGATGACCACTTGGTTCCTGCCCTGATCCTTACCGCGGTAGAGCGCCTCGTCGGCTCGGGCGATCATGTCCTGGAAGCTGTCATCGGCGGCACCCAGGTCGGTGACACCGATGGTCACCGTCACCGCAACCGTGGCAACGCCCAGTTCCCGGGGAACGCTCTCGGTGTGACGGCGCAGGCGTTCCATGACCTCCGCCGCCTCCGGGGCGGCGGTGTCCGGCATGAGCACCACGAATTCTTCGCCTCCCAGGCGACCCAGGATGTCCGGCCCGCGCAGGCGCTGCGACCATTCCCGGGCGAGGCTCTTGAGAACCTGGTCACCGGCGCCGTGGCCATAGGTGTCGTTGAGGTTCTTGAAGCGGTCCAGATCCAGGATGGCGACGCTGAGAGGGGCGTTGAGGCGCTGCGCGCGCTTGAGCTCCTGCTCGAAGAGCAGTTCGTAGCCCCGGCGGTTGTGCAACCCGGTGAGCGGGTCGGTGGCGGCCTGCTGTTCCAGTTCCTGCTCGAGGGCTTTACGGCGCTCCACCTCGCGTTCGAGCTCCTGGTTGCGCTGCTCTGCCTCCAGCAGCAGGGCGAACTGACCGCGCCGCAACAACTGCAGCCGGTGGGCAATAAAGAAGCCGGTCAGTGCTGGCAGCAGGTAAATGACGAACAGCGACGCGAGGCCAGCAGCGCTGGTGCCGTGCGTCAGCCAGACGCTCAGCAACGAGGTTGCGATAATGTAGCTGATCACCAGCGTGTTCCAGGAGAGCAGGTTGGGGATCAGCAGGTAAGCGCCCACGATCATGACCATGGTCACGCCAATCACGAATCCGACCACGTCCGGCCGCAGGAAGTAGATCAGCACGAAGCCGGTCATGGCGACGATCACGATCAGGCTTATGGCCGGAAAATTGTGAGCCAGATTGCGCCAGCGCAGGCACGCCAACGCATAGCCCAGAATCATCACGGCACTGGCAGCACGCATTGCGAACATTGCCGCGAACTCGGGCCCGGCTCCAAGGTCCGCGTAGTCGGGGACTGCGAAAACGAGGATCAGTGCGGCCCAGACCAGAAATGCGATCACCAGGTGGCGGCGGGTTTCCCCGGCAACGTGATCCAGGAACTCGCGCTCGGTGGCCGGATCGGTGAACCGCGCGAACACCGGATGGATCAGCTTGTAGACCGAGTGCAAGGGGCGGGTGGTGGGTGTCGTCATCGCGTTGTCAGGCTCGGGGCCGGCGTGAGTATCGGAATTCGTTATTATTTCATTGGAAAGTAACATTGTTGTCGTCCCGCTGCCCCAATCGGGTGCACGAAGTGTGAACGCGTTAACGCCTTTTCCCGGAAGGAGTCCCATGCCAACAGTCTTTCTGATACGCCACGGACAGGCGACTGCCGCCTGGAACGAGGACCGCGACCCGGGGTTGGATGCCACTGGGCAGGCCCAGGCCGAGCAGCTTGCGGCGTCGCTGCACGCTCAGCTTCCTGCGGCGGTGCAACTAGTCACCAGCCCACTGCGGCGGGCACAGGAGACCATGGCGCCGCTGGCACGGCAACTGGGCGGGGAGCCAATGGTGGAGTCCGCCGTGGCCGAGGTGCCTTCCCCGGGGTTGAGCCTGGAACAGCGTGGTCCGTGGCTGCAGCGGTTACTGCGGTCGCGGTGGGTGGAGGTGGACGGGGTGGTCCGCCAGTGGCAGGCACAGGCCGTGGAAACCGTCGCCGCTTACCAGGGGAACGTGGTGGTGGTGACCCACGCGGTCCTCATTAACGCCGTGGTGGCGGCATGCACCGGAGAGGAAGATGTGCTGGTGTTCAGGCCGGATTACTGTTCCGTGACGGTGCTGGAAGCGAGCGAGAGCGGAATGAAGGTGCACAGCATGGGGAGTGATGCACGCACGCGCATTCTGTGAGGTCGATGTGCTGCCGGCCGCCCGGTGGGCGGCCGGCAGCACCTGTCAGTCGAGGAACGGGCAGTCACTTTCCTCGAGGGGCACGAATGCATCCTCCGGCGCGATGCTGCCCTGGATTTCGTAGTAGTCCCCGGGGGCGGTGGAGTCAGCCGGACTCTTCACGCGAGCCAGGTACATGTCGATCATCAGGCGGCCGTCCTCGCGGAGCCGGGCTCCCCGGCCGTAGACGTCGTCCACGGGCATGGCGCGCATCTGTTCCATCACTGCTCCGGCGTCATCGGTGCCTGCCGCTTCGACAGCCCGGAGATAGTGCTTTACAGCGGAGTACTGCCCGGCACTGAACTGACTGCCGAACAGGCCCGAGCGGGTCCCGAAACGCTCGGCCCATTCGCGGGTTTCGTCGTCCAGATTCCAGTACCAGCCAGTGGTCAGGCGCAGGCCCTGGGAGACGTAGAGCCCGAGTTCCTGGGGCAGATCCTCGGTGGTCATGAGGGCGGCGATGACCTGGTCCTCTTCAGGGATGCCCATTTCGTAGGCGGTGCGCACGGCACGCCCGGTGTCGTCCCCGGCACTGGCCAGCGCGATGACATCGGCCCCCGAGGCCGCCACTTCCAGGATTTCGCCGACAAGGTCGTCCGTCTGGAACGGGTGCATGACGGAGCCCGTAACAGTGCCGCCGTGTTGTTCGATCACCGCGCGGGAGTCGGCCTCGAGACTGTGACCCATGGAGTAATCGGCGGTGAGGAACTGCCAGCTTTCATGGCCGTCTTCCAGGAGTGCGGAGGTGATGCCGGCGGCCAGGCCCCGGGTATCGAACATCCAGTGGGCGCCGTAAGGGCTGCAATGCTCTCCCGTGAGGCTGGATGCCACCGAACTCGTATGCAGGGTCACGATTTCGTTTTCGCGGGCGTAGTGCTGGAGCGGAATTGCGACGTGCGAGCCCACCATGTCCAGGAACATGTCCACGTTGTGCTCTTCGTGGAGTTCGCGGGCATGTTCCATGGCGAGATCCGCATCCAGCTGATGGTCACGGATGAACACCCGGATGTCGCGGCCGAGCACTTCACCGCCGAAGTCGCGAATGGCCATATCCACGGCGATTTCCGCGCCTTCGCCCACCGTGCGATAGGACTGGCTCATGTCGGAAATCAGGCCGATGCGCACCTCGTTGTCGGATATGTCCGCCTGGGCGGTGGTGCCTGCCGCCAGCAGACAGACCCCGCATAAACTGATGGCAAAGCGCTTCATGCCGCTCCTCCTGTCCGTGCGTGTTAGTGATGGTCGCGATGCCTGTTGCTGCGCCCTGGCTCCGCACGACGGGCGCAAACAGGTATCCCTGATGATCGGCGATGACGTCCCGGTGGCATGCCGGATCTTCTCGTTATGAGGCGCCGAGTATCGCATGAATCTGTCTTTGTAGGGAGACAGATTCACTGTGTACTCCGCTGGCGGTTCCAGGCGCTCTCCAGTATCTGCGTGATACGCGAGAACCCCTGGCGGGCAGCATCGTTGAGCCGGCACTCCGGCGCGTGGCGGTCGCCGAAGACGAGGGCCAGAGCGGACCCGGGCCCACGGACCAGTCGGATGAGGTATTCCTGGGTGTCGAACAGGTGGCCGCCGGCGGCGCGGAGCTGCTGTCGCAGTTCGGAGGTCTCGCCGGAGCGAAGGCAGCGCGCTCCGCCGCCAGCTGGGAAATGCTGCTCAAGCCAGCCGCCCTCGACGCGAACGGTGGTGGCAAGCAGGGCGGGGTCCGTGTCCGCACCGAGTGCCACGTATGGGGTCATGGCGTCGAGCTCCTGATTCATCAGAAAAATCACGGCCCGGTTCAATCCGAGTCCATGGTGCAGGGCACGCGCCGCCAGTGTGAGCACGGCGGCGTCAGGGTCGGTGCGGTCGTGACGCCGTGCCAGCTCATGCTCGATCCGCTCCAGGCGGCCATCTTCGAGCTCGCCGATCAGCCGCTCCATCAGGTCGCGCTGCGGCATCAGGCATAGACCGCGGGGCGGTGGCTCGTGGGCAGGCGGCGCTTCGTTGTCCGCCAGCGGCAGCCAGCGCGGGTTTTCAATCTTCGGATATTCCTCCAGGACAGCGCGGGCGATGCCTGGAATGGTGTCCGCCGCTTTGTCACGATCCGTTCCCAGGTAGTTGGCCAGGGCGGGCAGCAGGCGCTTCATGCCCGGAGAGAACCAGCCCAGGTGCCCGATGCGACGCAGTTGCATGGCCAGCCGAATGCCCAGGGTGCGGCGCGCATTGATGTTCTCCGGCAGCAGGTACTCCAAGGCCAGGGTGGGCAGGCGCCAGTTCGTGTTCAGCACGGTGGCGAGTTCGTCAACGCCGAAACCCAGCACCACATACTCGGCTTCCGGTGGCTCAATGCTGCAGCGTTCCCGGATTTCATTGATGGCGTCCATGCGATGCCGGCCTTCGGGGTGCGCCTGTAGCGCGAGACTGCCGGAATGTCTGGCCAGGGCAGCGCAGTAGATTTCCGCCGGCAGGACGTCGCTGCGCAGCTCTGCCCAGTACGCGGCCAGCCGGGCGGTGAAGCAGGCATCTGCCATGACTTGCCGGTAGCCTGCGCGGGCATCGTCGGTCATGGATTCGCTGGCACAGGGCCATTGCGCCGCCAGGTCCAGAGTGCGCGCCGTGCCCAGCATCAGCGCTGCCTGGTCGGCGGTGGTGGTCTGGCCGTCCAGGTGCCGGTGGCGGAACGCGTTCGCGGAACGCAGGATGTTCAGGGCGAACGCCGGGTCCCGCACCAGCATCGGATGAAGATCCCGCACACCGAGATCCTCCATGCCGGCGCCTGCCATTTGCTCCAGGGCCACCCTGGTGGACGGACGCACGGGCAGATACGCCTCAGTCAGGCTGTTGAACCAGTCGTCCAGGCGTTGCGCCATGAAAGCTCCCGCGAAGATACCCGTTATTGTTTGCGCCGATTGTGGCGCAGACGCGGCGGCGAGTTTGCGAACCAGTTGGCCGTTATGAAGATCGCGGGTGGTTACGATGTGACTCGAACGGGGATTCAGCGGACTTCAGTTTCCGCGCCGTCGGCCGATTCCCCTGGCTGGAAGCCGGATCATTACGGCCACGTTATCGGGTGGGTGGCGGGCCACTGCGCCAGTAGTTCTGGGAGTAAAGCATGCTGATTGTTCTGGGTGCGCTGATCGTCGTTTTCTCGGTGATCACGGGCTACGTCGCTCATGGCGGCCAGGTGGCCATTCTGTGGCAGCCCTACGAGGTGCTGATCATCGCCGGCGCTGCCTTCGGCGCGTTCATGATCTCGAACCCCGGCAAGGTCATCCGCCAGGTCTTCAAGACGGTGCCGTCCCTTTTCAAAGGCACGGTCTACAGCAAGTCCATCTACATGGACCTGCTCGCCATGCTCTACGAACTCTTCTACAAGGCCCAGCGCGAGGGGTTACTGGCCATCGAGGCGGACGTCGACGACCCGCACAACAGCGAGCTTTTCCAGAAGTATCCGAAGGTCCTGGCGCAGGAAGAAGCCATGACTTTCCTGGTGGATTACCTGCGCCTGATGGTCGGTGGCAGCATGAACCCCCACGAGCTTGAAAACCTCATGGACCTGGAGCTGGAGACCCTCCACCAGGAGGAAGAGATGCCCGCCCATGCGGTGAACAGCGTCGCCGACGCACTGCCGGGCTTCGGTATCATCGCCGCGCTTTTGGGCATCACCATCGCCATGGGGGAGATCGACGGCCCCGTGGATCTCATTGGCGAACTGGTCGCCGCCGCCCTCATCGGTACCTTCCTGGGTATTCTCTCCGGTTACTCCTTCATCGGCCCGCTGGGCAAGGCCATGGAGCACCGGGCGCGGGAGCGGGCGAAGTTTCTCGAGATCATCAAGGTCACCATCATGGCGATTCTCAACGGGTACAAACCGGTGCTGGCGGTGGAGTTCGGTCGCAAGGTGATGTACGAGAATGAACGCCCGAGCTTCCAGGAGCTCGAGGACCACGTGAAGGGCAAGTGACGCCCACCGGAGCGCCATGATGGATGACAAGACGCAGCCCATTGTCATCAAGCGCGTCAAGAAGGTGCAAGGGGGCCACCACGGCGGTTCGTGGAAGGTCGCCTTTGCGGACTTCATGACCGCCATGTTCGCCATGTTCCTGATTCTATGGGTGGTGACCGCCATGGATGAGGAGCAACGGGCGGGCGTGGCCGGCTATTTCCGTGATCCCACCGGCTTCCAGGCCCCGGAGCGGGAGGAGGGCGCGCCTCCCGGGGAGAACCTGATTGACCTTGAAGGGGGCAGCGAAACGCCGCTGGATATGGGCGATTCGCCCCTGGCGCCCCGGGACGAGGATCTGTTTGAAGAGGCGCAGCGACGCCAGCTGGAACGCATGGAATCCTTGCAGCAGGATCTGGAGCACGCCATCGAGCGCAGCCAGGCACTGGAGCCGTTCAAGGACCAGCTGTTACTGGATATCACCCCGGAGGGGCTTCGCATCCAGTTGGTGGACCAGCGCAACCGGCCCATGTTCGATCTGGGCAGCGACGACATGCGCAACTATGCCGAGTCCATCCTCATGGAACTGGCAGACGTCATCAACGAGGTGCCGAACAAGATCAGCGTTACCGGCCACACCGACGCGGTGGCCTTTGCCGACCCCCGGGACTACGACAACTGGGAGCTTTCCGCGGACCGTGCGAACAGTGCACGCCGCGCGTTGTTGCGGGGCGGCATCGAGCCCGGCCGGATCGCCCAGGTCACTGGGCTGGCAGATACCGTCCTGTTCGACAAGGAGGATCCGGAGAATCCGATCAATCGCCGGATCAGCATCGTAGTGCTGAACCCCGACGCCGAGCAGGCCATCTCCGACCGCGCGGATTCAAGGCGATTTACGCCGGACGACGGGCCGGACGGTGGCTGATCGCGGCGCTGAGCCCTGGCCTTACTTGCTGAAAGGTGAGTAGACTGCGCGCTTACACAGTCTGATCGAAACCGCCATGCCTTGCCTTTTCGTGGAACAGCTCACCGTGATCGACTCCTCGCGGCTGGATCCGGTCCAGGGGCTTGTGGGCGAGAGCTGGATCGTCGATGTGGAACTCACCGGCACGCTGGACGACCAGGGGATGGTGTTCGATTTCGGCGACGTCAAGCGTGAGCTCAAGGCTGCCATCGATGACAGCGTCGATCATCGGTTGCTGGTGCCGGAGGCCACAACGCGGCTGAAGCGCGCCGATGGCTACGTCGACGTGGGCTACCGCAGCGAGCTCGGCCCCATAAGCATGAGCGGCCCGGAACACACGGTTGTCGTGGTTCCCGGCAACTCGGTGGACGCCGCCGCCGTGCGCGATTTTCTGCATCGATCCATCCGCCACCTGTTACCCGCCAACGTCACGGAACTGGGCCTGCGACTGCGTGCGGAGCGTATCGACGGCGCGTGGTACGCCTACAGCCACGGGCTGCAGGCCCACGGTGGTGCCTGTCAGCGTATCGCCCACGGGCACCGCTCCCGCATCGAAGTGTACCGCAACGGACACCGCGCAGAGGACTGGGAGACCTACTGGGCCGAGCGCTGGCGCAATGTCTATCTGGGCTCCCGGGAACACCTGGTGGACACCATGGACGTGGAAGGTATCCGCTGCCACCGGTTCGCCTACAGCGCCCGCGAGGGCGAGTTCAGTGTGACCGTCCCCGCTGCGGCCTGCGAAATCCTCGAGACCGAGAGCACCGTCGAGCAGATCGCGGCTCACCTGCATGCAGTCATGCAGCGCCAGGAGCCGGGCAAACGTTTCAGCGTGCGTGCCTTCGAGGGGGTGGGAAAGGGCGCTCGCGCCTCGGATTGACCTGAATCAATGTGACCTGCAGCGGTTCCGCTACCGTAGGCGCATCAGGCAACCCAACAGGGACGGAATCCATGGCGGACCCAGTCTTCGACCGGCCGTTGTACGAGAAATACGATGTGCCCGGCCCCCGATACACGTCCTATCCGACGGCACCGCATTTCCATGAGGAGTTCGATGCCGGGCAGTACATGGCGGTGGCCAGGGCGAGTAACGATGATCCGGTGCCGCGTCCGCTGTCGCTCTATGTGCACATCCCGTTCTGTCACAGCCTCTGCTACTACTGTGCGTGCAACAAGATCATCACGCGCCATCCCGAAAAGGCTGAGGTCTACCTGCACTATCTGGAGCGGGAACTGGCCCTGCAGTCGCACTTGTTCGACCGCGATCGCCCCCTGCGCCAGCTCCACCTCGGCGGCGGCACGCCGACCTTCATGGACGACCGCCAGCTCTGGCGCCTGATGCAGGCCATTGCACGCAACTTCACGCTGCCGCCCCCGGATCAGCGCGAGTATTCCATTGAAATCGATCCCCGCGCCGTGGGCCCCGACACAATATCCCTGCTGGGTGACCTGGGCTTCAACCGCATGAGCCTGGGCGTGCAGGACTTCGATGCGGACGTGCAGAAGGCGGTGAACCGGGTTCAGTCCCGTGAGCAGGTGTATGCCGTCATCGAACAGGGCCGCCGGGCGGGCATGGATTCCCTGAGTCTGGACCTCATCTATGGCCTGCCGTACCAGACCATCGCCAGCTTCGATGCCACGCTGGACGAAGTCCTGGCGATCCGTCCGCAGCGGCTGTCCGTCTACAACTACGCGCACCTGCCGGAGCGGGTGAAGGCGCAGCGCATGATCGACGCCGAAACCCTGCCTTCGCCGGAAGAGAAGCTCGGGATGATCGAGCACACGGTGCGCAAGCTTACCGATGCCGGCTATGTCACAATCGGCCTCGATCACTTCGCCCTCCCGGACAGCGATCTGGCCCGGGCCATGGCCGACAACACGCTGCAGCGGAACTTCCAGGGCTATTCCACCCATTCCGAGTGCGATCTCATTCCCGTGGGCATGACTGCCATCGGCATGATCGGCCACCATTACAGCCAGAACCACAGTGATCTGCGCAGCTACTACGCCGCGCTGGATGCCGGCGAACTGCCCGTGGCACGGGGCTGCAGCCTGGATTTCGACGACCGCCTTCGGCGTACGGTGATCGAGCGGATCATGTGCAGGACCTGGCTGGAGTTCCGGGACATCGAGCGGCTTTTCGGTGTTCGTTTCGACGACTACTTCGAGCCGGAACTCGCCGCCCTGGCACCGCTGGAGGCAGACGGCCTGCTGCGGGTGGAGAATGATGGCATCCGTGTGCAGCCCACCGGCCGGCTGCTGCTACGCAATATCGCCATGGTGTTCGATCGATACCTGCGCGAGCAGCCCGTCCAGGTGCGCTACTCGCGCACCGTCTGACCCCTGGGGGTCAACGCTGCCATGGGGTATCATGGTGGCCGGAAGCAGGGTGAGGCACGCGTGATTAAACGCTGGTTGTGGCGGGCACTCGGGGTCAGCGCCGTGGGCATAGGAGCGGCGGGTACGGTAGTGCCTCTATTGCCCACCACCCCGTTTCTGCTTGTTGCTGCATGGGCCTTTGCCCGGGGTTCCGAACGCTGGCGGCAGTGGCTCGTCAACCACCCCCGGTTCGGCCCGGCCATTCGCTCGTGGCAAACCCAGCGTGCGATTCCGCGGAAGGCCAAGTGGATCGGGGTCGCCTCGGTGGTCGCCAGCCTCGCCATTGCCGTCTGGATGCAACTCCCGCCCCTGGCGCTTACCCTGCAGGTGATCGCGCTGGTGGGGGTTTCGGTTTTCCTGCTGACACGACCGGACAGCCGGTACTGAGTGCGGCGCGATTGCAAGAGGATGCTCATGTCTGAACAGCCGCCCATCATGATTTCGCAAACCGATGTGGATCGCATCGAGCGTCTGCTTGAAACCGCTGCCCAGGAGGGCGCCGCCGGCGTGACTGCGCTGGAGCAGGAGCTGGAGCGCGCCCGAGTGGTGCCCTCCGCCGAGATGCCGCCCAACGTGGTGACCATGAACTCCAGGGTCCGTTTCCGGGAAGTCGCGTCGTCGAAGCCCTTCGAGCTGACGCTGGTGTATCCCCGGGACGTCGACCCCGACGGCACCACCGTCTCCATCCTGGCTCCGGTGGGAAGTGCGTTGCTCGGGCTCTCGGAAGGGGATGAAATCGAGTGGCCGAAGCCGGCCGGCGGAACCCTGCGGGTGCGGATCGAGGAAATTCTCTACCAGCCCGAGCGCGCCGGTGAGCACCATCGCTGAGGCTATGCCGGGGCCTCAATGGGAGTTCGGCCATTGCAGCTCAGGAGACGCCCATATAGCGTCCGGGCTTGTGGTTGAGGGCAATGATCAGGTTCAGCGCCAAGGCCCCGAGCACCGAGAGCCCGACACGGTCGGCGGGCAGCACCAGGAAAGCGACTAGCATGATCAGGCCGTCGATGCCGAGCTGCACATAGCCGGCGCGTAGCCCATAGCGATCCTGGAGGTAGAGGGCGAGGATATTGATGCCGCCCAGGCTGCAGCGGTGGCGGAACAGCACCAGCATGCCGATGCCGATCAGACTGCCGCCCATCAGCGAGGCGTAGAGCGGGTTGAGGCTCTCGATCACGAGCCATTTGCCGGTCAACTCGGAGAACAGGGACACCAAACCTATGGCCACGAAGGTGCGAAGCGTAAAGGACCAGCCCATGCGCTTGATGGCCAGGTAGTAGAAAGGCAGATTGATCAGGAAGAACCACGCGCCGAAACGCCACCCAGTGGCGTACTGCAGCAGGAACGCCATCCCTGCGGTACTGCCGGTCAGCAGTCGCGCCTGGGTGTATAGCGTCACCCCGAGGGCCACGAACAGCGTTCCCACCAGTATGGCCATGACATCTTCATGGGGGCGGTGGGGGTCGGTTGGCAGATCCTGGGGGTCCATGCGGGTCCTTATACCTCGGCACAGCGGCTTCGTGTTGCCGCCGAAGAGTTTGCCTTTTTCTACTATAAAGACAGGATCTTGCGGGAATTTGCTGGAATAGGGAGTGGCGCCCCGGGCAGGATTCGAACCTGCGACCTACCGCTTAGGAGGCGGTTGCTCTATCCGACTGAGCTACCGGGGCCAGGAGGCGGAGTATAGCGAAGGCGCGGGTCTGGCTGAACCCGCGTTGTGTCCTCTGGCCTATAAGCATTGCACGCTGGTCATGTTGTCGCCGCTGTCCGGTTGCGGCCGTCGCGCTTGGCCTGCAGCAGGGCGGTGTCGGCCCGGGAAATGAGCGTGTTAGCGGAATCCCCTGGCTGCAGTGCCGCAACGCCGATGCTCACGGTTAGCTGGTGTCCTGGAGGTGCGCTCCACGATTCGGGCACGCGCGCACGCAACCGCTCGGAGACTTGCCAGGCAGCCTCCTGGTCGTGACCCCGCAGTAGCACCAGGAACTCCTCGCCGCCCCAGCGGGCCACCGCATCCTCATCCCGGGTGCCGGCTTCCAGGACGGCTGCAACGGCCTGGATGACGAGATCGCCGGTGTCATGCCCGAGATCGTCGTTAATGCGCTTGAACCGATCGATATCAACCAGCAGCGCCGCCGCGGGTTGTCGGGCGCGTATCGCTGCCCGCAACTGTTCATCCATGCTGCGACGATTGAGCAGGCCGGTGAGTGGATCCGTGGCTGCCAGGGCCTCCAGCCTGTCATGTGCAGTGCGGGCCAGTTCGTCGGCATTTCGAACGGCGACGGCGTAGAAGAGGATGAAAACGCTCAGGCCGACGCTCACGAGCACTACGTTGGCGGCGCTGAGCCAGGGAGCCACTGCATCCGGCAGTGGCGCCACGGGGGTCGCCGTCGTGTATGGCAGGGCGATCAGGGCGTACGCCACAGTAACTCCGGCAATCGCCAGAAACCGGGCTGTAAGGCTGATGGTTGTAAGAAACGCGATGAGAGGAAGCAGAATCAGCGGGTACAGGTGAAATCCGCTCTCCCAGCCCACGAAGCGCGTTGCCAACCAGGCGTGCAGCAGCACCTCGACGACGGCTACCGTGATGAATACCCGGGAATCCAGTCGCGTAGCGACATTGAGCAGGGTGATATACAGGGCGGTGCTGACAATGTTGAACGCCACCATGGGCATGACGTCCAGCGCCAGGAACAGGAGCAGAAATACGGCATGGGCAACGGCGCCGAAGATCAGGATGGGGCGCAGTACGCGGGAGTACCGCCAGTCATAAGGCGGGGCGGTGAACGTGCCTGGGAGTTGTGCGTCAGCCATTGAGCGATCGGCAAGGCAAATCAGAAGAGTCCATAGTGGCGGTCATCGTCGCATGTTGCCCGGAACCGTATCACAGAGCCGGGTTGCCAATTGTGCGATCACGACATGTTGCGCTGCAGCATGTCGTGATATAATGCGAATCTCTATGTGACGGAGGTGACGCATGCCACAGCCTGGTTTCGATCCCCACACCCTGACCGGCGAGTTCGACCGGTTGTTCCTGACCCCTGCGCGGTCCTGCGCTGCGTTGACCAGTAGCTACGCCGAGGCGTTGACGCAGTACCAACTCAAAACGCTGAGCACCTATGTCGACATTGCAGGGAAGGCTCATCGGGCGGCGCTTGGCACCAGGAACCCTGACGATGTGCAACGCTCGGTGCAGGATCTCGCCGATATCGGCCAGGAACTGCGTGGGCAGGTGAAAACGGATACCGAGACGATGATCCATCTGAACCGGAGCTTCACGGACACCCTGGAGAAGTTTGCGCAGGGCACCTATCAGGGGTTCGCGAGCCGAACCGGGTGACGACGTTGCCCGGCTAATAATAGTTTATGACTATCGATACGGTAGGAATTGAGTGTTTAACCTATGACTCCCAGGTGGTGTATGTTGCTAGGGATGATTCACGAGGGAGAAAGACGCCTGTCCATGTGCTAAATCATTGGACAGGCGCTGGATCAGGGCAGCGGTGCAAAGAGAGTTGTGCCGCTCCTGAACGCCAGGCTTCCCCGAAAATGCTGCAACGAGCTGGAGAGTGATATGACGGAACAGCAAAGCGCTGGCAAGTGCCCGGTTGCGCACGGTGCCAATACCGAAGTCGGGAATTCGGTCATGGAGTGGTGGCCGAACAACCTGAATCTGGAAATCCTGCATCAGCACGACCGCAAGACCAATCCCATGGGGGAGAGCTTCAACTACCGGGAAGAGGTGCGGAAGCTCGACTTCGACGCCGTCAAGAAGGACGTTGAAGACCTCATGACCAACAGCCAGGAGTGGTGGCCGGCTGACTGGGGGCACTACGGTGGTCTGATGATCCGCATGACCTGGCACGCCGCCGGCTCCTACCGCGTGGCCGATGGCCGCGGCGGTGCCGCAACGGGCAACCAGCGTTTTGCGCCCATCAACAGCTGGCCGGACAACACCAATCTGGACAAGGCGCGCCGTCTGCTGTGGCCGATCAAGAAGAAGTACGGCAACAAGCTGAGCTGGGCCGACCTCATCGTGCTCGCCGGTAACGTCGCCTACGAATCCATGGGCTTCAAGACCTTCGGCTTCTCCTTCGGCCGCGAGGACATCTGGCATCCCGAGAAGGACACCTACTGGGGTTCCGAGAAGGAGTGGCTGGCGCCCAGCGATAACGAGAACAGCCGTTACGGCAAGGACCGTGATGCGGAAACCCTCGAGAATCCGCTGGCGGCAGTGATGATGGGTCTGATCTACGTCAATCCCGAGGGCGTGGACGGTAACCCGGACCCGCAGAAGACCGCTCACGACGTCCGCGTGACCTTTGCGCGCATGGCGATGGACGATGAGGAAACCGTCGCGCTGACCGCCGGTGGTCATACGGTCGGCAAGTGTCACGGGAACGGTGACGCCGCGAATCTGGGCCCCGATCCCGAATCTGCCGATGTTGAAGAGCAGGGCTTGGGCTGGAACAACAAGGTCAGCCGTGGTGTTGGTCGCGATACGGTGACCAGCGGCATCGAGGGTGCGTGGACCACCAACCCAATCCAGTGGGACAACGGCTATTTCTACCTCCTCCTCAATTATGAGTGGGAACTGACCAAGAGCCCGGCAGGGGCCTGGCAGTGGGAGCCCAAAGACATCAAGGAAGAAGACAAGCCGGTTGATGTCGAAGATCCGTCCATCCGCCTGAACCCGATCATGACCGACGCCGACATGGCCATGAAGGTGGATCCGGAGTACCGCAAGATCTCCGAGAAGTTCTACAAGGATCCGGAGTACTTCAACGACGTCTTCGCCCGTGCCTGGTTCAAGCTCATCCATCGTGACCTGGGCCCGAAGGAGCGCTACATCGGTCCTGAAGCGCCCCAGGAAGACCTGATCTGGCAGGATCCGGTGCCCGCCGGAAATAAGGACTACAGCGTTGAGCTGGTCAAGGCCAAGATCGCCGACAGTGGCCTTAGCATCGGCGAGATGGTCGCCACCGCCTGGGACAGCGCCCGTACCTTCCGCCAGTCCGACATGCGCGGCGGGGCCAACGGTGCCCGTATCCGGCTGGCACCGCAGAAGGACTGGGAAGGCAACGAGCCGGAGCGCCTGGCGAAAGTGCTCAAGGTTCTGGAAGGGATCGCCTCCGAGACCGGTGCCAGTGTCGCCGACGTCATTGTGCTGGCCGGCAACGTGGGTATCGAGAAGGCCGCCAAGGCGGCTGGCTACGATATCGCCGTTCCGTTCAAGCGCGGCCGGGGTGATGCCAGCCAGGAAATGACCGATGAAGAGTCCTTTGAGTGGCTGGAGCCGCTCTCCGATGGTTACCGCAACTGGGTCAAGAAGGACTACGCGGTGCAGCCGGAAGAGATGATGCTGGATCGCACCCAGCTGATGGGCCTGACTGCGCCGGAGATGACCGTGCTGGTTGGTGGCATGCGTGTGCTGGGCACCAACCATGGCGGCACCAAGCATGGGGTGTTCACGGATCGTGAAGGTCAGTTGACCAACGATTTCTTCGTGAACCTCACCGATATGGCCTACAAGTGGGTGCCCACGGGCAACAACCTGTACGAAATCCGCGACCGCAAGACGGACAAGGCCAAGTGGACCGCCACCCGCGTGGATCTGGTGTTCGGCTCGAACTCCATCCTGCGCTCCTATGCGGAAGTCTACGCACAGGACGATAATCAGGAGAAGTTCGTGAACGACTTCGTTAACGCCTGGGCCAAGGTGATGAGCGCCGATCGGTTCGATCTGGTGTCCTGACTGCGGATCGCCGGTCCATTACAGTGGATCGGCAAGGCCCTTCAAAACGGCGTTTCAGCAGGACTGAAGCGCCGTTTTTTCTTTTGCTGCCCTCAATCCGCCGGCGTGGTCTGGCTAGAGGCCCTGGGCGCCACGGCGCAGCCAATTATGGACAAAGGCCAGTTTGTGGCGGGCATGGTCCGAGAGCACGAAGGGATACAGGTCGGGCAGCCCCATGGCACGGTTCACATGATTTACGCCCACGGTGAGCCCGGTGGCGACGTGAATCAGCCGCTCCGGATCCGGTTCGGAGTAGGGGTCCCAGCCGGCGTGGGGAATCTGCGGCGATGACAGGCCCGTGGCCACGAAACTGTCGGTAATATCCGTCAGGTGCAGCAGGTGTGCAGCCGTCTCTGCCCAGTCCTCGTGCGGATGGGCCGAGGCGTAGGCGGTCAGGTAGTGTTGCCGCCACTGGGCCGGTGGGCCGTTTTCGTAGTGGTACTGAAGGGCGGCAGGGTAGTTGATCCGCTCATCACCGAACATCCCCCGGAAAGCGTCGAGAAAGTCATCGCGGAGGCTGAGGCGCCACCACAGCATATGCGCGATCTCGTGGCGCATGTGACCCATCATGGTCCGATAGGGCTCTTCCAGTGCCTCGCGCCGTGTTGCCACCAGTACCGGGTCCACTTCCGCCACACTAATGGTGACGACACCCTCGGCATGGCCCATGGGCACCGGCGTAGGGCCTTCGGCGAGCAGGTGGAAAACCGGCGGGGCGCCCGGGTCTTCCGGGCGGAACCAATGCCAGCGACCGAGGTTGTCCAGCACCCAGCGCTTGGCAGCCTCCGTCTGCGCCCAGTTGGGAATCGCATCCGGTATCGATGGGTCGGGGGCCAGAGCCGTCATGGCGCAGGAGCGACAGAAGGCGCCTTTCTCCGGGGCGATCCAGTTACAGCCGATCACGTCCCGGTTGGCACAGAACGGCGGCATCGGCAGGAACGCCCGCGCCTGGGGATCGTAAGCGACCGGGGTGCCGTCGGCGGTGGCAAGGTTATCGAACCACAGTGAGCCACCACCGACGGGGTTGGCGAAAACGCGCATGAAAAAGGCTCCGACAGAGGGTGTGAATCACCATGGTGGGCGCACTACGCGAGTCTGTCTACCGACTTGGTGTTGCGCTCTCGAATCCGACGCTCATGGTCGACGGGCATAACGGGCTCGTCGCTACAGGCGGGTCTGGCGTTCGCGCTCCCCCTCCAGGCGCAATCCGGACGCCTCGGCCTGTTGCCGTAACCATTGCCGGAGCATGCGAATGCCCGGTTCGTTGCGGCGGCTCGTCTTGTAGGCGAGCCGGAACTCATCGCCGGTTCCTACCTGATAACAGGGAAGGACGACCATGTCTGGATCATCTGCGGGATCAATCATGTAGTCATTGGTGAGTGCGATCCCCTGGTGATAGCGAGCCGCCGCGTGGGCCATGAGCATATGGCTGAAGTGCTGCATACGGATGCTCCCGGGCAGCTCGCAATGATCAGCGGCCAGCCAGACCTGCCAGTCTTCCCCGGGTTGCCCGATGATGCTCGAGGCGGACAAGAGCGGGTAACGGGTCAACCATGCCGCCTCGATGTGCTCTGGCGTATCAGTGTCGATCAACCCGGCCTGGCGTAAATCGTCACACATCCACTGCCAGAATCGTCGACTACAGATCGGGAACAAACGCTCGGAGTAGAGCGGGTCCGAGCTGAAGCCGCGATGCTCTCCCTGGATGGTGATAAAGGCATCGGCGAGGCGCTCCGAGAGTGCCGGTGGCTCATGCAGCATTTCCAGCATGACCTCCAGTTGCGGATGGCGGCGTTGCAGGTCCGGCAAACGGGGGATCAACCAGCGCACCGCAAAGGAGCTGAACACGGCGAGACGCAGCTCCGTACCGCCATCCCCCCGCAGTCGCTCACTTGCCCGCTCAATCTGCGCCAGCCCCGAACTCACGGGCTCGAGATACTGCCGCCCCTGCTCCGTCAGTACGACGCGGTGGCCACCCCGCTGGAACAGGGCCTCGCCGAGGTTGTCTTCAAGCTGTTTGATGCTGTGACTGACAGCGCTCTGGCTAACCCGCAACTCCTCAGCGGCAAGGGAGAAGCTGCCCAGACGGGCCACAGCTTCGAAGACGGGCAGTGTTCTCAGGGGCGGCAACGGCATTATTCAAAAAACTAATGGATTCGAAATTCTTATCATTATACAAGATCGTGATCCCTGCCTAGCATGGCGCGCCATCATGGTACGGCACGTCAACGTGGAGGTTCAGGAGCATGTCGGGCCGGACATTGCAGGGGGCGATCATACTGCTGGTCATCGGCAACCTGGCAGCCATCTTCTCCGATATCATCATCAAGGTTCAGGGTTCCGATATCCCCCTGTTCCAGTTCGTCTTCATGCGGCTGTTGTGCACGCTGGCCATCCTGGCCCCGTTTCTGCCGATGATTGATCGGAAACAACTCTTTCGCGGCACCCGCATTCACCTGGTGCGCGCCCAGATCAGCATCATTGGCGTCGCCTGCATGGTGGTGGCACTCACCAATCTGCCTCTGGCCACGGCAAACGCACTGTTCTATGCCGCGCCGCTGATCGTCATGGTGCTGGCAGTCGCGGTGTTCAGGGAGAGGGCGACCGGGCTCAGCGTATTCGCGGTCATCAGCGGGTTCATCGGGATTCTGGTCATTCTCCGGCCGCTGGAGTTCTCCTGGCAGGGGGTTAGCGCTCTGGTGGCGGCAGCGGCGCTGGGTACGAATGCGCTGCTGGTCAGAAAGCTGCCCTGGGGCCAGTCCATGGCGCATATCCTTCTTCTCACCCACGTCTACGGGCTGCCCGTGGCGCTGGTGCTGATGCTCTGGGAGGGCGCGGCCTGGGACTGGACCCTGATGACAGCGGCCTTGGGGTCGGCAGTGTTCATTCTCGGTTATCACACCACGGTGATTCTTGCCTATCGGCATGTGGCGGCAAACCAGGTGACCAGCGCGGAGTACACCGGGCTGATCTGGGCAATCGCCTTCGGCTGGTGGTGGTTTCAGGAAGTACCGGATGTCTGGTTCTTCATTGGTTCCGCACTGATCGTGGGTCCGCTGGTGCTGCTGAGCCTGGCGGAGCGGCGTCGCACGCGGGGGACCACGCCGGTTGCCGCGCAACCGGCAACCCACCCTGACTAATGAGTTCCGAAAGGCCGGTAACGCTTGAGTAGTGTTGCGAGGAACACTGGACAGGCTGATGGATCGTGCCTGGCGCCAAAAAAAAAGCCCTTGAAAACAAGGGCTTCATGTTATGCCTGGTGGAGCTGAGGGGAATCGAACCCCTGACCTCGACAATGCGAATGTCGCGCTCTCCCAACTGAGCTACAGCCCCTTTGAAGGCGCGTAATATAGCATCGTCGCGCCGTTGCACCAAGCCCTTGCGGGCGGGGCCGGACGCCTGGTCAGCGCCCGGCCGTGGACGCTCAGCCCAGGGCGTTCTCGCACCGTTCACGGATCATGGAAGCGGCTTCCTCGGTGCCCAGGGAGTTGTTCTCATAGAGCGCCTCGGTGGATTCGCTGAGAACGTTCGCAGAAGCGTCGTGACTCGCATTGGCCTGAATTTCCCCGATCACCTCGTCGAGAGGCACGCCGTCGTCACGGGCATCGATCAGTTCAGGGGCCGCGGCTTCCTGTGCCGCACAGATGGAATCGGTGTTGTCGGCGCTGGCGGCAGCGCTGAAACCGAAAGCGATGGCTGCGAGTCCGAGTGTCGTCCGTTTCATGTCGCTTCATTCCTTTTCATAGTGGTGAATGTCGGGAGCCTCGTTGAGGGCTCCCGGAAAACCCTAGTTGAATGAAACGAAACCGGCAAGTGTTGCATTCCGGGGGCAGGCGGGTGCCGTGCATCTGCGTCCGCAGGCCGATGCGGCGCTACTCGAAGGCAGGGCTGATAACGTCCCGGTAGTTGCGTATGCGCTGCACATAGTGGACTGGTTCGTAGCCCCGCGCGTAACCGTGGCGTGTGCTCGGGTAGTAGCGCTTGTCCGCCTTGAGCGGGAGTACTTCCCGCATGTCCTGCCAGGAATCCGGGTTGCGGTCCAGATCGCGGGCGAGCTGGCGGGCATCCAGTAGATGCCCGCGACCGATGTTGTAGCTGGCCAGAGCCAGGAAGGTCCGGTCGGGCTCGGGGATAGAGTCGGGCAGGCGACGATGGCGGTCCGCAAGATAGCGGGCGCCGGCATCAATGGCCTGATCCGGATCGAGCCGATTGGTCACGCCCAGCGACTGTGCAGTGGGCTGCGTGAGCATCATGATCCCGCGCACCCCCGTGGGCGAGACAGCCTGTGGATCCCAGTGCGATTCCTGGTAAGCGAGGGCGGCCAGCAGATCCGCGGGCATGCCGGTCTCCTGCTCGGCGCGCAGGAAGGCGTCACGGAATCGCGGGAGGCGCTCCTCGATGCGGCGGTTCAGCGCGCGAAGGTCAACGAAATCGAACTCGCCGATATAGGCGTAGTAGCGCTGTTCCACCTGGGCGATGGTTTCGTCCCCCTGGCGGCTGTTCATCCATTCCCGCGCGGTGCTGGCCAGGCCCTCGGCGTCCCGGGGCAAGTACCAGCCAAGGTTGCGCCCGTCAGTCAGGTTCATCGCAACCTCCAGGGTGGGGAAATGGCGGCGCATTACCTGGACGATGTTGGCGTCTGCGACCACGCAGTCCACGGTCTGTTCGGCGACCCGGGAGAGCAGGATCTCGGTTGTGCGGTCGCTGTCCTCCGTGTACGCGATGTCCTCGTGTTGCTCCGCCAGACGGTCGAGGGTGTGCGTGTAGCTGGAGTTCGCCGTCACATGGATGTCCACGCCATCGAGAGCGTCGGGAGTCCGGGGCATGGGCCGGAATTCCCGGTGGCACACGAGCTGTTCCACCACCTCTGTGTGCGCCGGTCCGCGGGTGAAGTGCGCGTTCCGCGAGGCAACCTGAGTCAGCCCCGAGGCCGCGATGTGCGTTTCTCCGGCAGCCAGGGTTCCCAGCACCTCCCCGGTGGACCCGACCATGTTCCACTCCACGTCCCAGTCCTGGGCCTCGGCGAAGGCCGAAACCAGGGTGTACTCGGGCCCGGTGGGCTGTTCGTGGCGATCCAGGTAGTAGGTGGTGGAGCCGTTTCGAGCCGTGACGTGAAGCACCCCGGCTTCTTCCGGCGGTGCCAGTTGCAGAGGTCTCGTCTCGACATCCGGCCCGTACTCGATGGTGTCGTCACTGCACGCGGAGGCGAGTACGGCCAGACTGACGAAGGCGAGGTGTCGCCATGCCGGGCCGTGTTTGTCGGGATGGTCACTGCCTCGGTGGGCGCGCTGGAGCGTGGAACCTGTCGGGTCGGCCCGATCGGGGGCGCGTTGAATCATGGGGTATCCGTCGTTCAGGTGTACGCCCGGGAGGGTACATTAATTCCGACGCACTTTATCCTGCGCAATGTCAGTTGCGGACAGTCATCCCGGGCTTCCGGGCTGCGGCTGCAGTGTCTGCACGGGGTTTCAGCAGGATCGGCGTGTACAGCACGGCGTAGAGCGCGAAGGCGACCATCCACAGTACCCCGGAGGCTCCCATGAGCCAGGCGGGGCCAACGCCCAGGGCAACCAGGAGCCTTGCGGCGGCGGCCAGCAGGATTGCCGCGAAGCCACCGACCATCAGCGGGGGCGCCGCGAGGGGGCGACCGGAGTGCCCCAGGGCGACCCGGGCCATCATTCCCAGGCACAGCCCGCCCATGGCGCCGATCATCAGCAGGTGCACGCCGGCACTCCAGGTCCCGGCAATGCCTCCCACGTACGCTGCCTGCAGACCCAGGCCGAAGGGGATGAACAGATAACTGGCGTGCAGGATCCACAGCAGGGGGTCACGCACCGTGCCCCAGGGTTTCCACGCTAGCAGTCGCACCAGGGTGAACAGTGATGCCGCGGTCAGGACTACCGCGAGCCACGGATCCCGGCCGATCACCAGGTACACCGGCAGGATCGCCAGGGTGCTCAGGGTGGACGCCCAGTTCAGCCAGGGCCACTGGCGTACACCAAGCCCTGGCAGGCGGTTGGCGGTGAAGAAGGGAATGATGCGTCCGCCCATGAAGACCAGCAGCACGGTGATGAGCCAGATGGCGAGATCCATGGAGGTACTGCCGAGCCCGGGTGCCACGCCGTGGAAGTCGGCGTGAATCATGCCGTTGAGCACGGTAAAAGCCAGCAGCAGGGGGATAAAGGCGTAATTGCGCCGGTTCTCCGCAGGGATCAGCGCCGTGGCCAGCATGATCGCCAGCAGCGGGAAGAAGGCCAGATCCAGCACCGTAAGCAGCCACATGGGCATGGCCCCCGGCACCAGGAACCCGAGCCGTGCCGCCAGCCACAGGGTGACGAGAACCATGAGGCTGCGCGGGGTGCAGGTCTGCCGCTTGGTCCAGTTCTGCGCGGCGGTGAGCAGAAAGCCGGCGATGACGGCGGCGGTGAAGCCGAACAGCAGTTCGTGCCCGTGCCAGAGTATCGGGTCCCAGGGCCCCGGTGCCGGTGCCCCCGTGGTCAGAAAGCTGACCCAGACCACCATTACGAGCACGGCAAACCAGGACGCCACGAGGAAGAAGGGCCGAAAACCGATGGAGAGCAGAGGTGGTGCCATTGGCGTTGCCCCACGAAAATGCATTTGAACTACATGTTAGGTGCAGTCTAGCGGGGTTGGAAGAGCGGGAAATTGATCCAGAACAAGAGTCGACGACGCTGTCTCTACCGCAGCAGTAACCACGGAGTGAGGATCAGGCTGCCGGCAAGAATCAACGGAATTGCGAATAAAGTGACCCGCCAGCCTGCCTGCGCCATGTCCGCTACCCGCAGGCGCTCGCTGCCGAAGATGATGGCGTTGGGTGGTGTCGCCACGGGCAGCATGAAGGCACAGGAGGCCGCCAGGGCCACGGCGACGGCGAGCACCAGCGGTGGCCGGTCGATGGACAGCGCCACGCTGGTGACCACGGGCATGAGTGTGGCGGCGGTGGCCGTGTTGCTGGCCACATGACTGAGCAATATGGTCAGCCCGACCACCGCGGTGACCACCACAACCAGAGGCAGGGCGCCCAGCGCGGTGAGTTGCTCCGCCACGGCGGCGGCAAGGCCGCTGGCCTCGATGGCGGTGCCCAGGCTCAAACCGCCACCGATGAGTATGATCACGCCCCAGGGCAGCTCGCGGGTGCTCTTCCAGTCCAGCAGGGCGGCACGGCGCGGTCCGGCAGCCGGCAAAAGAAACAACGCGACGGCGGCCGTGATGGCGATGCCGGCGTCGGAGATCGAGGCCGCGGTAACTGTTTCCAGTAGTGGTCGAAAGACCCACGCCAGGGCGGTGCCCAGGAACACCAACAGCACCCGGCGCTCGCTTCCGGAAATGGGCCCGAGTTCGGCGCGGCGGTCACGGATGATCGCGCTGATGCCCTCGGCGGGGCGGCGGTCCAGTGGAAACGCCCAGCGTGTCAGCGCCCACCAGCAGGCCAGCAGTAACACCAGGCTCACCGGCATGCCCACGGCCATCCACTGGCCGAAGCCGATCTGCACGCCATACGTGTCGCTCATGAACCCCGCCAGAATGGCGTTGGGTGGCGTGCCGATGAGCGTCGCCATGCCGCCGACGTTGGCGCCAAAGGCGATTCCCAGCAGCAGCGCCAGGGAGAAGCGATGCTGTGACATCGCGTCGTGTTCGCCCCGGGTGGTGTCCATGACAGCGAGCACGGACAGGCCGATGGGCAGCATCATGGCGGCTGTGGCCGTATTGCTCACCCACATGCTGAGCCCCGCACTGCCCGCTATGAAGCCCCCGACCACATGATCGGGGCGTTGTCCGCAGTAGTGGAGCAACAGCAGGGCCATGCGCCTGTGCAGCCCCCATTGCTGGATGGCCAGGGCGATGACGAAGCCGCCCAGGAAAAGGAACACCAGCGGGTTGGCATACGGGGTGGTCACGTCCGCCGGGGTGCCAACGCCGGCGACCGGCAACACCACGATCGGCAGCAGGGCGGTGACCGGGATCGGGACCACCTCGGTGATCCACCATGTGGCCATGAACAGTGTCAGGACCGCGACGGTCCAGGCGTCGCCGTCGAGCCCTTCCGGCGGGCCGAGCAGCATGAGCACGACGGCAACCACGGGGGCCACAAGAAACCCGATCAGGCGCCCGGTGCGTCCGGTGTCCATCGCATCGGTCATGTCGTTGCTACCGCACCGCGAACGAGGCGACGCCGGCGAGGATGATCAGGGCCGCACCGACGGTGGCTGCCAGCAGTCGCGTGCTGGAGCCGCGGCGGGTTCGCAGGGAGTAGCGGAAGCGCTCGGACACGACCTGTCCGGCGGGGATACCTAAACGGCTCAGTAGCCCGTGCTCGAGGGTGTCGATCATGGCCGGCGGGCCGCAGAGGTAATACACGCAGTCCTGTGGCGGCACCCGGACCACCTGCTGCAGGAGCGTTGCGTCCGGGAGACCGGTGAGGCCATCCCAGTCCGCCGGGGGGGCGGAGAGCATGTAGTGCACGCGCAGATCGAGCTCGCTGGTCATTGCCTCCAGTTCCGCCGTGTAGAGTTGCTGAGCGATATCCCTGTTCGTCTGAACCACCACCAGGGTGCGCTGCGACTGCCGTGCCCGCAGTTCCCGGAGCAGCGCCATGATCGGAGCCATGCCGACGCCGCCGCCCACGAGCACCAGCGGTCGGGCGTCGCTTTCGTCCAGCGTGAAATGGCCGTAGGGGCCGTCGAGATACGCACGGGTTCCCGGGGCGAGTTCGCCGATGCCGTTGGTGAAGTCCCCCGCCTCCTTGATGGAGAAGGCGATGCGTGGCCACTGGGCGGGTGCCGACGCGATGGAGAACGGGTGTTCGGTGATGCGGAACAGTGGGCGTTCAAGCTTGAGCCACGCGAACTGACCAGCCCGATACGGGAACACGGTGCCAGGATGGCCTGCCGCGGTGTCGGGCTCCAGCTCCACCGTCCAGATCCGCTCCGCCTCCTGTTGCACCGTGACGACCTTGAGTGGATAGCGCCGTTGGCGCAGGGGAATGATGACGTGGACGTGGACCAGTGACGCCACGGCGACCAGGACGCCGAGCACCCAGAATCCGGTGAGCCAGACATCCTGGCTGTAGCGGCCGGCCTCGAGGGTGTGGTGCAGCCCGAACAGGGCGATCAGGAGCGCGCCCAGTCCGTGGCTGAAGCGCCAGGCCTCGTAACGCATGGGGAGGTCATCGCGGGCAATGGCCATGAATACCAGCATCGCGAGCAGAACCCAGGCCAGTATGCCGCTGAGGCCGGGCCAGAGGGACAGCCGTAGCCACTCCTCTCCTGCCGGGACGGTGGGGGGCGTCTCCCCCATGGGCAGGCTGTACAGGAACGGGTGGAGCAGCAGAAAGGCCAGCAGGACATAGGCCATCACTTGATGGAACTGCATGACCCGGTCCTGTCCCACCTGCGCCGACAGTCGCTTGAACCGGCCGGAAAGCAGGAACTCCATTAACAGCATGGTAAACCCGGCGAGGCCGAGACCGGTAGCCAGCTCATCCCGCCAGGGCCGTGGCTCCAGCCCCTGAACGGCTGCGAGGGTCACGGGCAGCAGCGCCAGCACCAGGTACAGCGCAAGCAGCGACGCGCTCAGGCGCCACCGCCGATGTGAACCGGAGCCGTGCATGATGGCGAACCCCTGCCAGTGACTGAGCACCAAGTAGTACCAGATTCGGGGTGGTTCCGCTTGATTCAGATCACGCCGATGGCACACGGGGGCAGAGTCAGGATCCGAGCAACCATTCCAGCAGCCACAGAGTCCCCATGCCCGCGGCCAGCGTGCCGAGCACGCTGCGGGTGCCCCAGGCGACGCCGGCGGCCACCAGTCCCGCCAGCAGCCGCGTGTTCTCCAGCGTGAACCCGGGGGTCGGGCCGCCCTGGATAATGGCCGGCACCACGATGGCGGCAATCACGGCCGCCGGGACGTAACGCAGCACACGCATGACGCCGTCGGGCAGGCTGCGCCCGCCCAGCAGTTGCAGTCCGGCGAAGCGAAACAGGAACGTGCCGATGCCGATAACAACAATGATGGTCCATAGCGCCCAGGTGCTCATGTTTCCCGTCTCCGGCGGTGCAGGGCAATCTCGGCGATGACACCGGCTGTTACCCCGGCCACGGCGCCAATGCTCAGCCCGAGGTGATAGGGCGCATCGTGGGCAGCCAGGGAAATGCCGCCGCCGGTAATGGCGGCAATGGCACTGGGGCGGTCGCGAATCACCGGGACCAGAAGGACCAGAAACACCAGGGGCAGGGCAAAACCCACTTGCCATGCCGGGGGGACGGCCGCTCCGAGCCAGACGCCGAGCGCCGTGGCGAACAGCCAGACCACCCACAGTGGCAGGGCCGCGCCCAGGTAGAACCACTGTTTCGGACCGTCCACCCGGCCGTGCACGAACTGCGTGATGCTGACGGCGTAGGCCTGGTCCGTCAGCAGATAGGCCGTGGTCGCTTTCCAGTGCGTGGGGATATGGCCCAGATGGGGAGCCAGCGAGGCGCTGTACATGAGCATGCGCAGGTTGATGATGAGTGCGGTGACCACGACCATCAGCGGCAGGGCGCCGTCGCCGATGAGCTGGGCTGCCACCAGCTGCGCCGCACCGGCGAAGATGATCACCGACATGGCGATTCCGACCATGGGGTCCAGCCCCGCCTCCAGCGCAGCGATACCGGCAGTCATCCCGAACGGGATCACACCGGGAATCATGGGCGCGATCTTGCTCAGCCCGTGCCGGAACCCGGCGCGCTGTGGTGATTCCTGTCTATTTCCTGCCATTGCTCCAGAGCCCGTTGAACTCCCGCACCCCCGACGGATCGAAACAGTACCCTGTTCACCCGAGACAATGCCAATGATCCGTGCCGGTCTGCTATCCGTTGCTGTTGCCGCCCTCCTGCTGGTCGCCTGCCAGAGTCGCCCGCCCATGGAAACCGTCGACCACGTGGATCTGGAGCGCTATATGGGAGACTGGTATGTGATCGCCAACATCCCCACGTTCCTGGAGCGCGACGCCCACAACGCCGTGGAGAGCTACAGCCTCAACGATGACGGCACCATCGACACCGTGTTCACCTTTCGTCAGGGCGCGTTCGATGGTGAGCTCAAGCGCTACAATCCCAAGGGGTTCGTGCGTAGCGAGGACAATGCCGAGTGGGGCATGCAGTTCATCTGGCCCATCAAGGCCGAGTTCCTGATCATCTACCTGGACGACGAATACCAGCACACGGTCATTGGCCGCACCCGGCGCGACTATGTCTGGATTATGGCGCGGGAGCCCGAGATGCCGGAGGCAGAGTACCAGCGCATCGTCGCGTTCCTTGGCGAACGGGGATATGACACCGATGCGATCCAGCGCGTCCCGCAGCGCTGGGGTGAATCGGCGGAGGATAATTGATCCGGTACCGTGTCCGAATCGGCCACCGTGGTCTATTCTTACTTTGATGCGGCTTTCAAGGAGTCCCTGAAGCTGCTGACGCCCCGGAACGGCACTGCACTACCCGTCTGCCCCGGCACCAAGCCCCCCGGATGCGGACGGAGGAGAATGATGATGCTGACATTTGAGGATTGCCTCGCGATGACGGATCTCACCGAGGAAGAAGTGGAAGCCATTGCCGAACATGAACACTGCCACGAAATGGTTGCCATGGAACTGGGACACTGCCTCGTTCGCACGGAGGAGGGAGTGGTGCGGATACGGCACATGATCACGGAGGATATCGCCATGGCCCGGGCCCGCGGAGACAGCCGCCGCGCAGAGAAGCTCCAGGTGGTCCACGACAGGTTCTGCGAGAAGTATCCCCGGGCTCTGCGGAGTGAAATCCACGCGTGAGCAAGCTGAACGGTGCGGGACGCGCCGGTCAGCCCCCGGGGTCCGAGCCCAGTGACCGGTGTGACTCGCGCAGTTTGTATTTCATCAGCTTGCCGGAGGGCGTGCGTGGCAGTGAGTCGGCAAAAACCACATGGCGGGGGCACTTGTAACCGGCCAGGGACTGCCGGCAATGCTGCACCACGGCCTGTTCATCGATGTCCGCGTCCGCGCCTGGCACCACCACGGCGCACACCGTCTCGATGAACTTTGGGTCGGGAACGGCGATAACGGCCACTTCGCGGATGTCGGGGTGGCGCATGAGTATGTCCTCCACCTCGGCCGGGTAGACGTTCTCCCCGCCGGTACGAATCATGTCCTTCTTGCGTCCCGCGATGCACAGCAGCCCATTGTCGGTGAACCGACCCAGGTCCCCGGTGCGACACCAGCCGTCGACGAAGGTCTCGGCGGTGGCGTCGGGCCGGTTCCAGTAGCGCTCGCAGACCACCGGGCTGCGGATCCAGATCTCCCCCTCCTCGCCGGGGTCGGCGATACCGCCCTGGTCGTCCCGCAAGGTGATTTCCGTGAATGGCATCGGCCGGCCGACGCTTTCGGGATGGCTCAATGTCTCTTCGCCGGTGGAGGCTGCAGCGATGGGAGTGCCCTCGGTCAGGCCGAAGACCTGGATGACCTCGATCCACGGATACCGCTGACGCAGCACGTCGGTGGCCCAGGGCAGCAGTGGATCGCCCCCGGAGAGAATGCGGCGCACGCTGCCCATGTCGTAGCCGGCCGCTTCGTCCGCCTCCAGTTGCGCCAGTTCGTAGATCATGAACGGGAACAGGAACAAGTCGGTGACCCGCCGTTGCTGAACAATCTCCATCACCCGGCGGATGCTGAAACCGCCACTGCGCAGCACCACCGCATGCCCGCCCACGGCCAGTGCGGCACTGGTGAGGTCTTCCACCGCGCCCACGTGGTACATGGGTCCGGTGGTCATGGCGACGCAGTGCTCGTCCAGTTGCCACTGCATGGCCTGCATGGCGGTGAACCAGAGAGTGTTGGCGTGGTTCCACAGGGCCCCCTTGGGGCGGCCCGTGGTGCCGGAGGTGTACATGAGCATGGCCGGGTCGTCCGGCGCCGGCCGCGGGCAGGCCGGTTCCTCCGTTGCGCCGGTGGTCAGAGTCGAGAACGGGGCTGCCCAATGGGGCAGCGGGCTCTCGTCATCGGCCAGACCTACGTAATGCTCGACCCGGACATCCGGGCGCACGGATTCCAGGGTCTTTGCCAGGCTGGCGTGGAAACATAGCAGCCGACAGCCGGAGTCGTTGATGGCAAATGCCAGTTCCTCGGCGGTCAGGCGGAAGTTGAGCCGGACGGCAATGGCGCCGATGCGGGCGGTGGCCAGGTAGAGCGTCCAGTAGTCCAGGGTGTTGTACAGCAGAATGCCGACCCGGTCGCCGTGACCGATCCCGTGGGCGAGCAGACTGTTGGCAACGCTATTGGCACGTTGTCGAAGGGTGTCATGCGTCCACGTTTCGCCGTCCTCGAAGGACACCGCCGGACGGTGGCCGCGAACGCGGGCTCCCGGCCACTGACTGCGCCGCGTGATAAAACCGGTATCCAAGGCTCTCTCCTCCGATCTTTTTGTCAGGATGGCTGATCAGAGGCAGTGCTGTCACGCCGTTACGGCGCGCTCATTCCCCGCCAAAGGCATTGCGGTGGAAGGCGGCGGCCTCGGCGACCTCCTGGATTCCCGGCTCCGGCGGCACAGGAATGTCCTCCCCCGCCAGCGTCCGCAGGACCGTGTGCACGCCATTGGAGAGGGAATCCAGGTGATAGCCGCCTTCCAGCACCAGAGCCAGGCGTCCGTGGCAATGGCGCTCGGCGATTTCCCGGGTGATGGTGGCCAGGCGGGCAAGGCCCTCGTGGCTCATGTTCAGGCACAGGTCCAGCCGGTGCGGGTCGAAGCCGGCGGAGACCAGGACCAGATCCGGGGCGAACCAGTCCGCCGCCGGCACCAGTATGTCCTCGAAGGCCTTGATCACTGCCTGATCCCCGGCGCCGGCGGGCAGAGGGACATTGACGGTGTAGCCTTCCCCGAGGCCGGCGCCTATCTCGTCCAGCAAGCCGGAGCCAGGATAGAACGGGCTGCCGCGGTGGGTATCGAAGAACAATACATGGGGCGATGCCCAGAAAATATCCTGGGTGCCGTTGCCGTGGTGGGCGTCCCAGTCCACGATCAGCACACGCTCAGCACCCAGCTCCTCCAGCGCATGTGCGGCAGCGACCGCCACATTGTTGAACAGGCAGAAACCGCGGGCGCGGGCGGGCTCGGCATGGTGACCCGGTGGCCGGCACAGGGCGAACGCGGTCTGGGCTTCGCCGCGCATGACCGCTTCCACGGCCATGACCGCGGAGCCGGCGGCGACCTCCGCAGCCTCCAGACTGCCCGGAGAGACCGCGGTGGTGTCCACGTCCAACCAGGCATGTTTGCCGCGCAGGGCGTTGATTTCCCGCAGGTAGGAGGTAGTGTGCACGCGCGCGAGTTCGTCCTCACTTGCCGCACGACCCTGCCGGAAGCGCACCCCGGGGATGGGGGTGCGCTCGAGGATTTCGTTGATGGCGCTCAGCCGTCCCGGGTGCTCCGGGTAATTCCACTGCACCTGCAGCCCCGAGAGAATCTCCCGCACTCGCTTTTCCAGGCGCCCCGGCAGGTACGGATCGCTCGCCTGGGGCTTGTGTTCCAGCATGCGGTCATCACGGACCACCAGCACGTCACGATCGCCAGTCACGTTCGCTTCTCCGGGTATGATCTAATGTCAGCAAGAAAACACAGTTTATGGCGTACGCAAAGTCACCGCACGTGCGACGGGTGACGGGGGCCAAGGGAGGACTATGCAGATCTGGGTGGATGCGGATGCCTGTCCGGTGGTGATCCGGGAAATCCTGTTCAAGGCGGCGGCGCGCACGCAAACGACCACAACGCTGGTGGCGAACCAGCCGATTCGCGTCCCGCCGTCGCCCTGGATCCGCTCCATGCAGGTGGCGTCCGGCTTCGATGTCGCCGATAACGAGATTGTCCAGCGGGTTGCCTCCGGCGATCTGGTGGTCACGGGTGACATCCCGCTGGCCGCCGAGGTCATTGAGAAGGGCGCCGTGGCTCTGAGTCCGCGGGGCGAGCTACATACCCGGGAGAACATCCGCTCGCGCCTGAACATGCGAGATTTCATGGACACCATGCGCGCCAGCGGCATTGACACCGGGGGCGCGCCCGCCATGAGCAAGAGCGATCGCCAGCAGTTTGCCAATCACCTGGACCGCATCCTGGCACGCCGTGCCGATAACGCTAACTGACTTCCGCGGCGGCGGATGTCGGCAGCGGCAGCGGCAGCGTGCAGACTGCTCCTGCCTCAGCGACTGATCACGCGGTCTTCGGTGACGATCCTGTCCACGGACCGGTCGTGCGGTTCCACGGGCAACTCCGGGACCAGCTGCAGCTCGAAGGCGAGGGCGATGCTGGACCCCACCGGGTTCGCCTCCAGCCAGCGGTCGTAGTAGCCTCGCCCGTGACCGATCCGTTGCCGGCTCTCGGTGAAGGCGACCCCGGGGATGATGGCTGCATCGAAGGGGCCGGGTGCCGGATCGTCGCGTAGCGGCGCGAGAATTCCCCACTTGCCCGGGGCGAGGTCATCCCAGCTGTCCATGGGCACGGCACGAATGGTGGTGGCGTCCATGATGCGGGGAACGGCCACCTGCTGGCCGCGGGCCAGGAGGCTGTCGATGAGGCCGTGGGTATCCACCTCGCTGCCGAAGGAGACGAACACGAACACGGTGCGCGCTTCCGCGATATCAGGGAGTCGAAGTACCTGCTCACGGATCCGGTCGCTGGCAGCGCGGTGGGCATCGGCGGGCAGCCGATCGCGGCCTGCAAGCGCGGTTTCCCGCAGACGCCGTTTGCGTTCCTGAATGCTTTCTTCGGACATGCGGCGTGTTGTAGCCGATGGGCGGCACCCGGCGCAAGCTGTACTGTGGGCCGGGTGTCGTTGCCCTGGGCTATCGCTCCAGATACTGGAGCTTGTCCGGCACGTCCGCCCAGTCATCGGCGTCCGGCGGCGGGTCTTTCTGCTCGGTGATCACCGGCCACTTCTGGGATAACTCGGCGTTGAGCTCCAGAAAGTCGAACTTCTCCGGTGGCAGGTCGTCTTCCGAGTAGATGGCCTCCACCGGGCATTCCGGTTCACAGAGAGTGCAATCGATGCACTCGTCCGGGTCGATGACCAGGAAATTCGGTCCTTCGTGGAAGCAGTCCACGGGGCAGACTTCCACGCAGTCGGTGTACTTGCACTTGATGCAGCTGTCGATGACGACGTAGGTCATGTGAGCTCCGGGTGATTCGGGTACATGTGCCGTAGCGGCAAATAATGTATTATAAAAGCATCGATCCGTACAGGTGGGCGAGACCATGGATTTCCCGGCGATCGGACGCCGGGTGTCGGGTTCTGCCTGGAGACGGTGTCACTCCATCGCTGGAGGAGCGAGCAATGGCACACACTGTGCCGAAGTCGGCGCTGGAGCACCAGTATACGGCGGTGCTCGATCTGCGTGTCCACGATCCGCGGGAGCGGCTGCCGCTGCTGGAACTCACCCTGGGCGCCCTGACCCCTGGCGAGGACCTGCTGCTGGTGACCGATGCCGAGCCCGAGAGGCTGCGTGGTCACATCCATGAGCGCTACGCTGGAGTGTACACCTGGGAACAGCTTGAGTCCGGGCCGGTGCTCTGGCGGGCGCGACTGTTACGACTCTCGCCCGATAATCCGGCCTGAGGCAGAGGCATCCATGGAACTCACTTACCATACCGACTACAGCCTGCGTGTGTTGATGTTTGCCGGCGCCCACCGGGAGCGGCGGGTGACCATGCGGGAGATTTCCGCCGCTTATGCCATCTCGCTGGAGCACTTGCGCAAAGTGGTGCATCGGCTGGCACAGAAGGGTTTTCTCGCCACCGCCAAGGGGCGGGCAGGGGGGCTGACTCTGGCGCGGCCAGCAGAGGAGATCCGCATCGGCGACGTGGTGGTGGCCATGGAAGACTCCCTGGCCATTGTTGACTGCAGTCGACAGCCATGTCCGCTGTGCGGCGGTTGTTCTCTCAAGACAGTGTTCGACAGCGCCCGGCAGGCCTTCGTCGATCAGCTCAACACCTTCACTCTCGCGCATCTGCTGGACAACACCGATACATTTGGCGAGCTCCAGCGTCTCGGCCAGTCGGCCTGATCGGGTCCGGCGGCGCCGACCGGATTACCCTGACATGGAAGCGTGCACGATGGCCGAGCGCTGCCGGATCTGCGCGGCCATGTTCGATGCGCGCATGGCTTCACCCCAGGTGTCCAGCCCCTTGGCCTCCAGCCGGTCGATGAGCCGCACCAGCAGTTCAGCAGTGGCCAGCGTGTCGCCCAGCGCGGTGTGGCGGCCCGTGACGGTGATGCCGTAGCGCTGGCACAGGGCATCCAGGGAATGATCTTCCTCGTCGCCGTCCAGCATGTGGGACAGCAGCAGGGTGTCCAGCAGGGGATTGTCGAACTCGACCCCGCTTTCTTCCTGCTTGAGACTGATGAACTTCATGTCGAAGGCGGCGTTGTGGGCCACCATCACCGCGTCGCCGACGAACTGCTTGAACTGTGGCAGCACGACCTGGATGGCAGGCTTGTCCTGGACCTGATCCTCGGTAATGCCATGGAAGCGGATGGAGTCCTCCGGAATGGAACGGCCCGGGTTCACCAGTCGCTCGAACGTTTCACCTGTGAGCACCCGGTGCTTGACCACCCGCACGCCGGCGATGGAGATGATCTCGTCGCCGCCCATGGGGTCCAGTCCCGTCATCTCGCAGTCGAAGACCACGAAGGAGAGTTCTCGTAGCGGTGTTGCCGCCAGTTCCTCGTCGCCGGCGTGCTTGCGCATCAGGCCGAAGTCGTAGAACTCGGGGCGGGCTGGTAGCCGTTCCGGTTCGGGCAGGAACTGAGGGCGGTTGGGGGCCGGCAGGGGTAAGCGTACGAGCGCCTGGCCGGCCTCCCGCGAGGTCTGACTCCACGGCTCGCAGTCGTGGCGTTCCAGCACCTCGCGCATGCGCTGGCCGCTGGCCTCGTCGTCGCAGGGCGTATTCAGCCAGTCCTCGATGATATCGGCGGACAAAGGGGCCCCTTGCCAGCGAAGGTCCAGGTACACGGCCTTGTCCGCCAGCAGGGCCTCCAGGTCGAACTCCCTGGCTGCCGTCTCCTGATGAACCCGCCGGACCAGGCAATCCAGCATCTGCATCAGCGACAGGCTGTCACCGTGCAGCCACAGGGGCATGCCCACAAGCTGCAGCTGCAGCTCCGGGGTATCCTCCAGCCGCCTCTGGACGCAGCTCGCCAGGTCACTGACGTGCACGTCCGCCATGGGCCAGCGCCCTAGCAGCTGGCCGCTGATCTCCTGTCCCAGTTCCTGGATGCGGCGGCTCAGGGTCTCGCTTTCCCGCAGGATGACGTCATCAAAGGAGCGTCGTTCATCGGGGCCCATGTCCGGGTAGCCGTGCAGCGTCTCCGCCGCGGCCAGGAGGTTGCCGACGACGCCGCGCAGCTCGCGGGTCAGTGCCAGTCGGATGGCGTCGCCCCGGGCCAGCAGGGCAACGTCGTCGGAGATGTCCACCAGGGTAATCAGGTGACCACTGATCGCGCCGTTGTTATCCAGGATCAGCGCCACACGGGCGTGCAGCATCTGCCCGGCGTCGAGGCTGCTGCAGACGAAGGGTGCCGTGAGTTCCGAGGCGGCAGACGCGCCGTTGGCGTGATGGCGCTCAAGGCGCTCCAGGGTGTGTTCCACCGGTGCCCGCGAGAGAATGTTGAACAGTGGTCGGCCCAGGCCGATGGCTTCCGGCTGGCCGAGAATGGACACCGCGGCGTTGTTGTAGAGCAGGATCTGCTGCTGGCGGTTGCAGACCACAACGCCCTCGCTGAGGCTCTGCAGTATGACTTCCAGCCAGGTTTTCTGCTCTTCCACGCGGGCGGTGGCGGCTTCGGTAGCCTGGCGGATCTCGCGTCGCGAAGCCTTCAGCGCCTGGGCGAACTCCTCGGTGGCCGCCGGCAGGCTGCCGAGCGCATGGTAGCGAGGCATGGCGATGCCCTGCTCCGGGGAGCGGGACTCCAGCATGGCACGGATGCCGCGGACGAGTTTGCGGGACGGACGCATGATCAGCCGGTCCACGAGGACACCAGCCACCACCATCATGGCCGCCGCCAGAACCCCGGCGGCGGAGGCGAGGCCCATCGCGGCATCCGCGGGCGCCATGGCGTAGACCGTGCCGCCGATGATCACGCCGCTCAGCGCGGCGAGCGCAAAGGTGACCAGGGTGACTTGCTGGCGCGGGTTCATGGGTCAGACGCTACCACACGGCGGCCGCGATTTCAGGCGTCCCCGCCGTCGCCGACCGGCCTGGCATCGCTTCCGTAAACACGGGTAGGATGAAGGTTTCCAAGGTACTCGCGAGGCAATACATGAGCGATCAGGAAGACGGCAGCAAGGTCACCGACGACTCGTGGCTGCGGATGATGATGAAGGTCGGCATCCCCATGGCGGTGATCAGCATTGCCTCGCTGTGGATCAGCCAGCTGATGGGCGTGACCTGGCTATTCCCCCTGTTCGTGGTGACCGCCGGTTTTGCGCTGTTGATGGGGTTCCTCTACAACGTGCGCTTCGTGCTCCTCAGCGTGCGCCGTTCCCGGGAACGGGAATCGAGTGACGGCCACTGAGCGGCCGCCGGCACGCGGATGCTAATGCTCTGCGCCGCCCGCCAGATCGCGGCTCAGTTTGCGGACCATGGATTGTGAGGTCTTCAGGCTGCGCACCAGCGCTTCCCGGTCACACCGATTCAGCGCCTCGGGCGCCACGTGCTTCCCTGTTATCCGGCCCGCCCTCCAGTCACTGAGCTGCTGGCGGAATACCAGTTCCGCCATGAATGCATGGGCTTCCTTCAGGGCATTGCTGTCGTCCGCGTCCAGCGTTCCCTGTTCCCGCAGGGCATTCAGCCGCTCCGGCGTGGAGGTCGCTTCCAGCCCATGCGCCAGCCCATAGAGCCGGGCGATCTCGACAATGGGCATGATGCCGTGGCGCTTAAGGTCGATTTCGCCTGCATGGGCGCTCTCGCCGGTGTCGGTGATCAGCCGGTCGAACCAGCCGAGCCCGACTTCGCGGATGGAGTCGTTCAGGGTCAGGGAGCGTACGAAGGTGGCGGAGCCCGACAATTGTGCGACCAGGTCCCCGCGCATGGCGCGGGCCAGCGGCATGTCACCGGCCACGCCACGACAGTCCAGCAGGATGTTGCTGTGAAGAAAACCCTGGGGTGAACGCGACCGCAGCCAGCCGCGGACCTGCTGGTGCCACTGTGTGAGCGTCTTGCGCCACAACGGATTGGTGGCCATGACGTTGCCCGTGCACAGGCGGATGCCGCTGTGGTCCAGAAGGCCGATGACGCGCCTCGCCAGTTCGCTGAAATACCGGTCCACGGCGCCATGTTCGGTGTCCGGGTAATCGGCGATGACCAGGCCGTTGTCCTGGTCGGGATCGAGAAAACTCTCCATGCGCCCGCCGGATCCCATGAGCACGAGGGCGAAGGGGTAGGGCGCCTGTCCCCAGCCATCCTGTTCCATGGCATCCCGTGCGATGGCAAAGGCCTGACGGTGGATGCTGTCGTTGAGACGCGATATCACTTCCTGCAGCTGATGGCCCCGCAGACCCTGATCCAGCAGGCCGGCGAGCAGGTGCGGCTGGCGCTCCCGTGCCCGGGCCAGTGTGGTGGCGCTGGTGCCGGCGAGCACGTGCTGGAAGTGACCTGTCACACCCTCGATGCTGCTGCCCAGGCAGTCCCGCTCGTGGACGATGCCGCACACCGCACCTTCGGCGGTGACCACCGGCGCCTGCTGCCGTTGTTGCTGCTGCAGCAGCCCCAGGACCTGATACAGGGGCATGCCGCGCCTGACAAGCAGTGGCGGCCCCGGCGGCAGACAATGGGCAACGGGCGTCTCCGGCGACAGCCGCTCGGCCGGCAGACGGAGCAGGTCCTCGGCCCGGACCATGCCCCGGATGCGGCGTGCGTCTAGTACCACTGCGCAGGATTCGCCCAGCTCGGTCATCTGCCTGGCCACCTGGTCGCACGGGGTGTCGCGATGCACCTGGACCCGCGCCGGGCGCATTATGGCTCCGGCGGTGCGGCGGAAAAGTTCCATGCAACCCACCATGGGCGCCTCCTCAGCGGTTGTGGGCCTGCCGGTGTTGATATCCCCCATGGTGCCATTGCCGACGACGAACGTCCCCGATCAGGCGATCTCACGGCCGAGTGCGTTCTGGGCGTCCCGCACCAGTGTCAGGGCGGCCTTCAGATGGGCCTGCTCCAGGCGTGACATATCGGACAGGCGAATGCGGTTGGTGGGCACTGCGTCGGCATCCATCTGTTCCAGAATGGCCCGGTTGCGCAGTTCGAGGACGGTATTGCGCACGCGCTCCAGGTCCCGCGCGTGCCGCGGTGGCATGGTGCCAGCGTCTGCGGCCTGGCGCAGGCGGTGGGTGGTGTTCAGCGCATCGATGCCGGCCTCCATGGCGTGGGCGAAAGCCAATTGCTGCACCGGCAACAGGCCCTGCTGCTTGAGATGCAGGGTGCCACGATGTGCACCGATCAGGGGCGTGCGCCACCGGCGCAGCCGGCCCACGCCGGCGCGGGTGCGCAGCGCGTTCTCTTTGACCCGGGCGATGAAAAGGCGGTTGGCGCGGGCTTCCCGCAGCGCATCGGCGCGAATGGCAGCCAGTAGCGATGGATCACCGTGGACCGTGCGCAAGTCGAAGTAGTGGGAGGCCAGCATCACGTTGCGGGTTTCCGGTACCCGGATGACCTGCTGGATGGCGCTCCGCCAAGCGGTGGCAGATCCGCGCCAGTCGGCATGGTCCGGTCCGACGCCGCCGGGACAGTGCTCGATGCCGCAGTCCGCAAGTCCCTGGGTTACGCGTTCAGCCAGCGCGGCGAACCAGCGGTCGGCGCCCTCGGGCAGGTTGTCGGCGTAGATCAGGGCATTGTCCTGGTCGGTGTGAACGGACTGCTCGCCGCGGCCCTGGGATCCGCAGGCGAGCCAGGCATAGGGCCCCGGGGGCGGACCCAGCTCCTCTTCTGCCAGGATGATGAATTGGCGGGTCAGGGTATCCACCAGGTCACTGATGAGCAGTCCGGCCTGGTGGCCGGCAATGCCGGCATCCATCAGGCGACGCTGCAGTGCGACCAGTGCGGCCGAGGCGTCAGTGACCTCGGCGGGTGAGCGGCATTGGGCAATGGATCGGGCAAGCGTCTGCATAAAAAAGGCCCGCACGAGGCGGGCCTTGTCCTGCAGTCGCCGGGCCCGCCGGGGTGTTCGATTCCTGAATCGTAACACCCGCGACGGTTCCCCGGTGTGCGGGCCGGCTCAGTAGCGCGGCACGCGCACGTTCTCCACGAGCTGCTGGATGTCCTTCGGCGGCGGAGCGGTCATCTTCGCCACGATGATTGCCACCGCGAAGTTGAAGATCGCACCGATGACGCCGAAGCTCGACGGGTTGATACCGAACAGCCAGTACTCGGCGGTATCCGGCAGCGTCATGAACGCCGGGAAGTCCGGGAAGAAGAACCAGCCCTTGTAGGTGAAGATGTACACCAGGGTGGTCGCCAGACCCGCCAGCATGCCGGCAATGGCCCCTTCCTTGTTCATCTTGGCGAAGAACACGCCCATGACGAGGGTCGGGAACAGACTGGCTGCCGCCAGACCGAATGCCAATGCCACCACTTCCGCCGCAAAGCCTGGTGGATTCAACCCGAGATACCCGGCGAAGATGATGGCCGCTGCCATGCTGATGCGGGCTGCGAGCATCTCTCCCTTTTCGCTGACGTCCGGCTTGATCACGCCCTTGATCAGGTCATGGGAGATCGCCGAAGAGATGGCCAGCAGCAGACCCGCCGCCGTGGACAGCGCCGCCGCGATACCACCGGCCGCCACCAGGGCGACGATGATCGGGTGCAAACCGGCGATCTGCGGGTTGGCCAGGACGATGATGTCACGGTCGATTTCCAGCTCCGACCCCTGCCAGCCGTGCTCCTCCGCGAACGCCTGCATGTCCGGGTCGTCGGCGTTGTAGTACTGGAGGTGCCCGTCTTCGTTGTGGTCGGTGATGGTCAGCAGACCGGCGTCGCTCCAGTGCCGCATCCAGCCGGGTTGTTCGTCGTACGCCATCCATGCATCCGGTTCGGCCAGCGCCTCGCGGTTATCCCAGATCTCCGTCGGTTCGTCGATGACGGTGTTCAGGGTGTTCCACATGGCCATGGCGCCCACCGCCGGTGCCGTGGTGTAGAGGATGGCGATGAACACCAGCGCCCAGCCGGCGGAGCGGCGAGCATCGGCCATCTTCGGCACCGTGAAGAAGCGCACGATGACGTGGGGGAGCCCTGCGGTACCGATCATCAGCGACAGGGTGAGCAGGAACATGTTGAGCATGCTCATGTTCGCCAGGTCGCTGTAGGGCGCGAAGCCGATCTCCACCAGCGTCTTGTCGAGTGCCTGGATCAGGAACTCGCCGCCACCGCCTGCGGTGGTGGCACCCAGACCGATCTGCGGGATCGGGATCCCGGTGATGGTCAGGGAGATGAAGATGGCCGGCACCGTGTAGGCAAAGATCATCACCACGTACTGCGCGATCTGGGTGTAGGTGATGCCCTTCATGCCACCGAACACGCAGTACAGGAACACCACCGCCATACCGGAGACCAGACCGATTTCCAGCGGCACCTCCAGAATGTTGGAGAAGGCGATGCCCACACCGCGCATCTGCCCGATCACGTAGGTGATGGACATGACCAGCAGCGATATCACGGCGATGATGCGCGCGGTCTTCGAGTAGAACCGGTCACCGATGAACTCGGGCACCGTGAACTTGCCGAACTTACGAAGATACGGCGCGAGCAGCAGTGCCATGAGCACATAGCCGCCGGTCCACCCCATCAGGTAGGCGCCCCCGGAATACCCCAGGAACGCGATCAGACCGGCCATGGAGATGAAGCTGGCCGCGGACATCCAGTCCGCCGCGGTGGCCATGCCGTTGGCCACCGGGTGGATCCCCTTGCCGGCCACGTAGAACTCGGACGTACTCCCCGTGCGGGCCCAGATCGCGATGCCGATATACACCGCGAACGTCAGGCCCACGACGGAGAGGTTCATGATCTGTTGTGCATCCATCAGTGCAATCCCCCCGTTTTATTATTCTTCGACGCCGAACTCGCGATCGAGTCGGTTCATGTACCACGCGTAGAAGAAGATCAGCGCGAGGAAGACATAGATGGATCCCTGCTGGGCAATGAAGAACCCGAGCGGATAGCCACCGATGGAGCCCAGCTGGTTCAGCGTCGGCCCGAGCAGAATGCCCAGGACCAGCGAGACCGTGGCCCAGATGGCCAGTAGTATCCCGATGACCTTGACGTTGCGCCGCCAGTACTCCAGGCGTGCCGTTTGGCGTTCATCTGTGTTGTCAGACATGGTTTCTCCTCCGTTTTGCGATTCGTCAATCGCTTGCTCTAGAGCTGATAAATGCTTTCAAGTCGTTGCTGTAGTTGCCTCGCTTCGCGAAATGCCTCCTTCAGAACACGTCGATCAAGGTCGTTGAGCGCGCTGGGATCTACCCGATTGCTCAGGGGTTCACCCGCGGCGCGCTGTTCCTGGTTGATGCGCATGCGCAGCATCTGAATGTAATCATAGGCGTCGGACCAGGCGTCCACATCACCGGGATCGACGACCCGGGCGTCAGCGGCGAGCCGTAGCCTCGAGAGGGTGTTGGTCGCCGGTAGCCTGTGTGCCAGCGAAAACAGCCGTGCCGTGTCCACGAACGGGGTGACGCCGTTGAGCTTGAGATTGAGCGTGTTGCGGTACTCGCCGCGTGAATCCACACGGAAGGAGCGGAATACCCCCAGAGGTGGGCGCAACTGCAGGGCATTGGCGGCCATCTGGCGGCGGAAGCGGCTGTTGCGGGCCGTGCGATCCAGGAGCCAGTAACGCAGCTCCTCCACATCTTCCGCATTGCCGGCGATGGTGCGGAAATCGAAGAAGATGGATGCCTGCAGCAGGTGCTCCGGTGTGCCCTGTTCGATCCAGCGGGTGAAGCGCTGCTGCCACTCCTCGAAGCTGAGACAGCACTCCGGGTTGCTGGCCATGATGTTGCCCTGGCAGAGCGGATAACCGCACTGGTCCAGGGCCTCGTTGATGCGCCGGAACACGGGCGTGAGGGACTCACGGACCTGGTCCGGCGTCATGTCTTCGGGGGTCCGGAAGATCGCGCCGTTGTCCTGGTCCGTCTTCAGCGTCTGCTCCTGGCGTGCCTCGCTGCCGAAGGCCACCCAGGAAAACTGCACCTCGGGCAGATCAGCAGCCTCGCGCAGGTGCAGTTCGATGAGCCGCCGCGTGATCTGGTCATTGATCATGGTGATCATCTGTGTGATCTGTGCCACGCGCACGCCCTGCGCCAGCATCTGGTCCACCAGCTGGTGGATGTCGGGGCGCAGGCGGGCAAGCTCGCCCACGCTCTCGGCCCGGGCCACGGTCTTGCTCAGATTGACCAGACCGACCCGCTGCATGGAGAACAGGTCGCGCTCCGAGATCACCCCCACGAGGCGGCCGCGATCCACCAAGCAGACGTGGTGGATCGCATGCTGCGCCATCAGCATGGCGGCCTCGAAGGCGAACGCCGAGCGCGGCAGGCAGACGGGGTCCGGCGTCATCACCTCGTCTATCCGGGTGTCCAGGGAGCGCTCCGGCAGCGAAAGCCGGGCGAGCAGGTCACGCAGAGTAAAGACTCCCACGGGCCGATGGCCGCCGTCGGTGACCACGATGCTGCCGACATGCTCTGAGTTCATGGACTCCAGTGCCTGGCGCACCGGCGTATCAACGCGGCAGGTCACCGGTGCCCGGCGCAGCCGTGCGCCCAGCGGGATGTTCAGCGAGGTGTCTTCACCCAGGCCGCGAATGGCATCCGCCTGCACCTCGCGCTTCATGGTGTTCAGCAGGGTGGACAGGCGATGGGTGCAGAAGTCGTTGAAGGCCGAAGAGGTCTCCAGCAGCTCGGTGAAATCCGACCACTCCAGCTCCAGGCATTCTGTTTCGTCCACTGCCTCGTGCACCGTGCGGACGGGGCGGCGAGCGAGCAGGGCACCCACGGGAAAACATTCACCGGGCAGAAGCTCCCAGGAGTCACCGCCCTCTTCATGCGTCTGAGCAGGATTGCCGCCGCGCACGCGCCCACTGAGGACGATGAACAGGCGTGCGGCGGGGCCATCGCCGGGGTCGGCGATGGTGGTGCCGGCCGGGTAACGGCCAACCTCCAGGCGATACGCCATATCGCGCACGGCAGTGCGCTCCATGCGATCGAATGGCGGGTGACGGCGCAGAAAGTTGACGACGTTCAAAACCTCGTCGCCGATCTCCTCCGTCTGCCGGTTGTTGTTGGCGTTATCGCTCACGGTGATCCCGTACGCTGGCAGCTTCCCCTGTTCAGCTATGCATAACCGGTGCCATTGGTTGTTGTTCGCCTGGTCAGTGGGTTATCGCAAACACAATGGCACTCGATGTTACAAAAGGTAACGGATTGTGGCGCACGGTAACGCCTGCACTAGTGGCAGTCATGGACCAATCGCGGCACCATGGGCTCGCACTCACCCCGGGGAGGCAGGACGCGTGGACTGGAGGCTCCGACTGGCAGTGGCGATGGTGGTGGTGGCACTGGCCGCGGCCGCGCAGGCGCAACAACAGCCTGTTGTGCGCATCGCCACAGATGCCGCACTGGGCGATGCCATGACGGACCTGGCCGCCGCGTTCGAGCGTAACGGCGGTGCCACCGTGCACGTCTCCCTGGGGAATTCCAGGGAACTGGGTCGGCAGATCGCCGCCGGAGCACCCTATACGCTGTTCCTGACCGCCGATCAGGGAGTGATCGAGGACCTCATCGAAGCCGCGGAAGTGGAGGATACGGGAGAGGTTTTCGCCCGCTCGGCCCTTGTCCTGTATGTCCGCAGGGGTGCTCCCATGCGGGCGGAAGACGGCCTGGAGGGGCTGGGTGAGGCAATGGAGCGCCGGCGCCTTGGCCGCGTGGCCATGCCCGACCCGTCGGTGTCACCTCATGGCCGGGCGGCGCGGGAGAGCCTGTTCGAGGTAGGGCTGTGGGCGGATCTGCAAGCGCACCTGTCGCTAACGCGAACGGCAGTGCAGGCACGGCGGCGCGTTGATGGCGGGCCTGCGCAGGCGGCCATTCTGCCCCAATCGCTCACCCGTCGGTATGCCTTCGATGCCGGCGGAGATACGGTTAACCTGCCGGAGGCGCTGCACGCGCCGGTTGAGTATTCGAGCGTGGTGCTGGAGGACGCTGATGATTCCCCGGCGCGGGAGTTCCACGAATTCCTGCTGGAAGGGGAGGGGCGAGAGATTCTCGAACATTACGGTTTCGCGCTTCCGCCGTTTTAGTCCCTCAGTGCAGCACACTACGGGATCTCATCGAAGACGGTATTGAGCCAGAGTTCATCCCGGTCAATGGGCGTCAACTCCGGAAGGTCAGGGTTCTCCAGCGGGATGATCCGCGCATCCCCCGATTCCAGGTGGGCCAGTCCATTGCCGGTGCCCGGGTGGCTGCGCATCAGGGCTTCCAGGCTGCCGTCGGCCACGGCTCGCTCCAGGCCCGTCTCCAGCCGTAGCGCCAGGGCGTCGTTATCCGGGGCGACGAAGAAATAGTTGGGCGCGTGGTAGGCAAGCAGGAGATCCGGGTACGGTACCAGGCCGTAGCGTTGGTAAAGGTCCTCTTCCGCGGCAAGCTCCTGGATACCCCGCGGGAAGAAGTCGAAGCGCCCCAGCTCCAGCATCCTGAAGAGGGTCTCATAGCCTGTGGAGGTTGTTACCCGGATGCCGTTGTGGCGCAGAATTGCGGTATCCGGCCAGTCATGGCCCTGACCGGCGACGTGCTGCTGAAGCTCTGCAAGGTCGGCGATTTCCTCGAAGGCCTCCCCTCGATGCTTTGGCAGTACCGGAACGCGGACACCCAGCATGCCGGCGGCCAACGGAATGCGGACCGGGGTGAGCTGCTCCTCACGGGCGGAGGTGGTCATCATCCACAGGACATCGATATAGCGGCCGTTGCGCATTTCCCGCATGGCGCGGTTCTGTGTCATGCGTAGCCCGATGCGGTGGAGGCTGGCCGGGCCGAAATCGTGGCGGGTCTGCTCCAGCGCGAGCTCCAGGACCTGAACCGCGTAGTCGTCGCGCTGGTCATCGGCGGTGGCCGGTGGTTGAACGCGAATCAGCGTGGTGCCCTGGGCGTCGGCGGCGGCGATGGCGGCAGCCAGGCAGCAGCTCAGGGCGCGGATGCTATAGCGCATGGTCGATGCGAGTTCCAAGAACGTCCTGCAACCGCGCGAGCGGCATTGGCCGGTAGAAGAAATAGCCCTGCGCGCACTCGCAGCCGAGTTCACGCAGTACGTCCAGATCAGCTGCCGTTTCGACGCCTTCGGCGACAGTCGTCAGACCGAATCCGTGGGCGATGGCCACAATGGTGCGAACAAGCTCACGGTTGCCGGCGTTGTCGGACAGGCTCCGGACAAAACCGCGGTCCACCTTGAGAACGTCCGCCTGCAGCCGCTGGAGGTAGCTGAGGGACGAATAACCCTTGCCGAAGTCGTCGATGGCAATATTTACCCCCATTTCCTGGAGTCGATGCAGGGTCTGCCAGGCGAGGGCAACATCCTCCATGAACACGCGTTCGGTGATCTCCAGGGTCAGTGCCCACGAGGGCAGATCATGCTCGGCCAGGGCCCGGGTGATGGTGTCTGCGAATGCCGTGTCCCCGAGCTGCCGCGGGGAGACGTTGACCGCCATACGAAGGCTGGCGTGGTCCTTGTCCCGCCGCAGGGCGGCGAGGGTTGCCAGGCTGGCGCGCAGGACCCACTCGCCCATGGGCAGGATCAGGCCATTGTCTTCGGCGAGATTGATGAATTCGTCCGGCGGGATCAGGCCCCGCGTCGGATGATCCCAGCGGATCAGGGCCTCCAGGCCGGTGATGTGACTGTCAGCGAGGTCGATGATGGGCTGGTAATGGAGCAGGAACTCGCCCTCCGCCAGAGCGCGGTGTAGATCCGCATCCAGCGTCAGTCGCCGCCGGGTGTCATCCTGATGCTGATAGTCCGCCATGCAGACCGGAGTCAGGGGATTGTGCTTGGCACGGGAGAGCGCAGCGTCGGCGGCGCGCAGCAGCTCGGGCACCTGCCGGCCGGAGCCCGGGCACGGGGCGACACCGGCGGTGAACGCCAGCACGAAGGGCTGATCGTTGACGAAGCGGACCTCGCGCAGTTGCTCCAGGAACTCGCAGATGCGCTCAAAGAGCGCGTCTGCGGACCATGCTCCGGGAATGACCAGTATGAACTCGTCATTGCCGAAGCGCCCGGCCTGCCAGCCCGGATCGGTGAGATGGCGCAGGTGGTCGGCGATTGCCCGCAGAACCTGATCGCCGCCGTCGGGGCCGAGGCTTTCATTGATGGCCTTGAAGTTATTGATGTCCAGCAGCACCACGGCGCCGGCATGTTCGCCCTGCGGGCCGATTGCGGCGGCCAGGAGCTGCTGCATCAGTTGGCGGTTGGGCAGGCCGGTGAGGGGATCGAAATGGGTCTGGTAGTCCAGGCGCTTTTCCACCGTGCGCAGCTGGGTAAGATCCTCGAACACGGCGATGTACTGGGACCCTTGGCCGGCATTGATGGCCGAGATGGCGGCATGCGCCCAGCGGTACTGTCCGTCCGCACGCCGGAAGCGGATCTCCCCCCGCCATTCGCCGCCCTCACGGGCGATCTCCCAGGGATCGGGCTGACCATCGGCCACGGTGAGGTGCTGCTCAAGCCACCCGTTGTCGCCGAATACCGGCCGCCCAGCGTGCTCGGCCAGGGCACAGCCACTGAACGCCTCGAATCGCGGATTCGCGTATTCCAGGCGACTGCGATCATCCAGGATCATGACACCGGCCGGGGACTGCTGCAGTGCCCCGGAGAGGAGTCTGTGACGTCGCTCGGCATGCAGGCGCGCATCCATGTCTTCCGCCATGCGGGTCGTCGCGTAGTTCAGGGAACCGGCGAGTTCATCCAGTTCGTCCGGGCGCAGCAGGCCGCCGGGGCCGCGCGGGAGTTCGACGGAGTCCTCAAGATGGTCGAGCCGCAACGCCCGGGCGAACCGGGCGAGGTATTGCAGGTGCCGGATCACGAGGTAGTAGATGAGGGCCAGGAGCAGCAGCGAGACCACGAATGTCTTGGCGGCCTGGGTTCCGAGGATCGTGAGCAAGCGTTCCCAGATGCGCGCGTGGATACCCGCAAGGGAGGCCGTGACTTCGACAGTGCCCAGTTGGTGGTGGACGCCGTCCGACGTGCGGTAGTGCACCGGGATGGTCATCTGGTGCGTGTGCGGGTAGTCGTCGGTCTCGCCCACCGTCAGTTCGGCGTCACCGGAAAGTTCCGCCTGTTTCACGTGGGGTAGGCTCTCGAGCCCCTGGAGTTGCAGCCGTAGCTGGTCCTCGTCCAGCGCCCAGAGGCTGGCGCCCAGGGGGCCCGCAAAGCTTCCGCGGGCGTCCGTCAGGGTCTGTTCGAGGGTATTCAGGTCCCGGCGGTACTCGACGTAGAGCTGGATGGACGTGACCACCAGTGTGACCAGGGAACTGGCCAGCAGAATGGCGACAACCACTTTCAGGCTCAGTCGGCGGTGTCGGATCCATCCTGGTAGTGTCATCAACCACCTTTTTTCCGCCGGGCGGCATGGCAGGTGAACCGGCCCGGGGCCTGACACGTTTATGACGCACTCTATCAGCTCGTTATAGCATCTTTGTTGCGCCGGAGGCGAGATCGCGGCTACGTCGTCGTTGGCCGTCGCCTCCGGTAACATGTCCTGCTTTGCGGTGGCCCTGCGCTCGGCATGGGACACCGGGTACGGGCGCCTCTACACCGATCAGAACAACAGACGGGGAGACTGGAATGGTGAAGCTCAAGGGACGGGTTGCCGTCGTTACCGGCGGCGGCAGCGGGCTCGGGCGTGAGTTGGCGCTGTGCTGCGCTCGACGCGGCATGACCGTGGTGCTGGCCGACGTGGACGAGCCGGGGATGGCGGAGACAGCGCGTCTGGTGACCGAAGAGTGTGCCGGCAGCGACTGCGTTGCCTATCCCCTGGATGTCTCCAGCGCAGATGCCGTGGAGGCGTTCGCCGCCGCCGTGTGGGACCGCTTTGGCGGGATCCATTTGCTTTTCAATAACGCCGGCGTCGCCGTGAACGGTCCCGTCTGGGAGCATACCGTGGCGGATTGGGAGTGGGTCCTCGGAGTGAATCTGCGCGGGGTTGCCTGGGGCATTCGTGCCTTTGTCCCGCGGATGATCGCTCAGGGCGAGGGGCACGTGGTCAACACCGCTTCCGCTGCCGGCTGGGTCAATGCCCCGGGGAGCGCCATCTACAACGCCAGCAAGGCCAGTGTCGTGGCGCTCACCGAGACGCTGGCACTGGACCTGCGTGACGTCGATGCCGACATAGGCGTCACGCTGCTGTCGCCGGCGTTCTTCCCGACACCCATCGCTGAATCGGAGCGCAACCGGCCGCCGGAGCTGGCCGATACGGCCCCCATGTCGGAGATCCGGCGCAAGCGCGATCAGGAACTGCGCCATGCCGTCCAGCATGGGCGTATTGCTGCCGGCACCATCGCGGAGCGCGCCCTGGAAGCGGTGGAAGCGGGGCGGTTCTATGTGTTTCCCCACGCCAAGATCAAGGATCTGGTGGGCGCCCGGGCGGACGCAGTGGCGGCTGAAGCCGATGTGTTCGACACCCTGGCCGGGCGCTGACCGCGGCATGCCGGACACAGGGATTGCAACGCGCTTTGGTCGGAACCATGCGTAGCGATACGGCGCGCCCGCCGGCCTGGCTGATGATCGTCACCGGGATGCTGGTCACCGTGGTGGTGCTGGTGTTCGCGCGCCTGGCCTACGGTTTCATCGTGCCGCCCATGCGGGAAGGGCTGGGGCTCAGCTACCAGCAGGCCGGGACCCTTGGCACGGTGACCGCGTTCGGTTACCTGTGCCTGGTCATGGTGGCCGGCGTGACCGCCGGCCGCGTTGGCGGCCGCAACACCGTTGTCCTCGGTGTAGCCCTGGTCACGGTGGGATTCGCCGGACTGAGCGTGGCATCGGATTACCGTCTGCTGTTGGTCCTCATGGCGTTACTGGGTTTCGGTACCGCGTTCGGCTATACGCCGCTGGTATCATTGCTCTCCAGCTGGTTCCCGGAGCGCCGGGGTGTGGTCATCGGGCTGCTCAATGGTGGCGTCGGCGGCGGTATGCTGATCTGCGGCATCCTGATTCCCTACGCCCCGGATGTGTTCGGCGAGGCCGGCTGGCGGGTGACCTGGGCGGCGTTCGCCGTGGGCGGAGCGGCCGTGCTGGTTGCTGTGCTGGCGTTCCTGCGCAACCCGCCGACGCCCCCGGAGGGCGGCGGCAAGAGCAGCCCGGCGGACAAGGCCGCGGTGTTCCGCAACCGGCACGTCATCCTGGTAGGCGTGGTCTACGGGGTGCTGGGAACCACCTACATCGTCCAGGTGGTGTTCATGTACAGCTTTGCCCTGGAGTCCGGAATCTCCGCGGTGGTCGCCGGCCGCCTGGCGGCGAGCATGGGGGCGCTGGGGATGGTTGCCAGCCTGCTGTGGGGCTGGCTGTCTGACCGTTTCGGCCGCGGCAATGCCCTGATGCTGTCCATGGGGCTGTACCTGGCAGGCATGACGGTCCCTGTGATCACGCCGACCCTGGCGGGTTTCGCCGCTCATTATCTGGTCCTGGGACTGGCGGTGAGCGGGGTGTTCACCACCATCCTGGCCGCCAGCACCGAGCATGTCGGGGTCAGGGAAGCGCCGCTGGCGGTGAGCTTCGTTACCATGTTCATGGCGGCGGGGCAGCTTGCAGGCCCGGCGGCGGCCGGGGTGCTCATCGACTGGACCGGTGATTTCCGCCTGACCTTCGGCTTGTGCGCGGCCCTGGTTGCCGCCGGCGTGGTGCTGAGCTGGCGAATCCGACGTTACTGATCATGCCCGCGGGGTTCGGCCCTGGCGTGCGCCAACAGAGGTTGACATGAAATTCCTGACCGGCGGGCGCAAGGCCCCGTTCACCGACCGTATCGCGTCACGTTTCGCCTTCTGGATCATCAACGGCCATGCGCCACCGGATCAACCCGCGCTGGACCAGTTGGAGCGTGAGCGGCGGCGGCATCTGCAGTGGTTGCTGGTGCAGCTGGCGATCTATTTCTCCTTCGGCGGCTTTCTGGCAATGGCGGCACCGGATGCAGTGGTGTTCGTGGCTGCCGTGGCGTTGCTGGTTGCTGCTCCGACCCTGTGGCGGCTCGGGCGTGACTGGCGGGCCACACCCGCGCTGTTCGAGGGCGTGGATCACGAGCACGAACTGGTGCAGGAGGTGGAAAGGGCCTGCGAGCGCTCGGAGCACGTCGCCCGGTACCGCAAGCGCCAGCGCAAACTCAAGCGGCCATTGTTGCGTATCGAGGCAGTGGCCATGGTGGCCGTGCCGGATCTGGACGAGCAGCACTGGCGGCTAGGGGAGCGCTGAACAATTCCCGCGTGCCTCTGCGCGTCATGGCGGCGCTCTGGCAAGGCGGCGTTCGCAGTGAATGGCCGCAGCCCTTTACAAGAACGCCAACGCGGTCAGAGCGCCGCCATGACGCGCCCTGCGGGCCGATCAGCGCGCTCGCAGCCGGCGTTGCACTGCTTGACTGTACCGGCAGTACAGCGCGGCGCAGCGCGCCTTGTCTGCGAGCGCGCTGATCGGCCAGAGGCGCGCGCGAATTATTCAGCGTTCCCCTAGAGGCGCCGGGTGCTTCATGAGGGTTGCAGAAACCCGTTGAGATGCTCCGCCACGGTGTCCGGTATTTCTTCCTGGAGGAAGTGGCCCGCGGCCACCGATTCCACGCGCACTTCACTGAAACAGTCCTCGATGTGATTGAGAAACTCCGGGATCACCACCTTGTCGCGGTTGCCATGGACGTACAGTGCAGGCATGGGGAAGACGTGCCCGGCCAGTGATGCCCAGCGTTTCTGATCCTCACGCATGGTGCGGTAGTAGTTTGCGCCGCTGCCGGGAGTGCCGGGGATGCTGTAACAGCGGACGAATTCCTGAAAGGCGTCCTCCGGGAACGGGGTGTTGTTGGAGGTGCGCAAAAAGGCACTCAGCCAGTCCGCCTCGTTGCCGGGAATCATCGCCTCGGCCAGGCCCTGCTGTTGCTGGAAGTGCTGGTACCACTGGTGGCGCGCTCCCTTGCTCTTGATCACTTCCAGGGCCTCGGCGTTGCCGCGGGCATTGTTCACCAGGCTGATGTTCATGATCACCAGCCGGGTGACGCGCTGGGGCGCGGCAATAGCCATCTCCTGGGCGACCACGCCGCCCCAGTCGTGGCTGACCAGCTGGAAGCGGTCGATGCCCAGGGCGTCCAGGACCCGCAGCATGTCTGCCGCCAGGGCCTGTTTGCGGAACAGCGCCTGTTCACCTTCGCGGGGACTGTCGCCGAGGCCGCGCAGGTCGGGGGCGATAACGCGCAGGCCCTGGCGCAGCCGTCCGCCGACCCGCTCCCAGCAGTAGGAACTCTCCGGCCAGCCATGGAGCATGACCACCGGCGTGCCGGCGGGGTCACCCCCTTCCCGGTAAGCGAACTGTTCACCATCAACCGTGACGAATCGGGGTTCTGAAAGAAACACGAAAAACTCCTACAATAGTTGTTCAATCATTTCAGCCGAGCAGGAGGTCCGAACCATGCGACGCAACCGGCAGGTCACGACGCTGGCAGCCCTGGCTCTGGCTGGAGTCACGCCGGCGACTCTAGCAGAAACCCTCATCGACGAGCGCATCGATACCGAATACCAGGACGTGCGCCTGGTTCAGGTGGCCGATGGCTTCGAATACCCCTGGTCCGTGGCGGTGTTGCCTGATGGCAGCTACCTGGTAACGGAGCGCCCCGGCCGCCTGAACCACGTTGTCGATGGCGAGACCCGCGAGATCGCCGGCGTGCCTGAGGTCCATGCGGAGAACCAGGGCGGTCTTCTCGACGTTGTGCTGCATCCGGAGTTCGAGGACAACGGGTCGGTTTACCTGACGTACTCGGTCGGTGACGGCGGCGAAACAGCGACGGCGCTTGCCCGCGGTCGCCTGGAAGGCTCCGAACTGGTGGACGTGGAGAAACTTTTCGAGCAGGACCGGCGGTCATCGCCCGGTCGCCATTACGGCTCCCGGCTTGCGTGGATGGACGACGGAACCCTGCTCATGAGCATCGGCGATCGTGGGGTCGAGCCGGAGCGCGCGCAGGATCCTGGCGACCACGCGGGGACCATCCTGCGGCTGAACGACGACGGCAGTGTTCCGGAGGACAATCCCTTTGTTGCCGAGGACGATGCGCTGGATGAGATCTACTCCTGGGGGCACCGCAATGTGCAGGGCATGATCGTCGATCCTGACACCGGCGAGATCTGGGTCACGGAGCACGGGCCCAGAGGCGGTGACGAGCTCAACCTGATCCAGGCTGGCCAGAACTACGGCTGGCCAGCGGTTACCCTGGGCAGGGACTACGGAACCCAGGAGCAGTTCGGGGATTCCGGCCGGCTGCACGATCAGGACATGGTGGCCCCGGTGTATGAGTTCCTGCCCACCCATGCACCGTCCGGGCTCGCGCAGGTGACGGCAGATCGCTTCCCGGACTGGGAGGGGGATCTTCTGGCAGGTGGCCTGCGCGGCGAGAGGGTTCGTCGTGTGGTCATGGATGGCGACGAAGTGGTGCATGAGGAGGAACTGTTCCTCAAGACCATCGGGCGTATCCGTGACGTCCGGGAAGGCCCGGACGGGGCCATCTACATGCTCAATGACAGTGACGACGGCAGTCTCTACCGGGTGACCCCGGCGGACTGATGCCGCCACGTGCCGGGGAGGCCGCGGAGTGAGGTCCGCGCCTCCCGCGGCGCAACAAGACATTTGCGTAAACGGCTGCAATACTCCGCCAACAACGAGAATACCGGCAGGGGGAGTGTTCCATGAGTGCGATTGTCGTTCTGCTGCTTGGCCTGGCCGGCATGGCCGCCGGTTACTTTATCTATTCGCGATTCATCGCGGAGCGTATTTTCAAACTGGATCCCGATTTCCGCACGCCATCCCATGAGCTGGAAGACGGGATCGATTTCGTCCCGACCAACAAGTTCATTCTCTGGGGGCACCACTTTACATCGGTGGCCGGCGCGGCCCCCATCGTCGGGCCAGCCGTGGCGGTGATCTGGGGGTGGCTGCCGGCATTTCTCTGGGTCATTTTCGGGACCATCTTCTTTGCCGGGGTCCATGACGCCGGTGCGATCTGGGCCAGCGTGCGCAACAAGGGGCGCTCCATCGGCGCGTTGACCGGTGACGTGGTCGGTAACCGGGCACGCAACGTTTTCATGATCGTCATCTTCCTGGTCCTGTTGATGGTCAACGCGGTGTTCGCCGTGGTGATCTCCAACCTGCTGGTGGCCAACCCCTCGGCGGTGGTTCCGGTCTGGGGCGCCATCATCGTTGCGCTGATTATCGGGCAGCTGATCTACCGGCGGCGGATCAATCTGCTGACCGTCTCCATTATCGGGGTGATCGCGCTCTATGCGTTGATCGGCGTCGGGCCGTTGATGCCGGTTGAGTTGCCGGAGAGCGTCGCCGGGCTGCCGGCGAACAGCCAGTGGATCATTATCCTGTTTCTGTATGCCGGCATCGCCTCGCTGTTGCCCGTCTGGGTGCTGCTGCAGCCTCGCGACTATATCAACGGTCTGCAGCTGTTCATCGGGCTCGGCCTGGTCTACGCGGCCATTCTGATTTCCAACCCCACTATCGTGGCCCCGGCCATCAACACGGCGGTGCCCGAGGGCACGCCATCCATGTTGCCGCTGTTATTCGTGACCATCGCCTGCGGCGCCATCTCCGGCTTCCACGGTCTGGTCTCCTCCGGGACGACATCGAAGCAGATCAACCGGGAACCGGATGTCCGTTTCGTCGGCTACTTCGGCGCCGTGGGCGAAGGCTCACTGGCCCTGGCGGCCATCCTTGCAACCACCGCCGGGTTTGCGACGCTGGGTGAATGGCGCGAGCTGTATTCTGCATTCGGTCAGGGCGGCGTAAACGCCTTCGTCGATGGCGGCGCTGCCATCGTGGCCGCGGGTACGGGCCTCTCCGAGGCCATAGCGGTGACGCTGCTTACGGTGATGGCGGTGCTGTTCGCGGGCACCACCATGGATACCGGGATCCGCCTGCAGCGCTACATCATGCAGGAGTGGGGCAGCATGTATAACATCCCGGCGCTGAAGAGCGTGCCGGTGGCCACCGTGGTCGCAGTGGCCACCTGTGTCGCGTTGGCGTTCGGCGCCGGCGGCGCCGACGGCACGGGCGGGATGCTCATCTGGCCGCTGTTCGGCACCACCAACCAGCTGCTTGCAGGCCTCACCCTGCTGGTGATCACCGTCATGCTGGTGCGTCTCGCCCGGCCCATGTGGTTCACGCTGCTGCCGCTGGCATTCCTGCTCACCATGACGGTGTTCGCCCTGCTGGTGCAGTTGCGTACCTTCTACGAGGCGGGTGACTGGTTCCTGCTGGGGCTGGATATCGTTATTCTGGTTGCGGCCGTGATGGTGCTGCTGGAGTGCGTTGGAACGTTGCGCAAGCACTTCCGGGAGCAGCGTGCCGCATCTTGAGTGGTTGTGAGGTGTCGGCGTGAACGACGATAGCAACAGGCCTCCCCGTGGCAATCGGCCGCGGGGAGGCGCAAAGGCGGAAACCGTACGCGAGTGGCTGCGCACGGCCACCTATTATGCCGAGGAGTACTACTCGGCCCGCTACCGCGCCACCATCGCCCGGGCGCGGCGGGACGAGGACGACCTGTTCATGCTGCTGGTGTTCTCGGAGATGATGGGGGTCCCAAACCCGGCCAGTTACTACACCATGGAATTGCAGCCGCTACTGATGGAGCGTTTTCATGACTGGCACCGGCGTATGGGCATGGAGCGTTCGCCTCTGGAGCACTTCCGTTGCTGTTGAGCCGGGCGTGATGCGGCGCCGGCGGAGCAAGCAGCCATGAGTGGGCTGGAAGGCGTCAGTGATCTTCGCACCGTGTTTGTCGGCGGCAAGGGCGGGGTCGGCAAGACCACCATGGCGGGGGCTCTGGGCGTGCATGCGGCAGCCCGGGGCAAGCGTTGCCTGGTGGTCTCCACGGACCCGGCCCACTCCCTGGGCGACCTGTTCCAGCGCGAGATCGGTGACCGCATCACCGGGCTGACGGCGGGGCTCTGGGGGCTGGAAATCGATCCCGATGCCCAGGCGCGCAGGCACGTCGATGCCGTCACCGAGCACATGAAGGAACTGGCGGCGCCGGAGATGCACAAGGAGCTGACCCGTCAAATGGCGCTGGCACGTCATTCGCCCGGGGCTTCGGAAGCGGCACTGCTGGAACGTATCGCTGGTCTCATTGCCGACCAGCTGGATGCGTACGATCTCATCATTTTCGATACCGCGCCCACCGGTCACACGCTGCGGCTGCTGAGCCTGCCGGAGGCCATGGCGGCCTGGACCGACGGTTTGCTGGCCCACAACCGCCGTTCCGACGAACTCGGCAAGGTGCTCAAGCACCTGACGCCGGGGCAGAGCAGGGCGGATCTACCGACGCCCTTTGACGACCCTGACGAGGACCCGTTTCAGGGAATGGACCGGCGAACCCGGCGGATCGCCGAGACGTTGCTGGAGCGGCGGCGACTGTTCCACCGGGCCCGGCGAGTGATGACCGATGCGTCGTGCACCGGGTTCGTGTTCGTGCTCACACCGGAGCGGTTGCCGATTCTGGAGTCGGCGCGGGCGGTGCGGACGTTGAAGGAGTTCCACATCCCGGTGCGCGGAGCCCTTGTCAATCGAGTCATCCCCGCCGACGCTGACGGCAGTTTCCTTGCCCGTCGCCGTGCGCGGGAGGCGCGTTACCTGGACGATATCGGCCGGGAGCTGGGTGACCTGGCCCTGCTGCGTATCCCTATGCATGCCGAGGACATCCAGGGGCTGGATGACCTGGAAGGCCTGGCCTGGCATCTGCGGGAGCACGGGATCTGAGCCGATGTCCTGATACCGGCAAAGGTGTCGAGACCTGGCTTTCCATCCGCAAAGGTTAGTAAGCTCGTACGTCCTGTAATCTCAGGCAGTGGCGTTTTCGGGTTCGGCGGGCCCGGACACGCAGTCATCGTGATGGAAAGGGTAATGGACAAATGCGGCAGACGATCCTGATTACCGGCGCCAGCTCCGGCCTGGGCTGGGGCATGGCGACGGAGTTCGCGGCAAAGGGGTACGATCTGGCGCTGTGCGCGCGCCGCACCAGCCGGCTGGAAGAACTGCGCCAGGAACTGGAGGTGGAGAATCCCGCCTCCCGGGTGCGCATCCGCGAACTGGACGTGCGCGACACGGAGGCCGTTTTCGACACGTTTCGGGGTTTCCGTGATGATTTCGGCGGCCTGGACCGCATTATCGTCAATGCCGGCATCGGTAAAGGTGCCCCCCTTGGCACCGGCCACGTTCACGCGAACCGGGAAACCGCAGAGACCAACTTCGTCGCTGCCCTGGTCCAGTTCGAGGCGGCGCTGGAGATCTTCCGTGCCCAGAATGCGGGCCACCTGGTGGCGATTTCTTCCATGGGGGCGATGCGCGGGATGCCCCGGAAAATGACTGCCTACGCCGCCAGCAAGGCCGGCCTGGCAGCACTGGCAGAGGGTGTGCGAGTGGAACTGATGAACACGCCGATCCGCGTCAGCACCATCTTCCCGGGCTTCATCCGTTCACCGATCAATGAGGATGTCGGGCGAACGCCTTTCATTGTGGACGCCGAGAAGGGGTGCCGCATGTTGGTGCGTACCATCGAGCAGGAACCGCAGACCGCCTGCGTGCCTGGCTGGCCGTGGGCGCCGGTTGGCTGGCTGCTGCGGAATCTGCCGTTGCGCCTTGCTGCCCGCATGATGTAGGCCGCAGGGTCCGGGGGACGCATGGCAATGAACAGTGATCATTCCCAGTCATCACTGGGCGCGCTTCACGTTCCAGTGTACGGGCTGTTTGCCCTGGGTGTTCTGTACACCCTGTACCTCGCCCATGAGGTGCTGCTGCCCGTGACTCTGGCCGCCATGGCCAGCCTGCTGCTGGCCCCGTCCGTGCAGGGGCTGGCGCGCCGTGGGGTACCGCGAAGTTTTGGTGCCCTGTTGATGCTCAGTCTGCTGGTGGGGTTTCTCGGCAGTATCGGTACTTATGTCTCCGGTCCGATCATGGACTGGATGGAGGAGGCGCCGGAGGGGATCGGCAATCTCCTGCTCTCCGACCACGGCCTGCACGAGGCCTATACCCGCATGACCGATTCGGCCCGTCAGGTGGAGGAGACCGTCGAGGAGTTCGCGGACGAAGGAGTGGACAATCAGCCCACCACGGTGGTGCTGCAGTCGGAATCCTGGCGCGGGCAGCTGCTGGTCGGTGCGCGGAACAACGCCGTGGCAATTGCGCTGGCACTGACGTTGAGCTATTTCCTTCTGGTCAGCGGCCAGGCGTTGGTCCGCAACCTCGCGGGGCAGATTTCCACGCGCCGGACACGGCGCACGGTGCTGACTGTCGTGCGTGATTCCCAGCGTGAGATCGCGCGCTATCTGGGTGTGATCACCTTGAGCAACGGTGCCGTAGGTCTGCTGACCGGGATCATGCTATGGCTGCTGGGGCTGCCGGAGCCGGTGGTCTGGGGCGTGATCGCCGCCTTGTTACGTTTCATCCCGTATCTCGGCGTGCTGGTCACCACCGTGTTACTGGCGATCATCTCGGCCATGCACATGAACGACCCGCTGGTCATGCTGATCGCGCCCATGGCCTACCTGGGCCTGAGCAGCTTCGTGGGCTTTGTTCTCGAGCCCTACATCCATGGCTACCGGCTGGACATCAATCCCGTGATCATCTTTGTCGGGATCTTCTTCTGGGGCTGGCTGTGGGGTGGTATCGGTGTCCTGCTCGCCGTGCCGCTGATGACCGTGATCATGGTGGTTCTGCGCCACATCGACAGTCTGCGCCCCGTCTACCGCGTCATCGCCCGATGACCTCTCAACCAAGGAGCCAATCAATGCTCAAACTCTACGGCTTTGCCGTCAGCAATTATTACAACGTCGCCAAGACGGCCCTGCTGGAGAAAGGCCTGGAATTCGAGGAGGTGACTGCGTGGACGCCCCTGGAGGGCGATATGCTGCGCAAGAGCCCAATGGGCAAGGTGCCGTTCCTGGAAACCGCCGAGGGCGTGTTCACCGAAGCCCAGGTGATTCTGGATTACCTGGAAGAGCTGGCGCCGGCGCCCGCCCTGCTGCCCGCCGATCCCTTCCACCGCGCCAAGGCGCGGGAGATCAGCCGGGTCATCGAGCTGTACATGGAATTGCCCGCCCGGCGCGTCTACCCCGAGGCCTTCTTCGGTGCCACGGTGAGTGACGAAACCAAGAAGGAAGCCGCAGCCGTGCTGCGCCGGGGTGCCGACGCCCTGGCGGCGCTGAGCCGTTTCGACGGGCCGCTGGATGGCCAGGCCTTCGGTCAGGCTGACATTAACGCGATCATCCACCTGCCGTTGCTGCGGGATGCCGGCCGCAAGATCCTGGACGTGGACGTCTATGATCAGCTGCCGGGCGTGAAGGAGTACCTGGGTGAGGCGCGCAAGCGGGACGCGGTGGCCCGGGTCATGGCGGATCAGAAGGAGGCCATGGCGGCGTTTCTCAAGCGCAAGAACGGCTGATGGTCTGAACACCGTCGCTGGCGGCATCAGCATCCGGCGGCGACGGCCAGCCCAGCGTCTGGCAGACAACGTGGAATTCTTCGGGTAACGGTGCCAGCACGCGCAGCTCCTCTCCATGCCGAGGGTGTGGCAGGGTCAGCGCGCGGGCCATGAGTAACAGGCGGTGGACGCCCACGTGTTCGCGAAAGGCCCGGTTCTGTTTGCCGTCACCGTGGGTGGTGTCGCCGATGATCGGGTGCCGAAGGTGGGCGAAATGGCGCCGGAGCTGGTGGAGCCGCCCGGTCTGTGGTTCGGCTTCCAGCAGCGAAAAGCGAGCCGTGTTGTAGCGGCCCGCCGGGAACGGCGCCTCTGCCGTATACAGCCGCCGGTAGATCGTGCGTGCGGAGCGCTCTGGTTTGTGACGGTCCTGACGCAATGGTCGGTCGATCACGCCGTGCTCCGGCGCATGACCGCGAACCACGGCCAGGTATCGTTTGTGTGCGCGGCCGTCGTTGAACATGGCCTGCAACAGGCGGGTGGTGTCGGCCTCAAAGGCAAACAGCAACACGCCGGATGTGGGGCGGTCCAGACGATGGACCGGGTTCACCCGGCGGCCCACCAGATCCCGCACCTGCTGGAGCGCTGCAGCCTGCTCATCGGCAATCCGGGTGCGGTGCACGAGCAAGCCGGCGGGCTTGTCCACGGCAACCAGGTCGTCGTCTTGATAGAGAATGCGCAGATTCATGGCCAGCGGAGTCTACAGTATTCCGCGGTGGTTCCAGCAATCTGCGACACAGCCCACACTTTGGTCGCGATCCGTAAAGATACAATACCGGGAAATGTCGCGGCGCGGCCGGGGGTGCCGCGACCCCGGAAAACATCGATTGCGGCTGCGAGTTCGGCCAGCGGCGTGATCCGGCGCTTGGTCAGTGTCATTGAACCCGCCGACAGGGTGGCCCATTGAATCCCGATTTCCTGTCTTCCTCGTTTGGCAATGAGTCCGAGGCGCGACGGTTGCAGGAGCTCTTGTCACGCGAGCTCCTGGATACGCGCCCGGACCAGCGGCTGGATCAGTTCACGGGACTGGTTGCCGACGTCGTTGAAGCGCCCATGGCGTTCATTGCGCTCATGGACGAGCACACCCAGTGGTTCAAATCCCGGGTGGGCCTGGATATCGAACGCGCGCCTCGGGATGAGGCCTTCTGCAACCACACGCTGATGGCCGGAGCCATGGAGATCCCGGACACCCAGGCAGATCCGCGTTTCCGCGAGCACCACCTGGTGCGCGGCGAGCCCGGAATCCGCTTCTATGCGGGTGTTACGCTGCTGGGGCCCGGGGATGCTCCGGTGGGCACGCTATGCGTACTGGATACGCGGCCCCGCACCCTGGGTGATGTCGGCTGGCGTCGATTGCGGGACTTCGCGCGTCTGGTGGAACAGGAGTTGCATTTCAACGTGCGTATCGCTGAAGCGCGAGAGGCCATCGAGCACACGGCGCTGCGTGATCCGGTCACCGGTCTGCCGCGGCGAAGCATCATCGTGGAACTGCTCGAGCGTGCCCTGGTCTCGGCCAGGGAGAGAGGTGAGGGCGTTGCCGTGGGCCAGATACGGTTCCCCCGCTATGACGAAGTGCTGGCCGTTTACGGGCGGGAGAGGGTGGACTACCTCGCGGAGCTGTTCAGTGAGCGCCTGCGTTGTGCCCTGCGCGCAGGGGACTATCTCGGTCGGCTGGAGGCGGACACCTTCTGTGTGGTGGCGACGCAGGTCACCGCGGAGGACGATGCGGCGCAGCGGATGCGCGAGCTTTGCGATGCCTTGCGTCAGCCCTACAACATCAGCGGGGGGACACGGGAGGTGATGGTCGGCTTCGGCGCCAGCATGTTTCCGCAAGACGCCACCGAGGCGTTGGCGCTGATGGATCGGGCCGGGCTGGCCGCCGGCCGCGCCGAGGCTGCCGGCGAGCAGGCGCCGGTGTTTTTCAGCGGTGAGGTGAATAGCGCCATTTCCCGCCGTGATCGGATCGCACAGCGGCTTTCCCGGGCCCTGGAGCGCGAACGGGTAGAACTGCACTATCAGCCGGTGCTGGATGCCCGCACCGGGCTGCTGGTGGGCTGTGAGGCGCTGGCGCGTTGGACCTGCTCTCAGCTCGGACGCGTCAGCCCGGGCGAGTTCATCCCGGTGGCGGAGCGCGATCCGCTGCTCTCGCGGACGCTGACCCGCTATGTGCTGGAACATGCCTGCCGACAGGCCGCGGCGTGGCGGGCGTGCATGCGCGAGCCGTTCTGGATCAGCGTCAATGTCTCCGGCGGGGAACTGCATGACCCCGATCTTGCCGGCGCGGTTCAGGAGCTCATTACCCGCCACCAACTGCCTGCGGGGACCCTGGTGGTGGAGCTCACCGAACAGAGCATGATCACTGATCTGGATGGAGCGGTTGCAGTCATGGAGCGACTGCAGAGGCTCGGCGTCCACTGCGCGGTGGACGATTTCGGCACCGGGTACTCGTCCCTGAATTACCTGCGCCGGTTGCCCCTGGACAAACTCAAGATCGACCGCAGCTTCATCGATGCCATGCGCGAGGCCGGGCCCGGGCGCGACGTGGTCAAGGCAATCATCGGCATCGGCCATGCCCTGGGGATGAGTGTGGTGGCCGAGGGCGTGGAGACCCACGACCAGGTGCAGCTCCTGTGTGACCTCAACTGCAACGAACTCCAGGGTTTTCTGGTGCGACATCCGGTGTCGGCCGAGGACATCGAGGCCATAGTCCAGGGCGGTGCGCGGATTCCCTGGGTCTGGGAGGAGCAGCTCGGCCGCGGCCAGACCTCCTGACAGTGCGTACTGGTGCGGTACCATGGCGACTCCCGTGCCGTGTGAACAGGCGATAGTCCATGACCGCGCTGAATGCGACCGCGACGGCCGATCCGGCACTGCGCCGGGCGGCCATCACCTTCAGTCTCTGGATGGTGTTCTGGATCCCCGTCATCCTCTGGGGATACGGGCCACAGAATTTCCTCTGGCTGTGCAACATTGCCCAGTTCCTGGTCCTCTACAGCCTCTGGACCGGTAACCGCCTGCTGCTGTCCAGCCAGGCGGGGACGGTCGTGATGGTCGGCATTTTCTGGACTCCCGACTTTCTCCTGGGGGCGATAAGCGGCGGCGCGTGGGGGAGTTTCACCGCCTACATGTTCAACCCGGAGAACCCGCTGCTGGCGCGGGCGACTTCCCTGTATCACATCTTTCTGCCGGTGCTGATCGTCTGGGCGCTGCACCGTGTCGGTTACGACCGGCGCGCTCCCTTGTTACAGACCGCCCTGGCCGTGGTCGTGCTCCCCGCGACATGGTTGCTGACCGAGGCAGAGCGGAATATCAACTGGCTGACCGAGCCCATGGGCATCGAGCAGGTGTGGATGCCTGATCCCGCTTTTGTGCTGCTCATGATGTTCCTCTATCCTCTGCTGCTCTTCTGGCCCGGTCACGGGCTTGTCCTTCTGGTGCGGCGGATCCTGGCGCGGTGCGGTCTGCCCCCGGTGAAATAGGGGAAAGCGTTGCGGTCTTCCGGCGCGACAACGGCCGATGTTGGTGTGCGTCCCAACTGGGGCATTATTCGCAGCCTGCTGCCTTATCTCCTGGAGTTCCGCGGGCGGGTCGCAGTGGCCGTCGCCTGCCTGGTGCTGGCCAAGGTGGCGAACGTGCTGGTGCCCGTCGCCCTGAAGTTCCTGGTTGACACCCTGGAAGAACGGGGCGAGGAGGTGATGCTGCTGGTACCGCTGGCGCTGGTGGTGGGCTACGGCCTGCTGCGTTTCGGTGCCACGTTCTTCGGCGAACTCCGGGATGCGGTGTTCGCCCGTGTCGCAGAGCGCGCCATGCGGCGGGCGTCCCTGGAGGTGTTCCGCCACCTGCATCGCCTGCAGCTGTCGTTTCATCTGTCGCGCCAGACCGGGGCCCTGGCCCGGGACATCGAACGCGGCACCAACGGCATGAGCTTCCTGCTGCGGTTCATGCTGTTCAACATCGTGCCCACGGTGCTGGAGATCGCCATGGTGGCGGTGATTCTGTTCTTTGCCTTCAGCCCCGGTTTCGTGGTTACGGTGATTGCCGCGGTGGTGATCTACATCGCGTTCTCCGTGGTGGTTACCGAGTGGCGCACGCGCTTCGTACGCGAGGCGAACACCATGGACAACCGCTCCAACACCCGCGCCGTGGACAGTCTGCTGAACTACGAGACGGTGAAGTACTTCAATAACGAGGCCTACGAGGCCCAGCGCTACGACCGGGATCTGGAGGCGTGGGAATCCGCCCGCATGAAGAACCGCCTCTCCCTGGCCGCGCTGAACTCCGGTCAGGCCCTGATCATCGCTGGCGCCATCACCGTGATGATGGCCATGGCCGCCATCCAGGTCAGCAGCGGCGACATGAGTATGGGTGACCTGGTGATGGTCAACGCGTACATGATCCAGCTTTTCATGCCCCTGAACGTGCTCGGCTTCGTCTACCGGGAGATCCGCCAGGCTCTGGTGGACATTGAGCGCATGTTCGGGCTGCTCGGCGAGGACGCCAGCGTACAGGATCATCCCCGTGCCCGACCGCTGGCTCCGGATGGTGGAGAAGTGCGCTTTCACCGCGTGGACTTTGCCTACCAGCCCGATCGTCCGATCCTGCGCGACGTGAGCTTCGCCATTCCGGCGGGCGCCAAGGTGGCGGTGGTGGGCCCCAGCGGTGCCGGCAAGTCCACCATCGCACGGCTGCTGTTCCGCTTCTACGATGTCGACGGCGGTGCAATTAGCGTCAATGGTCAGGATGTCCGCGACGTCACCCAGGACAGTCTGCGTGGGGCCATCGGCGTGGTGCCGCAGGATACCGTGCTGTTCAACGACACCATCCGCTACAACATCGCCTACGGCCGGCCTGACGCCAGTGAGGAGGAAGTTCTCGACGCGGTACGCCTGGCGGATCTGGATGATTTCATCGCGCGCCTGCCGGAAGGCCTAGAGACGCGTGTGGGCGAGCGGGGGCTCAAGGTCTCCGGGGGCGAGAAGCAGCGTATTGCCATCGCGCGGGTGCTGCTCAAGGATCCGCCCATCCTGGTGCTGGACGAGGCCACCTCGTCCCTGGATTCCGCCTCGGAGCAGGCTATCCTGCACGCGCTCAACACCGTAGCCCGCCAGCGCACCACCCTGGCCATTGCTCACCGATTGTCCACGATCATGGATGCGGACCGCATCGTGGTGCTGGACCAGGGGCGCGTGGTGGAGCAGGGGGAGCACGGAGAACTGCTGGCCGCCGACGGCGTCTACGCCGCCCTCTGGCGCCAGCAGCAGGCAGTCGCCGCCATGGACGGCGAGGATCCGGCGTGAGCCGATATGACGTCATCATCATCGGTGGCGGCGCCGCAGGCCTCTTTTGCGCCGCCCTGGCGGGCCAGCGCGGCCGCAAGGTGCTGGTGTTGGAGCATACCAGCAAGGTGGGCCGGAAGATCCTCATGTCCGGGGGTGGGCGCTGCAATTTCACCAATATGTACAGCGGTCCCGAGCACTTCCTGGGCGCTAATCCGCATTTTCACAAGTCTGCGCTAAGCCGTTACACACCCTGGGATTTCATTGCCCTGGTGGAATCCCATGGCATCGCGTACCACGAGAAGAAGCTGGGGCAGCTGTTCTGCGACGGCAAGGCCCGGGCCATCGTTGACCTGCTGCTGGCCGAGTGTGCCGCCGGTGGCGTGACCGTGGCGACCGGCACATCGGTGGATGCGGTGAGCGGTGATGGGCCGTTCCGGCTGCAGACTAGCACCGGCGCCATGGAGGCCGATGCGGTGGTGGTGGCCACCGGCGGCCTGTCCATTCCACGCATGGGCGCAACGGCGTTCGGCCATCGGCTGGCGCAGGAATACGGCCTGGCGCTGCAGCCCACACGGCCGGCCCTGGTGCCGCTAGTGCTGGACAAGGGGGTCATGGGCGAACTGCGGGAACTGGCGGGGACGTCCCTGGACGCCGTGGTCGCGGCCGGGGATGCCGCATTCCGGGAGAACGTGCTCATTACCCATCGCGGGCTCAGCGGCCCGGCGGTGCTGCAGGCATCATCATACTGGCAGGACGGAGCCCCGGTCGCCATCGATCTGGACCCGGATCAGCGGGTCCGTGAGGCCCTTCACCGGGCCAGGGTCGACGGCAGCCGCACCCGGGCACACACCCTGCTGGGCGAGCATCTGACCCGTCGGGTGGCACAGTACTGGTTCGGCGACGATCTGCCGGATATCCCGCTGGCCGGTTATTCCAGCACGGCCCTGGAGGCGCTGGCACAGCGCCTGAGTGCCTGGACGGTGGTGCCGGTGGGCACCGAGGGGTACGCCGTGGCCGAGGTGACCCTGGGCGGGGTGGATACCGACGAGCTTTCCTCGAAGACCATGGCCAGCCGCCGGGTGCCGGGGCTTTACTTCATTGGTGAAGTCGTGGATGTTACCGGTCATCTCGGTGGGCACAATTTCCAGTGGGCATGGGCATCGGCGCATGCCGCGGCTCAGTATGTTTAGCTTGGTGTCCTGCAGGACACTCGCGTCACGGGCGAAAACCACAACAAGGAGGGGGGATGGGGGATTTTTCCGGAATCCTGGAAGCGTTGGGCGGGTCCGGTAACAACACCGTTGAGGTCAGTGGAGAATGGGCCCAGGGACGTGCCCTGTTCGGAGGCCTGGCCGCGGCGATCACCATGGAGCCGGTGATGCGTCACGTGGATCCCGACCGGGAACTGCGCAGCGCCAGTATTGCGTTCGTGGGGCCGCTGAGCCCCGGCGTCGTGCACGTCACCCCGCGTGCGCTGCGTGAAGGCGGCAGTGTCAGCCAGTTCCAGGCAGAGGCGGCGCAGGACGGCGAGGTCAAGACATCGGTGCTTGCCAGCTTCGGCAAGGCACGGGCGTCCGGGGCGGTCATGCCGGCGGAGCCGGCGGTCGGCGCCCCAGCACCGGACGAGGTCGAGCCGGTGATCTACCGGAAGGGGGTGAATCCGGCGTTCACCCGGTTCTTCGAGTACCGCTATTGCATCGGCAGCCTGCCGTTCACCGGCGCGACGACCAGAGACATGGGCGGCTGGATCCGGTTCCGGGATGAAGCCGGGCCGTTGGGACCGTTGCAACTGCTCGGCCTGATCGACGCGTGGCCGCCGGCAACACTGCCGTTGCTGACTGAGCGCGCACCCTCCAGTTCGCTGACCTGGTTCGTGGAATTCGTGCAGCCGCTGCCCGCCATCGAGGCCAATGACTGGTTGCTGTATCAGGCCACTCTGGATCACGCCCGGGACGGCTACGGGCAGACCCAGGCCCGTTTGTGGACACGCGCCGGCGACCTGATCGCTCTCAGTCGCCAGACGGTAACGGTGTTCGGCTGACCTGCAGTCCTGACCCCGGCCGGATCAGTGATTGCCCTCGGGCATGCAGACGATCTCGGCGATCTCGAGATCGCGTTGGTCACCGGCATGTTCGGTCAGGAACGCGCGCTCGATCTCGTCGCTGGCGACACTGCCGTCGCTGGCGCTGAGTTCGCGTACGAAATGGTCGATGGCTCCGGATGCGCGATCCCGGAATTCCACGGTGCAGACGTAGTGCGTCATGGCTCGGCTCCTGTTTTCGCCTTCCCTGTGGAAAGAGTAGCAGAGCCATGCTTCCAGGCGATCCAGGGCGCCCGGGGGGCGTTACCAGTAGAGAGCCAATGCGGCTTGAGACGGCGCGATGACCATCCGGTAGTGGAGTCGCGGCGGGTCGCCGCCGGGTATTCGGGTTGTGGCTCCGGCGCGAGCGGTTGCACCCTGCGCGGATGTAGGGCGGGTCCAGACCTGGATGGCGGATACCGCCATGCCCAGGGCGGCGTTGCGCAGACCGTCACCGGTGCGGTCATCGCCGATGGCAATGGTCGCTCCGGCGGCGATATTCACCGCCAGCGCACCCTTGAGGGCGCCCGGTCGCCGACGCTGCGCTTCAATGCGTGCCGTCTCGGCGATGAGCTGCTCGGCCCGGTGCAGCGCGTCCGGATGCCCGGAGGCGCGCAGGTCCTGCAGGCGGTGTCGCGCCTCGGGGTAGGGGGGCGATTCCAGCAGGAGTGTTCCCAGGGCCAGTAGCGATTTCACCGAATCCACACGGGCGTCGAAGCGGGTGTCGCGGTCGGAGCCTTCGCTGGCCAGGTAGATGTTGCGGCCGAGGTTGGCCCCGTGGAAGCCACCCCAGCCGAAACGCCAGATTCTGTCGTGGCGCTGGCCCTGGGTCAGGGCGTCGTCCAGCGCCTGCCAGCGAGCCTCCGCGGCGACCGCGGGCTGCGCCGTCAGCGCGGCCGCCAGGGCCAGCAGGGCGGCGGCGAGGAGGCCGGTCGGCACCGAGATTGCGGAGTACTTCTGTAATAGGGCGATCACGGTGGGCATGTTAGCTTACTGACGAAACGCTGGCATGTTCCGCCAGCGGGCGAGATGGAGCAGGGCAAGAATGGGCGCGATCCTCAGGGCGTACACTACCGCCGAACAATGGGCGGACCGCAGCGTGCACTGGCTGGCCATGGTAGCCGCGGTGACGGGGCTGATTGCCTTGCTGGTGGCGGCCGGGCTATCGGGTGACGCCACGCCACTGGTCTGGGCGACTCTGGCGGTGTATGGCGCCGGCTTGGTGGTCATGTTCGGGTGTTCCATGCTGAGCAACCACGACCTGTCGGACAGTTCACGGTGGGCGGGGCTGTTCCAGAGACTGGACCATGCCGGCATCCTGTTCATGATCGCCGCGACCTACACGCCGCTGACCCTGTTCATCATCGGCGGTGCCGCCGGCTGGACCCTGCTGCTGTTCATCTGGGCCATGGCGCTCTTCGGCATGGGTCTGCGCCTGTTCCGGCGGCGTGCGCTGGAGCCGCGCAAGGCGTTTCTGTTCTACCTGGCGCTGGGCTGGAGCGCGGTGTTCGTGCTGCAACCGCTGGTATCGTCGGCGTCTCTGAGCGTCGCGGTGCTGGTGATCACCGGTGGCCTGCTGTACAGCCTGGGTGTACCGTTTTTCCTCTGGTGGCGGCTGCCGTTCCATCGCACCATCTGGCACGCCTTCGTGGTGGCGGCGGCAAGCTGCCATTACGCGGCGGTGATGGTCGGTGTGGCGCTGACCGGGGGCCTGACGGCCAGTAGTTGATCCAGCAGCGGAGACGCCGCTCCACCATGACCGGCACCCCGGCGCGGGCAAATGGGTAGCGGCTGTTTGGCCGCGGGTCCCGAAACTTCACTCGTGAGCAGCCACCATGTTTGAACGCTTCCCCGAAGGATTTCACGCCCTGATTCAGGGCGCCAGCCGCGGCATTGGCCTGGAGTGCGTGCGCCGGCTTCTCGATGAGCCGCAGGTGGGCCGGGTCTATGCGACCGCGCGCCGTCCGGACCGTGCTGAAGGGCTCCAGGAGCTCGCCGAAGCGCATCCGGAGCGGCTGGTGACGGTGCCCCTGGATGTCACCGACGAGAGCAGCATTGACGATGCCGCGGCCACCGTTGGTGCCCGCAGTGAGCGCCTGCACCTGCTGTTCAACGTGGCCGGATTGCTCCATGACGACCATGACCTGAAACCGGAGAAGCGCCTGGCGGACGTGCGCCTGGACAATCTGGAGCGCAGCTTCCGCGTCAACGCTTTCGGGCCATTGCTGGTGGCGCGAGCATTCGAACGGTTGCTCACCCATCGGGAGCACGCCGTGCTGGCCAATATGTCCGCGCGGGTCGGGAGTATCGGTGACAACGGCCTGGGCGGATGGTACGCCTACCGTGGTGCCAAGGCGGCGCAGAACATGTTCACCCGCGGGTTGTCCGTTGAGCTGGCGCGCCGGTCCCGGCAACTGGTGTGCGTGGCGCTGCACCCCGGAACCACCGATACCGGGCTGTCGCAGCCATTCCAGTCACGGGTGCCGGAGGGCAAGCTGTTCAGCACCGAATACACGGTGGAGCGCCTGTTCCAGGTCATCAGTGGACTGGGCCCGGAGGATTCTGGCAGCTTTCTTGCCTGGGACGGTGAGCCCATCCCCTGGTAGGGACCGCCCGCCGCGCGTTCAGCTGCCCTGAAGGGTGACTGTGAGATGGCGCTGGTGAGGCCGATGGCGGTGTTCCCAGAGGTAAATGCCCTGCCAGGTCCCCAGTGCGAGGCGCCCGTCGGCAACCGGAATGGTGAGCGTGGTCTGGGTGATGGCACTGCGTACATGGGCCGGCATGTCGTCCGGGCCTTCCATGTCGTGTTCGAACAGCGGGTCGCCGTCGGGGATCAGGCGCGCAAGAATGCGCTCCAGGTCGCGCTGCACGGAGGGGTCGGCGTTTTCCTGAATCAGCAGCGACGCACTGGTGTGGTGAATGAACACATGGCACAGACCGGACCGGATGCCGCTCTGGGTCACCCTGCGGCTGACTTCCCTGGTCATGTCGATGAGACCGCGCCCGTCGGTGCGGATGGACAGTGATTCATGGTGCATGGGCGTCTGGTGCATCCTTGTTCAACGGTGGAATGGCTTTCGTTCACCAGCCCGGCACTTTACCATTCCCGGTTCCACTGTTTGATGGCAAGGAGACGAAGCATGGCACGAGGTGATCAGCGCTCGCGTCGCGGAAAGATCGCGCGCGGCAGCTACGGCAAGACGCGGCCCAAGGCGTCCAAGGTGCGCAAGCAGCGGCGCGACGCCGCAAAGTAACCGCACGGCGGCGGTGGCCGGACCACGCGGCCGCCGCCGTCCGGCGGTATCTGAATCTGCTTCACCCTCAGTAATCGTCCCTGTCCACCACCATCAGCCGTGGCGCACCCTCCGGCGTCCCCGGTGGCCGTACTTCACGCACCAGGAACGGCCGCCCCAGGGCGTTGACCCACTCTTCCACGGCGCGTGCCTCCAGTTGACCGCCCGGGTGCCCGGTATAAGCGAGGATGGTCATCCGTCCTCCAGGCATCAAAAGAGTACTCGCCTGCCGCAGCGCCGGCACCGTGGATGCCGCTGAGGTGACGACCTCGCGGTCGCTGCCCGGCAGATAGCCCAGGTTGAACGTGATGGCTCGCACCCGGCCCTGGAGTTCATGGCCGAGCACGGCGAGCAGCTCGGCGTGGTCCGCCTGGATGAGCCGCGTCCGGGGCAGCGTGCCGGCGGCGTGGAGCCTGCGCCGGGTGGCCTCCAGGGCGGCAGCCTGGAGGTCCAGGGCGTACACATGGCCGTCGACGCCCACGGCGCGACTGAGGAACAGTGTGTCCAGGCCGTTGCCCGCAGTCGCATCGACGGCGGTGTCGCCGGGCCGCGACACGCCGCCCAGAAGTTCGTGGACCCAGGCTGTCAGCGGTCGACGGGTCATGGAAGATCCCGGCGCTGGCGCACGTCGGCGTCTGCCGGAAGCGGTCGCCCCAGCGCGATATGGTCGGCAAGGCGGGTTGCATGCCAGGGACCCAGAAGCGTGCCCCTGGAGCCCAGGCCGTTGAGGATCCCGATATGGTCGTCTTCCGGGTGCATGCCGATGAACGGGGGTCCCGGGTGCGAACACGGGCGGACGCCGGCGTGTCCGCGTACGACCCGCACCGGGGGAGGATCCTGAAGCAGCCGGGGCAGGGCAGCCAGCAGCTCCTGGCGTGCGGCCTCGGTGGGGTGGCACGCCGCATGGTCGCGGTCGTAGGTGGCTCCCAGTCGGTGGGTTCCGTCGTCCAGGGGAACCAGGGATTTGCCACCGGTGATGATGGCGCCGGGCAGTCCGGGCTGCCCCTGGGGTGCTTCGGAGGCAATGGTCAGGCTTTCGCCACAGGAGCGCCGCCAGGGCAGGTACCGCCACCACGGGTTACCGAATGCACCCGCCCCGTCACAGAAGATGATCCGGCGTGCGCGCCACTGTTGCCAGCGTACGGTACCGTCGGTCTCGAACACCACTGCCTCCGGTGCCAGGGTGTCATCGATGAGTCGCCCGGCGGCGTGCAGGTGGCGGCGAACATGCTCCTGCAGCTGACCGAGAGCCACATGCCCGCCACCGTGCATGCAGCTGGCGCCATAGGGTGCCATTACCCCCTCGGGCAATCCTTCCCGGGTGGGAGACGGCAGGTAGTCGCCGGCGGGGTGCTGGTCCTGTCGGCGTTTGATCTGCCCGATCTCCTCCGGCGCCTGAAGCACGCGCCAGATCGGCTGCGGCGTGAACAACGAACAGCCGAGGATGGCTTCCAGGCTCTGGTAGGTGGAGCGAGCGGTGGTGAGAAGTTCTCCCAGGCGTGCCGGTGCCTGATAGCGTGGCCCGGTAAAGGGGCTGAGGATGCCCGCCGCCGCCGCAGTGGCGCTTCCCTCCGGCCCCGGTGCCACGACACGGACGTCGACGCCGCGGTCTGCAAGCATCATGGCCAGCAGGCTGCCGGCCAGCCCCTGGCCTGCGACCAGGGTGTCAATCTGATTCAATCGGAGACCTCATGTGCTCGGCTGCAACCTCCCCCATGATACGCGGGGCGCGCTGCGGAGCCCATGATGCCCGGGTATCGGCAAGCCGCCGGTACCCGGGCAGGCTGGCAATCAGCTCTGCAGCTTCATGCCGATACGCGCCAGACGCGCGCCAAGGGCACGGCAGATGGCCGCTTCCTCGCTGTCGATCTCGCGATCATTATTGCCGCCGGCAATGTGTCCGGGGCCGTAAGGCGAGCCGCCACCCTGGGTCACGAACAGCTCCTGGGTGGAATAGGGAACACCCACCGGGATCATGCCAAGGTGCATGAGCGGTCCGATGCTGGACGTGATGGTGGCCTCCTGTCCGCCGTGGAGACTGGCGGTGGAGACGAACATGCCGGCCGGCTTGTCCTCGAATACGCCCTCCATCCACAGCGCACTGACCTGATCGATCCGGTTCTTGAGCTGTGACGCCATGTTGCCGAAGCGTGTCGGGGTACCGAAGGCAATGGCCCCGGCTTCGCGGAAGTCGTCGTCGGTGACCAGGGGAATGTCCTTCTGCTTGTCGCGCCCGGCCTTCATGCCCTCGTTGCCGTTAATGACCTCCTCGGGCATGAGTTCCGGGACGGTGCGGATCACCGGCTCGGCACCAGGAACGGTTTTCACGCCTTCCGCCACCAGACGGGCCATGTCGAGAACGTTGCCGAACGTGCTGTAGTAAACGATGAGTACTTTCATGGTGCACCTCACGGGATTGGTCCGAAATCGGACTATTAGGGCGTAAAATTGCGGGGCATTCCCCGCGGTTTCGTCAGCTGAATGTGTCCTTTACCCGTCGCAACTGGGTGATGGCCTCCTCCATTTCATCTTCCGACAGGCGTTCCAGCCGCCGGCGCAGGTGTTCGGCGTGGTCATTGAACGCCTCCTGGAACAGCGCGTCTCCCTCGGGGGTGAGCACGGCCAGCGTACTGCGGCGATCCGTTGTCGAGGGGCGGCGTTCCACCAGTCCGCGCTCCTGAAGGCGGTCGACCACGCTGGTGAGGGTCGTCTTGTAAATCAGGGTACGCTCACCGAGTTCACGGAAGGTCATCCCCTCCGTATTGCCCAGGGTCGCTATGACATCAAACTGCGCGGGGGTCAGGCCCCATGACTTGATATGAGGCATCGTATACGCCTCAAAGGCCTGATAGGCCTGGACGAGCTCGCGCAACAGCCGCATGTACTTGGGTTTGGCAGCAGCGTCGGAGTGATTCATTATGCCTCCAGAGAATGTGCCAACCATGATAGTCCAATATCGGACAAATGCAAGCCTTTGCTTTCGACGCAGTGCTATCCTGAAGACCGCGGACGTGGTGTGGAGGCGGTGAGTATGTCGCTGCTGGACGAGATCGCGGAGCAGCGTGTCGCCGAGGCGCGGGACCGGGGCGAGCTGGACAATCTTCCCGGTTCCGGCAGGCGCCAGCAGCTGGACGACGATGCCATGGTGCCGGCGCATCTGCGGGCCGGCTACCGATTGCTGAAGAACGCAGGCTTCCTGCCCCCGGAAATGCAGCTGCAGCGGGAGATCAACACCGTGGAAGAGCTGCTGGAGCAGTTGCCGGTGGAGGATCAGGCCGGCCGCAGCGATGCCCGTCGTCGCCTGGAGGTGCTGCGCATGCAGCTCGCCGAGAAGCGGGGCCGTGGCCTCAGCTTGCTGACCACGGATCCCGCCTACCAGCAGCGGTTGCTCGATCGTCTAGGGAAGCGCTAAACCCCTGGACCGTCGGAAATCAGATGTCCTTGGCGACCAGGCCGAAGAAGGTTCCGGCGAATAGTGCGAACCCGGCCCAGACCGCGATGTGTCCCAGGGCCATTGGGCCGTGAACGACCTCGTCGGTGCCGGAGAGCAGCAGCCAGAGGCCGCCGGTGACCAGCAGGGTATAGACCAGGCACAGGCTCAGAAAGACCATGACTCGGCCCAGCTGCGCCAGCCAGAACGATAGTGCTGCCTCTTCCGGGCTGCGCCGTACCTTGCCCCGAAGATTGGCCATGAGGTAGGCGGCGGTCCCGCCGGCGCCGAGCAGGAAGGTGATGGCGATGCCGCGTGTGTCGCCCCCGGAAGCAATCTCGCGCCAGGCGTCACCGAAGTCCAGCATGAGAATGGCGCCCACGAGCAGACCGATCCACACGGCGGCGAAATGGCCCAGGAAACCGGCCAGACCGGAGAGGGCATTCGCCGAGCCGCCGACACGTTGACCGGAGGCGACCCCGCGCAGTGGCTGCAGGCGGTCAAAGTGCCATTGGCGTAACTGGCGGCCGAGGTCCGGGTCGTTGATGCGTTCGCGCATTGGCGCGAACAGCGGATCCCGCATGAGCATGTGCACGTCAGCAGTGGCGCCGGAGGACATGGCACGCTCCAGCTGCCCTCGCCAGCGCAGTGCCAGGGCGTCGATGACCTCGGGCAGGGAGTGGTGATCCAGCCCCTCGGTGGCCCAGCGCAGCAGCAGAATGGGGCGCCGCGTGTCGGTATGCAGGCTGTTCCAGATCTCCAGCAGCAGCGGCGGACGCAGGGACACCGGAATCTCGGAGGGAACGGATGCCAGGGCCGCCGACCACTGTTCCGGCGTATCGTCAGTGTGCAGCGTGGCCTGGGCCACGGCGTCGAGCCCCTCCAGCCAGGCTCGTGAGTAGCGACGCAGGGCGTTGCAGGCGTTTTGGAGCAGAGTCGCCTCGCTCGCAGGCAGCAAGGGGGTCAGCAGCTGTTCCAGGGTCGCCAGTCGGTGATCCAGGCTTGCCGCCGCTTCACGGGAGCGGTGAGGTTCCCGCCAAGCGCCGGCCTCAAGCAGTTCCGAGAGAGTCAGCAGCTCTCCCTGGGCGTCGTCCATGGCGTTCTCCGGCAACCCGTCGGCGCCGGCCGGGGCGCCGAGGTAGCGCAACAACCCGACGACGGTGCCGGGCGGTGCACCGATGGTGGTGCCGGCCCGCCCGATCAGGGACAGCAGGGTGCGGATGCCGTCGGCGGGCGCTCCAGGGTCGCTGGCAAGCTCCCGGAGCGCGGTGATGACAACCCGGCGGTGTCCGTCCGGCGAGTCCAGTCCGGGGCGGGCGGCATCCACTCTTTCCTCGGCTAGACCCTGGCACCATTCCCGTAACGGAATCAGCTCGCCGTTGCTGTCCTCGTACGGGCGGTCACTCGCGACGGTGGCCATGCGCCGGAACAGCTGTGGTGAAGGCTGACGGGCATGGATGCGGAGCAGAAAACGCCGTGCATCCCAGCCCTGGGTGCCCATGAAGCTGCGGAAACGATGCTCAAGGACGTCGGCGAGTTCGCCGTCACCACCGCGGTGGCGCTGAACCAGCTGCTCCTGGAGGCCGAGGTCGTTGATACCGTGCAGTACCCGGGTATCTAGCAGCTTGTCCGCGGCGATGGCCTCCCAGTCGGCAACGCGAAGGACCCAAGGCACGCTGAGGCCGCTGTTGCCGATCCGTACCCCCGGAAGTGCCGCGAGCCGATTCGGCTCCAGAGGCGTGGCCCGGTCCAGGTCGGTGATCAGGAACAGGGCCAACGCCCGCTCCCGAGCCGGCAGGCGGTGCCAGTTGGCGGGACGGGCAAGCATGTCCGCCAGCGCGTCCAGCAGTGCCTGACCATGCGCCTCCACCGGCGAAGCGCCGATATAGCCCGGGCGTTCCTGGCTGGCACGCTCCAGTTCCGCCGCCCGGCGTGCCAGACCGCCGTATTCCCTGGGTTCCACGGTGAGCAGCGGGTTGCGGTTGGGAAAATGCCGCCGGCACCAGGTAGCGAAGCGCAGGCGACACCAGCGGCGGTCGGCTTCGGTTACCGTCTGCGGCCAGGCCGAGCTGAGTTCCTGGAGTGCGTCGGGATGGCGTCCCGCGACATGGAAAAGCTCATCCAGGCAGAGCAGCCGACGGGTGCCGTCAGCCACTGGCTTGTCGTCGCCAATGGACACCACCAGGCAGTCCAGGGCGTCGCGCCAGGCGGCGGTGCAGGAGGGGACATGCATGGGGATGCCGTGGCCGCGGATGGCGAACAGCAGTTCGGTCCATCGCCGCCACACCATGCGCCCGGCGCGGTGGTCAGGTAGATCTTCCAGCAGGCCCAGGGCCGCCTCGGTAAGCCCCTCCAGGGCGCGGGTGGCCAACAGCTCGGCGACGACCTGTAGCAGCACGGCAGCGTCGGCGGCGTTACCGGGGCGACCGTCGCCGAGGGATGCGGAGGAGATTGGCGGTGGTCCACGCTGATCTGCCGGCGCATGGACCCAAGTGCTGGTGCGCGCCAGGAGGACGCGACGCGTGCTGCGCTGGCCATTCAGTTGCAGTGGGCGTTCCGGGTCGATGCTGCGCGAACAGGCGTAGTTATAGAGGGCGCGGTCCACCGTGTCGTCCTGGGCAGCGCGGCGTCCCAGACTGTATGCAGCGGGCTGATATACCCCGGGATCCGAGGCGCGGAAAAGGAACAGGAGCCGTTCGAGGTCCTTCTCATCCAGCGTTTCCCGGGCGTCAAGCTGTTCGAGCTCATCCAGCAGGGAGGGGCGGGCCGACTGAGTGGCGGCGTCTGTCGTTGCCATTGTTATCCGTTCTTTTTTGCCCGGATCGGATGCCGCGCCCCGATCGTGTCAGAATCGTTATGCGGGCAAAGGTACCAGCTTCACCGGCGCATGCCCATGAAGTATGTCGCAGGTGAGGGCGGCCGCGGTCAGCCGTGGCCGTGGGCCGATTCAAAACGGTCCCACAGGGCTCCAAGAACCGGTGCTGCCCGATCCGGCAACCGGTAGTCGACCACGGCGGAGATCTCTGTCTCGGCGGGGTTGATTTCCACCGTCATAGCGCCCTGGCGACCAGCGGCAAGCAATGGTTCGGTAATGTACGGAAACACCCCGGTCGTGCCGATACTGAAGACAATGTCGAACCCTTCCGCACTTTCCGCGGCGAGGCGGTCCAGAGCAGCGAAAGGCAGCATCTCACCGAACAGCACCACGTCCGGGCGGAGCAGGCCAGCGCAGCGTATGCAGCGTGGTGGCATGGTAAGACCGGAGAAATCGTCCACGTCCTTGAGCCGGTCGCAGGCAGTGCAACGCAGGCGATGGACGTTGCCGTGGATTTCGATCACGTTGCGGCTTCCCGCCTGGTGGTGAAAGCCGTCCACGTTCTGAGTGAGCAGGCAGCCGCGTTCCAGGCGCTCTTCCAGAGCGGCCAGAACCTCGTGCCCGCGATTGCAGCACGCACCCCGCGTGGCGGACTCGATCCGCGCGATGTGCTTCCAGGTGACTTCCGGGTTGCGCTGGAACATGTCTCCGGAGAGGGCGACTTCAAAGGGAACACCCTCCTCGGTCACGCCGTCGTCGTAGATCCCACCCACGCCGCGATAGGTGGGCAGCCCCGAGTCTGCAGACAGCCCCGCACCGGTGATGAAAAGGGCGCGCCGGGCCGTTGCCAGCCGTCTCGCGACCGCATCCAGGGTTGTGAGCATGTCCGGTTCATTCGCTGCCATGGCGCATCCATCCTGTTAGAGCGTGACCCGTTGGTAAATCCGGGCAATGTGCAGGGGTCAGGATAGCGGCGAATACGCGCTACGGACCAGCATCGTCGAACAGGTCCTGTTGGCCGCCGGGGTGGGGTGCGCGGAACAGACTGGCGTCGAGTTGCGGGTGACTGCGGCGGTCCAGTCCATGTCGCCGCAGGGCTTTCCGGAAGCGCTGCTCGAGGAGGTCGGCCCAGGGGCCGCTGCCGCGCATGCGACTGCCGAAACAGGGATCGTTCTCGCGGCCGTCCCGCGCCTGCCGCAGCAGGCTCATCACGTGCTCTGCGCGTTCCGGGTAGTGCTCCTGGAGCCATTGCCTGAACAGGGGGCGGACTTCCCAGGGCAGGCGCAGCAGCACGTAGCCCGCCTCGCTTGCGCCGGCCTCCGCCGCCGCGGCGAGCAGATCCTCGAGCTCGTGATCGGTGAGGGCGGGAATGACCGGGGCGATCAATGTACCCACTGGGATGCCGCGTTCATGCAGTTCCCGGATCACCCGCAGGCGACCCGCGGGCGAGGCAGCGCGGGGCTCCAGTGCGCGTTTCAGCCTGGCGTTCATGGAGGTCAGGCTGATTATCACTGAGACCAGGCGATACTCGGCCATTTCGGCGAGCAGATCCAGATCCCGCAGGATCCCGGCGCCCTTGGTGATGATACTCACCGGATGGCGGCATTCCCGGAGCACTTCCAGCACCTGGCGCGTCACGCCCCAGTGGCGCTCCACTGGCTGGTAGGGGTCGGTATTGGTGCCGAGCACGATGGGGTTGCAGTGATAGGCCGGCTTCGCCAGTTCGGCACGCAGGCGTTCTGCGGCATTGGTCTTGGCGCTCAGGCGGGTTTCGAAGTCGATGCCGGGCGACAGATCCAGGTAGGCGTGGCTCGGGCGCGCGAAACAGTAAATACACCCGTGTTCACAGCCCCTGTAGGGATTCACGGACTGAGTAAAGGGGACGTCCGGGGACTGGTTCCGGGTGATGATGCTGCGTGCCGTCTCGGGGGCGCACTGCGTTTGCGGCGCCGATGTCTCTGCATCGGGAAGCTCGGGCCAGCCGTCGTCGCAGGCCTGTCTGGTCTGCCGCGCAAAGCGGCCGGGGATGTCCTGGTCGGTACCGCGACCCTTGAGCATGAAGCGCCCTCCGTACGGAGGACTGATTATGACAGAGAGACTGTATAAAAAACCAGTTGTGACGTTGGGGGCTCCATTTGGCAGATAGGCTTCGGCGGGAGCGGGGGCGGTCTCCGGGGCGACTAGCGGAGCCCCGGAGCGTAAGCCGGCCAGGCCGGAGTGGAGGGAACTTTTCTTCGTCAGGAGAAAAGTTAGGCGGAGCTCCGGAGCCCCGGAGACCGCCCCCGCTCCCGCCGAAGCCGCCCCGGATCGAAGCCCTCGCTACCCAGTGTCTCGCGACCCATGCGCCGCTATAATCCGCGCCACGCATGTGGTGAGCCGGCGCGCGGTGGGTACGTGCAGGAATTCGTCCGGTCCGTGGGCGTTGGACTGGGGGCCGAGCACGCCGGTGATGACGAACTGTGCCTTCGGAAACGCTTCGCTGAGCAATGCCATGAACGGGATGGTGCCGCCTTCGCCCATGTATATCACCGGTGCACCGAAGGCATCCCGGGAAGCCGCATCCATGGTCTCCGCCAGCCAGGGGCTCAGGGGCGGAGCATGCCACCCGGTGGCCGCCTGGTCCGGGGTGAAGGTCACCCGGGCGCCATGGGGCGGGTTTGCCTCCAGCAGATCCTTCAGCCGGGCCGTTGCCGCCGTGCCCTCCACCGTCGGCGGCAGCCGCAGGGCCAGCTTGAAGGCTGTGGCTGCGCGGAGCACATTGCCGGCGTCTGCAATGGTCGGCAGCCCGTCGGCACCGGTGATCTCCAGTGCCGGCCGCCAGCTGCGGTTCAGGACCAGCTCCGTGAGGTCCTGTTCCTCGGCCCGGGTTTCCCCCGTGAAGGGAAATCGGTCCCGCAGGGTGGCGCCCACCACCTCCGCAGCGGCTCTCGCCTGAGCGCGGCGCTCATCGGGAATCTCCGCGTTGAATGCCGCCGGAGTGATCCGTCCGTCGGTGGAGTCCTCAAGGCGCTCCAGCAGGTGGCGGGCGATGCGAAACGACGACGGCACCACGCCCCCTGCATCGCCGGAGTGCACCCCCTGGGTCAGCGTCTCCACCTGCAGTGTGCCCGCCGCCATGCCGCGCAGTGAGGTGGTGCACCACATCTGTTCGTAGTTGCCGCAGCCGGAATCGAGACACAGCACCAGGTCGGGCTGGCCGATGCGCTGGCGGAGATGATCGATGTAGTGGGGCAGATCGTAGCTGCCGCTCTCCTCGCAGGTCTCGATCAGCAACAGGCAGCGGCCGTGGGGCAGACCCTGCTCGTGCACCGCCGTGACCGCGGCCAGCGAGGCGTATACGGCGTAGCCGTCATCGGCACTGCCGCGCCCGTAAAGCCGCTCGTCCCTCAGTACCGGTTGCCACGGGCCGAGGCCGTCACTCCAGCCGCTGACCTCCGGCTGCTTGTCCAGGTGACCGTAGAGCAGAATGGTGCCGTCGCGGTTGCCGGGAACGTCCACCAGCAGCAGTGGCGTGCGCCCGTCCAGGCGGATTACCTCAATACTGGCGTCCGCCGGTGCGGTTGCGCGGCACCAGCGTTCGGCATGGGCGATGGCGTCTTCCAGGTAACCGTTGGCGGCCCAGTCCGGATCGAAGGCCGGCGATTTCGCCGGTATGCGTATAAAACCCTCCATCTCCGTGAGGATTTCTTTCTCCCAGCGGTGATCGACTGCGGCCTGAAGCGCTTTGGTAGTCAAGATGATGCCTCCCGGTGGACAGACGCTGTCGCCAAAACCGCGATTGTAAACGAGGCCATGGCCGGGACACACTGCTATCCCGTCGGAATCAAGGTGATCGCCATGTACCAGGTAACCAATCGCGTGTTTGTTGCCCCGGGATGGGAGGACGCGTTCGAGGAGCGCTTTCGGCAACGAGCCGGGCGTATCCACCACAACCCGGGATTCGTGCGCATGGAGGTGTTGCGGCCGGAGGCAGACGGGCTTCCCTACTTGGTGCAGAGCGTCTGGCAGAGCAAGGAGGCCTTCGATGCCTGGGTTGGCAGCGAGGATTTCCGCGCAGCCCATGCGGACCCGCTGCCCCAGGAGGCGTTCAGCCGCGGTAGTGAGATGGAGCGCCACGCGGTGGTGGTGGCGGCGCCGTGAGCGGGGCGTCGCAGATCAGTCGCGGCGGGGGTAGCGCGCCCCGGCGAAGATCCAGCGCTCGTGATAGGAAGGCACCACCACCGGGCGCTGGGATACCGCAGTAAAGTGCCGGGTCAGGGCCTGGTGGATTTCCTCCCGCAATTGCGGCTGATGCTCGCTGCAGCACTGCATGGTCAGCATACCTTCCGGCTGGAGGCTGGTGGCGGCCCGGCTGACGATCTCCTCGATGAATTCCAGCCGGCTCTGATTCTCCCGCACGGGTTCCATGGTGAGGTCATAGACAATGGCGTCGTAACCGGCGGCGGCGTCCAGCCAGGCGAAAGCGTCGCCGATGACCACCCGCGCATTCGGGGCGTCGAAGGCGTCCTCGCACAGCCCCGGGAGATACATCCTTGCCAGTTCCACGACCTTGGCATCGATGTCCACCAGGGTGGCCTGCGTGGCGCCGGCATGGACGGCCGCCTTGAGCACGCCGCCGTCACCGCCACCGAGGATCAGAACCCGGCCCATGAGCCCGGCCTGGATTATGGGGTCGGTGACGGCGCGGTGGTAAGCGGCGTCGGATTCCGCGATCTGCATGTCCCCGTCCAGGTACAGAACATACCCGTAGTCCGGATCGCGGGTGATGACAATGTGCTGGTAGTCCGAATGGAGATCCTCGACGATCTCCTGGCCGCGGGTGATGTACTCGGGGGTGCCGGGTGCGTCGCTGGACACCGCTGTTCCTCCTGCTCGCGCTCCGTGAACTCGGAGATCAGAGAGTATATCAAACCGCCGGGTGGAGGCGCCCCCGGGACAGGCTGTAGCGGGTAAACCCGGCGGGAAGCAGATCCGGGTCATGGGTCACCATCAGGACGGCCCGGTCACCGGCCGCTTTGCCGAGGCGTGCCAGAAGGTCACGGGCCGTGTCGTCGTCCAGGCCGCGGGTGGGTTCGTCCAGCAACAGGACCGGGGCCGGCTGCAGCAGCGTTCGCGCCAGGCAAAGGCGGCGGGCCTCGCCACCGGAGAGCGCCCGGCCCGCCGCGCCCACCGGGGTCGCCAATCCCTGGGGGAGGTTCGCAACCGTCGAATCCAGAGCGGCGGCGTACAACGCCGCCTGCAGCTCGTCATCAGTCGCCTGGGGGGCGGCCAGGCGCAGGTTATCGGCCACGGTGGCGGCGAACACCATGGTGCGCTGCGGCAGCCAGGCCGCCCGCAGGCCCGCGTCCTCCGGGCTGAGGCTTGCCACAGGTGTCCCACCGAGCAGGATCCTGCCGTCATTCGGCACCCGCGCGCCGATGGCGAGACTGATCAGCGTGCTCTTGCCGGCACCGCTGGGGCCGGACACGGCGATGCGGTCCCCCGGCGCAACGTATAAATCCACGCCGACGAACAATGGTGCTTCTCCCGTGGTCGTGGTGAAGGCAACATTCTCGAGGACCAGCGTGCCGTCCCCGGGCAGCGTCGTTGCATCCGCATGGACAGGCTGCTTCGGCGTCAACTTGAGGATGCGGCGCGCAGCACCCAGGGTGCGGGGGAGCGCCTGGGCTGCCAGCGGCAGCGGCACCAGCAGCTCCATGAGGGCAAGAGTGCCCAGCAGGACCAGCGCAAAACCTGGCCCTGACAGTGCCTCAGCGCGGACCAGAGGCACCATGAGCACGGCCGCAACCCATACGGCCAGTAGTGTCGCCAGCGTTCCCGCTGCCTGGGTCAGGCCGGCCATGCGCGCCAGCCCCCGCTGGTTGCCCTCGTAGGTTGCGGCGAGGGTGCGAAATTGCCGGGAAGCCAGGGCGTCGGCTCCGTAGATGCGCAGCTCGGCCAGGCTTTCCAGGGACGTGACCGCCTGCTCCCGCAGGCGGCTCCCCTGTTGAACCACCGCCCGGCCCGGGCCTCGGGCCATGTGACCGCTGATCCAGGCCGCAATCAGGGCGGCGGCAAGAATGCAGACGATCACGGCCAGTGCGGCGATCGGGGCGAACAGCGCCAGCACGGTCCCGGCCACGGTGAGCCCAAGCAGGGCGGTGGCCACCGGGGCCAGAATGCGCAGGTAGAACTGGTCCAGAGCGTCCACATCCGCAGTGAGCCGACTGAGGGTGTCGCCGCTGCGCAAGGCCGACAGGCGCGGGAGGCTCAGGCCCATGAGTCCGCGGAACACCCGCACGCGCAGATCTGCGAGAAGTCGCAATACCGCCTCGTGGGTCACCAGGCGTTCGCCGTACCGGGTCACGGCACGCCCCACGGCGAAAAAGCGGATCCCGGCACCCGGGCGATAGATGTCGAGAGCTGTACCAGCCAGCCCTGCCAGGCCGGTGGCGGTGATGAACCAGCCGGAGAGGGCCAGCAGGCCAAAACTGGCCAGCACCGCGGCAAGCATCAGCAACCCGCCGGCCAGCAGCCAGGGCCAGCGAGGCCAGTGCAGGCGTAGCAGGGCCCGGAGTTCAGTCATCGGGAGCTCCGACAAGGCGGCCGTGGCGGAGCCGGATGGTCCGTTGTACCCAGGGGAACAGATCGCCTGCGTGGCTGGCGATGATGACAGTGGCGCCGCGCTGGTGCTCGGCCTGCAGAGCCTGGCTCACCTGTTCGGCGGTTTCCGGATCCAGGCTGGCGGTGGGTTCATCCACCAGCATCAGCGGGGCGCCGCGCAGCAAGGCCCGGGCAAGGGCGAGGCGCTGGCCTTCGCCCCCGGACAAGCCTTGACCCCGCTCGCCCAACCGCGTCTCCAGTTGTTCCGGGCGTTGTTGTACGAAGGCAGTCGCACCTGCGCGATCCAGGGCCGAAGCGGCGGCGTCCGGGGGCATGCTCCCGTTCGGTGCCAGGTTGTCGATGATGCGGCCGGGAAACAGGTACGGCGTCTGTGCAAGCCACGCCAGGCGTTGTTGCCATGCGTCCAGGTCCAACTCGCTTAAAGGATCGCCGTTGATGCGTAAGACCCCGGCATCAACGTCCCGGAACCCGGCCAGGACCTCCAGCAAGGATGTCTTGCCGCTGCCCGAGGGGCCCGTCAGCAGGATCGCTTCGCCCGGAGCGATATCCAGATCGATGCCGGCGAGAATCGGTTGCTCGCCATCCCCCCGCAGCGAGACCCTTTCAAGAACGAGGTGGGGAGGTTGCGGTGGCGGCACTTTGGTTCCGCCTGCGGGCATGGGGGAGGGCGTCTGGTCCAGGGGGCGCAGTTCCGCTGCCGCGCCCAGGGCGGCGGCCCGATCGTGGTAGTGCTGGGCAAGTTGGCGCAGGGGCTGGAAGAATTCCGGCGCCAGCAGCAGCACGAACAGGCCCGTGAAAAGGGTCAGCTCCGGCGCCGGGCCGAAGGTCACGAAGCCGAGCAGGCCCATGCCGATGTACACCGCCACCATCGCAATGGCCACGGAGCTGAAGAACTCCAGCACCGCCGAGGACAGAAATGCCACCCGCAGCACCGCCATGGTGCGGCGGCGATAATCCTCGCCCACGGCGGCCAGGGTGGTTGCTTCGTTCTCGGCCCGCCCCAGGTGGCGCAACAGGTCCAGCCCCTGGAGTCGGTCCAGGAAATACCCGCCCAGGCGCGCCAGTGCCTCGTGCTGGCTGCGGCTTACGGCTTCAGCGCCCATGCCGACAATGGCCATGAAGGCGGGAATCAGCGGCGCCGCAAACAACAGCAGCAGGGCAGCCAGCCAGTCCAGCATTAACACGGTGATCAGAATGGCCACCGGCACGATTACCGTGAGCACCATCTGCGGACGGTAGCGCGCGGCGAATGGCCCCAGGGCGGCGACCTGTTCCAGCAATGCAGTGGCCAATGCGCCGGTGGCGCGCCCCCCGAGCCCGGCGGGCCCGAGGCCGAGCAGGCGATCGTAGATCCGCTCACGGGCGTGGCGATGCACTCGATAGGCCGTTTCTGCAGCGCTCCATTCCTGCACTGCCACGGCCCCGGAGCGGAACAGGACCACCAGGAATAGCAACCCCAGCAGGCCGCCCACTTCTGCAAGCCCCGAACCTTCCACGGTGACGGCGTGGACCAGCCAGGCCAGCAGGCCGGCCTGGGGGATCACGCCCCAGCCGGCAGCCGTCCCGGCAACCACGGTCAGCGTGGGGGCGAGACCGGCCGCCCGCGCCCGCTGCGCGAGCCAGGCGCGGTCCGCGCGTGCCTGATCGCTACCTGCTGCTTGCGCTTCGTCAACGGCACGGGACTCGGTCATTCAGCCTCAGTGATAACCCGCGGATTCCTGCGTGACTTTGCCTCGGAACACCCAGTACGTCCAGGCGGTATACCCCAGCACGACGGGGGTCAGGAAGAGCACGCCGATCAGCAGGAACAGCTGGCTCGCCGGAGCGGAGGCGGCATCCCAGAACGTGTGGTCCGGTGGCACGGCCAGTGGCCACATGCTGATTAACAGACCGACGTAGAAGGTGATGAACAGCACCAGCGTGGCCACGAACGGGGTCCCTTCCCGTTGCCGGTGAATGGCCTGCCAGAGCCAGCCGGCGGCCAGGAGCGTCACCAGGGGGAACACCCACAGCCATTCCATGTTGCCGAGCCAGCGTTCCAGTACCCGGGCTTCGGCCAGGGGCGTCCAGAGGCTGATGATCACGAAGAACGCGAGAACGGCAAGGAGTACGCGTGACGCCACGGCATACGCCCAGGCCTGCAGCGAGCCGGTGGTCTTGAGGATCAGCCAGGTAGCGCCGAGCAGCGTGTAGCCCGCAACCAGGGCCAGCCCGGTCATGATGGTGAACGGGGTGAGCCAGTCCAGCGGGCCGCCCACATAGGTGAACCCGTCGGTCTCAAAGCCCTGGATGTAGGCGCCGACCACGGCCCCCTGGGCGAAGGTGGCAACCAGCGACCCCCCAAAGAAGGACCAGTCCCACAGGTAGCGTGAGCGGTTCGCCTTGAAGCGAAACTCGAAGGCGACACCGCGGAAGATCAGCCCGGCAAGGAGGAGGAATACGCCAATATACAGTGCGGGCAGGAACACCGTGTAGACCAGTGGGAAAGCCGCCAGCAGCCCGGCGCCGCCGAGAATCAGCCAGGTCTCGTTGCCGTCCCAGACGGGAGCGACGGTGTTCATCATGATGTCCCGTTCAGTGTCACCCGGCGCGAACGGGAACAGGATGCCCACGCCCAGATCGAAACCGTCCATGAGCACGTACATGAACACACCGAAACCGATGATGCCGATCCAGATCAGGGTGAGGTCAATGAGTTCCATCCGGTTTACCCCCTGCTGTCCGCGGTGTGCGTGGTATCACCCTCGAAGCCCGTTTCCACGGCCGAGAATGGACGTTTGGCGTGGCCACCCTCGGTCTCTGCTGCGTCGATGGCCTCGGGGCCGGACTGAAAGATCCGCACCAGATAATACAGGCCGGCGGTGAAGATGACGGCGTAGACCAGGATGAAGCCGATCAGGCTGAACAGGGCCATGCCGCCGGTGAGTGATGGCGTGACCCCCTCCGAGGTGCGCATGATCCCGTACACGACCCAGGGCTGCCTGCCGATGTCAGTGACGAACCAGCCGGCCAGTACCGCGATGAACGGTGTGGGGATCATCCAGGTGAAGGCACGCAACAGACGCGGGGAATGGAACAGCCGCCCGCGCAGGCGCTGCACCAGGCCCGTCAGTGCGATGACGATCATCAGCAGGCCGATGGCCACCATGACGCGGAAGCTCCAGAACACCCAGCCCACCGGTGGCCGGTCCTCTGCCGCCCACTCCTTGAGCCCGGGAACCTCGCCGTCCAGTTGATGCGTCAGGATCAGGCTGGCGCCATAAGGGATGCCGATCTCGAAGTGGTTGCGCTCGGCGCTGGCATCCGGAATCGCGAACAGGATCAGCGGGGCACCCTCCTTGGTCTCCCAGGCCCCCTCCATGGCGGCCACCTTGGCGGGTTGATGCTCGAACGAGTTCAGCCCGTGCCAGTCCCCGACCACCAGCTGCGCCGGTGCGATGAGCGCCAGGAGGACCACAGTCATGCCCAGCGCTTTGCGGTTGAGGCCGGTCTCTCGCCCCTGGCGCAGGTACCAGGCACTGATGCCCGCGACCACGAAGCCGGCGGTAAGGAAGGACGCAAGTGCCATATGGACGAAGCGGGGCCAGAGGGACGGATTGAAAATCGCCTCGGCCCAGGAGGTCACGTGCAGCAGGCCGTCCTGCACTTCCACGCCCGCCGGTGTCTGCATCCAGCTGTTAGCGGAGAGAATCCAGAACGAGGAGATGAAGGTGCCCAGCGCGACCATGCAGGCGGCGAACAGGTGGACACCCCGGGGCACCCGGTCGCGACCGAACAGCAGCACACCCAGGAACGTCGCTTCCAGGAAGAAGGCCGTCACCACCTCGTAGCTCAGTATCGGCCCGAGGAAGTTTGCCGACGCGTACGAGAAGGCGCTCCAGTTGGAGCCGAACTGGAATGCCATGACGATGCCGGAGACGACGCCCATGCCGAACACGACCGCAAAGACTTTGGTCCAGAAACGCGATAGCCGCGCATAGACCGGGTCGTTCGTGCGGTAGTAGAGCCCTTCCAGAGTGGCGATGAAGGCCGCAAGCCCGATGGTAAACACCGGGAAGATGGCATGAAACGAGACGACGAAGGCGAACTGTATGCGTGACAGGAGAAGCGGATCGAGTTCCATGGATACTCACTCGACTGGGTGGATTTGACGCCGGGCAGTAGTGTCCCGGCGCCGCGTCGCGCTGCGGCGCGCCCCGGGGTCAGCCGGGTGCGCGCCGGAAAGCCAGCTGCACGAAGGGGTAGATCACCACGCCGAAGCCGATGCCGGCACCCAGGCTCGCGCCGAAGAGCGCGGCGTAGTCGATGATGCTGGTCACTTGTGCGTGGCTCGCGCCGGAGAAACCGGGTGTCAGCGCGAACGCCAGCAGTGCGACCATGACGCCGACAGCGCCTGCCAGTCGCACGGCTGGGCCCGTGTTGAATTGGCGACGGCGCAGAAGCACGTAGATGGCGACGCCAACAAAGGCAACAAGCAGTACTCCCAACGGAACCAGTGCGGCTCGGAAGAGCTCCAGGAACACGGCCAGGATGCCTATGAATGAAAATGCCATGGTCAGTCCTCCCTTCCGTTCGTCGTCAGATGCGCCCGCGGAGCATGGCGTTGTAGGCGGCGTGGAGCATGCGGTCCTTCATGACCCAGGGCACCCATTGCTCCTTGTACGGGTCGATGAAATCGAAGGAAGGCACCATCTTCAGGTCGTAGTCGAATTCCACCAGGATGCCGCGCCCCTGTTCCGTGATCAGCGGACAGGAGGTGTAGCCGTTGTAGCTGGCCGCGGGCTCGCGCTCCTGCATGACGGCAAGAAGGTTGTCCACGGCCACCGGCACCTGCGCCTTGACGCTGGCGGCGGTCTTGCCGATGGGGGTGCCGACCACGTCGCCCACGCCGAAGACGTTGGGGTAGCGCCGGTGCTGCATGGTGTGACGGTCGACTTCCAGCCAGCCGGCAAAGGGCCCGTCCGCCCAGGCCAGCTCGCTGTTGCGCACCGGGTCCGGCGCCGACATCGGGGGGACAACGTGGATAAAGTCGTAGTCCACCGTGCGCTCACCATTGTCGGTGCTGAACACGGCCTGCCGGGCACCGGGCTCGATCGCCTTGAGCTGGTGTTGCCAGTTCACGTTGATATCCCGCTCGTCGGGGAAGTGGCGCTTGAGGAACTCGTCCATATCCGGCTGCGAGAACAGGCTGTCGCCCGGCTGGAAGTAGTGGAGTTCGGCGGCATTACGGTTGCCCTGACGGCGTAGCCGGTGCTCGCTCAGCATGGTCACCTTCAGTGGCGCCCCGGCACACTTGATGGCGCCCGGAGCGCGCGTGAACAGCCCGATCCCGCCGGAGTCGGTGAACTCCCGGATCATCCTCCAGCTGCGCCCGGCGTGATCGGGGTTGTCGTACACACAGGCAATGCCCTCCTGGCCGATCAGGCCAGGCTCCATGCCCTCGATAGCGTCGAAGTTCACCTGCAGGCCGGTGGCCACCAGCAGGTAGTCGTACTCGAGGGTGTCGCCGCCGTCCGTGACTACACGGTCATTGTCCGGGTCGTATTCGACCACCGCACTGCGCACCCAGTCCACGCCCCGCGGAATGTACCGGGCGTTGCGGTCGATCACCCGTTCGGCGTCCCAGGCGCCGGTGGCAACCAGGGTCAGTCCGGGCTGGTAGTAGTGCTCTTCCCTGGGATCGACGATGGTGATGCGTGCGCCGTCGAGTTCACGGGCCAGGCGCGAAGCCAGGGATATCCCCGCGGCGCCGGCGCCGACAATGACAATGCGGGCATTCGAAGGCTGTGCGCGAACGCTGGACGAATAAAGCAGGTGGCTGCCGGTGACGGCGCCGGCGGCGGCCAGGACGCCGGTGGCGCCCGTGGCCTGGAGAAAACGCCGGCGACCGGGGTTGATGCTGCCGTGACGGCTATCGGAACGGTGGCTCATGTCTACTCCCTCCAGGCGGCCTGGCAGCGCAGGTCCCGTGGACCGGCGCTACCTCTTTAGAGGGAGTGTTGCTCAGCGACAGTGATGCGTCAGTGACAAAGTCACACACCTGGAGTCCCGGTCGCTATTGTTCGTTGGTGAGGTCCCGCAAGTACTGGTGCAGACGCGCGGCGGAGACTTCGCCGACGTGGACGTCATGCAGGCTGCCGTCGGCGGCGAAGAAGAGGGTGAGTGGCATGCCGTGGGCGCCGAAATGGCTGGACAGTTCCGACCCGGTATCCAGCAGCACATGCTCCAGCCGGAGTTCTTCGTCATCCAGGTAGGCGTGGACGTCGTCGGCGCTCTCTCCCTGGTTGCCGAACACGAACTGGACATCGTCCCGATCAGCGCTGGCGGCCTGAAACGCGGGCATTTCCCGGCGACAGGGAGGGCACCAGGTGGCCCAAAGGTTGAGTACCAGGGGCTCCCCCTGGAACCCCTGCAGCGGAATCCGCTCACCGTCGGTGTTGTCCAGCACCAGTGGCGGAATCCCGGGGCCGTCGTGGCCGGCCTGCGGCGCGGCCATGGTCAGACCGAACCAGAGCGCGATCCCCGCGGCGACGGGCGGGGCCAGAAGCCATGACCGCGGTCGCCGCAGCAAAGCCAGGATCAGCGCAGTGAGAACGCCACCGCCGATGGCGAACCCAATGGCGTAGCCGTCCTGCCACAGATACAGCGCCTGCAGTGGGTGATCCCGGTAGAAATCCCACTGCTGGACCACATAGCCGAGGCGGCCTATTACCAACCCGCCCAGCAGGACCAGCCAAAGCGCATTGGACAGCTGCCGGCCGGTGCGGCGCTCCAGGACATACCCCACCCCCAGCATGCCTGCCACCGACAACAGCAGGAACAACCGGGGGTAGGGCATGAACAGCGGGCCGAGACTCAGGCCGTCGACCATGGGCACGCCTCCGCTACGGGTCCGCTTTCAGCCATCAGTGGTAACCCACCGAGTCCTTCGTCACCTTGCCGCGGAACACCCAGTACACCCAGGTCGTGTAGCCGAGAATCACCGGCAGGGTGAACAGCACACCCAGAAGCAGGAACAACTGAGACTCCGGAGCCGAGGCCGCATCCCACAGGGTGATGTCCGGCTGGATCACGTTGGGCCACAGGCTGATGGCAAGCCCGGTGTAGCTGAGCAGATACAGCCCCAGGGCGCAGAAGAACGGCAGGGCGTCCTGCCGGTTTAACAATGCCCGGTAGAACACCACGGCCAGCAGCGCGGTGAGGAATGGCACCGGCGAGAAGAACAGCAGGTTGGGCCAGGAGAACCAGCGCTGGGCAATTGCGTCGTGCATCAGCGGCGTCCAGATACTGACGATCACCACTGCCAGCAGCGTGACGCCCAGCAGGCGGTGGGCAATGCCGTACGCCCATTCGCGCACGTCATCGATGGTCTTCATGATGATCCAGGCGCAGCCGATAAGGGCGTAGCCGGCCACGAGTCCGAATCCGGTCATGATGCTGAACGGCGTGAGCCAGTCGAACATGCCGCCCACATAGGTGCCGTCCACCACCTCGAAGCCCTGGATGAAGGCGCCCAGGATGACGCCCTGGGAAAACGCGGCCAGCGTTGAGCCCACGGTGAACGAGATATCCCACAGCCATTTGGACTCCTTGGCCTTGAAACGGAACTCGAATGCGACACCGCGGAAAATCAGGGCCACCAGCATCAGCAATACTGGCAGATACAACGCCGGCAGCAGGATCGAGTAGACCATGGGGAAGGCGCCGAGCAGCCCGGCGCCACCCAGCACCAGCCAGGTCTCATTGCCGTCCCAGACCGGGGCCACGGTGTTCATCATGGTGTCGCGGGCTTCTTCACCGGGGGCAAAGGGGAAGAGGATACCCACACCCAGGTCAAAGCCGTCCATGAGCACGTACATGAACACGCCCAGGGCGATGATCAGCGCCCAGATCAATGTCAGGTCGATGGTTTCCATGGCCTCTACCCCCGTGTATCCAGAGCATCGTCGGCGGCGGACATCGGCCGTGCGGGCCGGCGGCGGTATTCGCTGTGAACGTCGTGGGCCGACGCTTCTTCCTTGTCCGGTCCGCCCTGGATGAGCTTGAGGATGTAGTACGCACCGGCAGCGAAGACCACGGCATAAACCGCGATGTAGACCAGCAGCGAGGTCAGCGCCACGCCTCCGGTCAGCGCCGGGGTCAGCCCGTCCTCCACGCGCATCATGCCGTGCACTACCCATGGATAGCGCCCCGTCTCCGTTGTCAGCCATCCGGCCAGCACGGCAATGAAACTGAGCGGCATCATGCCTACGCAAACGCGATGGAACCAGCTGGCGTCAAAGAGACGCCTGCGGTAGCGCAGGACCAGACTGGTGATTGCCACCGCGACCATGAGAAAACCAATGCCGACCATGACCCGGAAAGACCAGAAAACCCAGCCGACCTCTGGCCGATCCTCGGGCGCCCAGTCCTTCAGGCCCGGAACCTCGCCCGCCGGGTCATGCTTGAGGATGACACTCGCCATGCTGGGAATGCCGATCTCGAAGTGGTTCATCTCCCGCTCGGCATCCGGGATGGCAAAGAGCAACAGCGGGACGTTACCGCGGGTTTCCCAATTGCCCTCCATGGCGGCGACCTTCTGTGGCTGATGCTCCAGCGTGTTGAGCCCGTGCAGATCACCCATGATCACCTGCGCCGGCGCCAGCACCGCCAGCAGCCAGAAGGTCATGGAGAACATCACCTTGGCGGATTCCACGGCCTTGTTCTTCAGCAGGTACCAGGCGCTCACGCCCACCACGAAGAAGCCCGTGGTCAGAAAGGCCGCGAGGACCATGTGGGCGAAGCGGAACGGGAACGATGGGTTGAAGATCGCCTCGATCCAGCTGGTGACGCGGAACACCCCGTCAACCATCTCCACCCCGGCCGGCGTCTGCATCCAGCTGTTGGCGGACAGAATCCAGAACGAGGAGATGAACGTGCCCACGGCCACCATGATGGCAGCGAACAGGTGTGCGCCCTGGGGCACCTTGCTGCGGCCGAACAGCAGCACGCCGAGGAAGGTGGCCTCGAGGAAGAACGCTGTCACGACCTCGTAGCTGAGCACCGGCCCCATGAAGTTGGCCGACGCATACGCGAACGCACTCCAGTTGGTGCCGAACTGGAACGACATGACGATGCCGGACACCACGCCCATGCCGAACGATACCGCGAAGATCTTGATCCAGAACTTCGACAGGCGCAGGTACACCGGGTTGTTGGTGCGGAAATACAGTGCCTCCAGTACCGCGATGAAGGAGGCCAGGCCGATCGTGAAAGCGGGGAAGATGATGTGCCACGAGACCACGAACGCGAACTGGATACGGGACAGCAGCAGTGGATCGAGTTCCATGAGTCACTCCCGGTAATGGGCGCGTACGGTACAGCGATACGGCAAAGGGGGCAGCAATACTGTGCAGGAGCCCATCGGCTCCCGCAACGTAGACCGCGAAGCCACTCCGGAATTCCCCCGGCTGCTCACTTTCGGCACCAATCTGGTATGGTGCGGCGAAAACGGGGGGTAACAATGGCCACGAATGTAACGGATTCTGGCCCGGCAGCGGTGATCAACGGCGGGCGCCGGGAGGAGGTACTGCGGCTCGCTCGCGGCATGTTCATGCGCCAGGAGCGCCTGGACGTGGGGGATATTGCCGCCCGGCTGGGTGTCAGCAGAATCACGGTGTACAGGCACATGGGCAATCGCGAACAGCTGGTGTCCGAGGTGCTCTGGTCACTGAGCCGGGCGACCCTGGAGCGCGCCCGCCGCGACTCCGAGCAGGCGGGGGAGGTGGAGTTTCTCCCCATTTATCGGCGCTACAACAGTTATCTCGGCAGCTCGCCACCGTTCCTGCATTTCCTGCGGGAAGAGTCGGCGTTTGCGCTGAAACTGCTGACTCGCCCGGACGGTATGGTGCGGGTTCGTCTCATGGGCGCACTCCAGGAGCTCCTGGACGAAGACATCGAGCTGCGCGGGCATCGCTTCCACCTGGATACGGCGACGCTGGCGTACGTGATCGTCTGCATCGGCGAATCCTATCTGTATCCGCTCATCGCCATGCACGATGAGCCGGACCTGGATCGCGCCACCGAGGTGGTGCGCCTGCTGCTCAGGCCCTGAGGGAGAGGCTGAACCAGTCGGGCTGTGCGGCCAGTGCCGCTAAGGGGCCCGTGTTTCCTGATTCCCGCGCAGCGGCGGCTGCGACGCCCCCGCACCCTCATGTTAGACTCCCGCGTCTGTTACGACGGCCGGTTCACGCAGGTGCGGCCTGGCCGGACGATCCGATGAATTCTCCAAAGGTGAGTGACATGCAATTCAAGGGGACCGAAACCTACGTTGCGACGGATGATCTGAACATGGCCGTCAACGCTGCGGCCACCCTGCAGCGGCCGCTGTTGATCAAGGGCGAGCCGGGCACCGGCAAGACCCTGCTGGCGGAAGAAGTGGCCAAGGGGCTGGGAATGCCTTTCTTCGAGTGGCATATCAAGTCCACCACCAAGGCACAGCAGGGGCTGTACGAGTACGATGCGGTCTCCCGGCTGCGGGATTCCCAGCTCGGTGATGACCGCGTTCACGACATTGCCAACTACATTGTCAAGGGTCCGCTGTGGCACTGCTTCGAGTCGGACACCCAGCCGGTGCTGCTGATCGACGAGATCGACAAGGCGGACATCGAGTTCCCCAACGATCTGCTGCGGGAACTCGACCGCATGGAGTTCTATGTCTATGAGACACAGACCATGGTCCGTGCCAAGCACCGGCCCGTCATTGTCATCACCAGCAACAACGAGAAGGAGCTGCCGGACGCCTTCCTGCGCCGTTGTTTCTTCCACTACATCAACTTCCCCGACAAGGAGACCATGCAGCAGATCGTCGAGGTGCACTTCCCGGGGTTGAAGAAAGAGCTGCTGCGTGAGGCCATGGAGCTGTTCTTCGAACTGCGCGACGTGCCGGGCCTGAAGAAAAAGCCCTCCACCTCGGAGCTGCTGGACTGGTTGAAGCTGCTCATGGCGGAGGATATGGATGCAGAGACGCTGCGTGAGGGCACCAAGCACAAGATGATGCCGCCGCTGCACGGCGCACTGCTGAAGAACGAGCAGGATGTGCATCTGTTCGAGCGCCTGATGTTCATGTCCCGGCGGAAGCAGTCCAACTGAACCGCGGCCCGGGGCCGGTTCCCGGTGGGTGGATACTATGTTGATCGATTTCTTCTTCGAGCTCCGGAAGGCGAACCTTAAGGTCACGCTGACGGAGTACCTCACCCTGATGGAGGCGCTGGACAAGCGCCTGGCCGTGTGCAGCGTGGATGATTTCTACTTCCTGGCCCGCGGTATCATGGTGAAGGACGAGACTCTGTTCGACCGGTTCGATCAGGTTTTCGGGAATTACTTCAATGGAATAGAAAACATTTTTGGGGAAGAACTCGAGGGTGAGATCCCCGAAGAGTGGCTACGGGCCATGGCCGAGCGCATGCTCAGCGAGGAGGAGAAGGCGCAGGTCGAAGCCATGGGCGGCTGGGACGAGCTCATGGAGACGCTGAAAAAGCGTCTGGAAGAACAGACCGACCGCCACGAGGGCGGCAGCAAGTGGATCGGCACCGGCGGTACCTCGCCGTTCGGCGCTCACGGCTACAATCCGGAAGGGGTCCGGATCGGCCAGGACAAGTCCCGGCATCGGCGCGCGGTGAAGGTGTGGGATGAACGCCAGTATCGCAATCTGGACAGCAGCCGGGAACTCGGCACGCGCAATATCAAGATGGCGTTGCGGCGGCTACGCCGGTTTGCGCGACAAGGCGCCGACGAGGTGCTGGACATGGATGACACCATCCGCTCCACGGCCCGCAACGGGGGCTACCTTGACCTGAAAATGGTGCCCGAACGGCACAACGCGGTGAAGGTGCTGCTGTTCTTCGACGTGGGTGGCTCCATGGACGACCATGTCCGGGTCTGTGAGGAACTGTTCTCCGCCGCGCACATGGAGTTCAAGCACCTGGAGTACTACTACTTCCACAACTTCCTGTACGAGGGGGTGTGGAAGGACAGTCGGCGGCGTTTCAGCGCGGTAACGCCCACCTGGGACGTGCTCCACACGTATCCTTCGGATTACAAGGTGATTTTCGTCGGTGACGCCACCATGAGCCCATACGAGATCCTCTATCCCGGTGCCAGCGTGGAGCACTGGAACGAGGAGGCCGGCGCCACCTGGATCCAGCGGGTGCTGGAGGCCTACCCCAAGGCGGTCTGGCTGAACCCCGAGCCGGAGAGCCGCTGGGATTACACGCCGTCCATCAAGATCACCCGCGAGCTCATGGGCGAGCGCATGTATCCGTTGACCCTGGAAGGGGTCGAGCAGGCCATCGAATACCTCAGTTGATCCCCCGCGTGCCGCTGCCCACCCGGAGGCATCTTATCCCCGGGTAGGCAGTGGCTCCAGCCGGGCCGCGAGCGCGTCGCCGGTGACCGTTTCCAGGAAATCGTCGGCCAGGGCACGGGTGGCGTCGGTGGCACGCTGCCAGTCCCGCGTGCGTCCGCGATCGTCGCCGGCGTAACGGTAGAAGTCCTTGCGGTCGGGAATCCGGCCATTGGGCAGGGACGCCAGCCATTCTTCCGACGGTGCCAGTACGAGGACGTCCTGCATGTGCTCCCGGTGTGCCCGCCGCCAGGGCAGGGGTTTGTCGAACCAGCCCGGCACGACCCGCGCCTCGTAATGGGAAAACAGGATGACGCCGCCGGCGGCGTCCAGGGGCAGATCCATCTGGTAGTCGATCAGTCCGCCGTCCCGGTAAACGCCGCGGGGTGCGTCCGGTATCGCCGTCTCTGCCTCCATTACCGATGGAATGGAACCTGACGCCAGCAGCGCCTGACGGAGGTTGCCGCCAGTCAGGGGAATGTGCTCCATGCCGGGATCAAAGGCTGCCAGCATCGGCGATGCCCCGGCGGGGTGGTGGAACAGGGCGCGCCGGAAGAACGCCCTCAGGGCACGGCGGCCCGCCAGATTCGTCAGTCCGGCGGCGGCAAGCCCGGTGTTGAGTGGCAGTGCGCGTTCGCTGGCGACAAGCCCGCGGCTCAGCACGGTCATGACCTGCAGGCGCTGCTGTTGGTTGGCCAGAATTTCGTCGATGCCGTGCTCGCCAAGTACGTGATCGAGAATCGCCCGGGCCTGGTCGCTGATTTCGCGGCGCGTCGGCTTGCCGCTGTAGCGCTGCGCCATGTAGGCCTCTTCGAAGCGCTGAAATGCGGCTTCGGGGGTCTTCTGGGCAGCGCAGGCGAAGCGCCAGGTGGCGATGGACGAACCGATCAGAAAGCGTGACTGTGCCGTCACCGGCTTCAGCCAGCGGCCAAAGATCGCCCGATCCAGATGGTTCAGTGCCAGCCATTTGGGACCGCCGGCTGCGCCGACAAAGCCAGTAACCATGTCCGGGCTGAGGCCATCTCGCTGCAGCCGCGTCAACGACCGTTCACCGGCCAGGAACCGTAGCGGCCCCCTGCGGGAAGATGCCACAAATCTCTCCTTGAAGTGAGAACCGCGTCATCCTCGGGGTCGGGTCATGCCGCGTCAAGGCGTAGCCGGCAGTTCCCCGGCCGGTCAGAGTTGTCCGACCCAGATGTCGTCCTCGCGGACGAAGGTGATGCTGCGCTGTAACTCGGTACCGTCGCCGAAGCGCAGTCGGCCCTCCACGCGCACGGTGTTCTCGTTCACTTCGCCGGTCTCATCGATCAGCACCCTGTCCAGGCCATCGTAGCGGTCGAACTCGGCCTCCACGGCATCGGCGTAGCTGTAGTACGCGCCGCCCCGGAACGTGTCCCCCAGGGCGCCGGCCGGCGCGAGCTTTTCCAGGGCATCCTGTCGGTTGCCGCGGTTGAGTTCGACGAAAAACGATTCGTAGGCGTCGGCGGGTGTGCCTGCATCGGTGCTGCCGTTGCCGCAACCGGCGAGCAGTGCGGTAAGGGCGAGGAGCAGGAGTGAGCGGAACAGTTGCAAGCGCAGCATGGTGGACCTCGCAGACGGAAACAACGGCGGAATCAACCCTCCGGGCAGACACGCTGGCGTCAGTCCTTCCATGGGCCCGAATTCATCGTGCCGCGTTGCGGATCCCGCGTCCAGTGTCCGCGGTGGCGAAGCGAGAACGCTACCTGCGCGGGTTCAGCGTCGCCTCCAGGTCGGCCATCAAGTGATGGAACTGCTCCTCCAGCGCTGTATATTCCCGCTGCAGCACGGGCAGCGCACCGGCCAGACCCGGATCACGGCGCATGCGCCCGCCGATCCGCTCCAGCGCCATGGCAATGATCTCCAGACGACCGTAGCTGCCCAGCCAGTCATGGCTGATCATGCGCGTGATCACCGGCTCGGCGGGCGCGGGCCAGAGAGGGCGGGTACGCTCCAGGCCGGCATAGGCGTCGTCGATGAAGGCCTCCAGTGGCAGGTCGCCGTACCGGGGCCAGTGCTGTACCAGGAAGTGGTCATTGACCATGTCCGTGATAATGCCGGCGGCGCGGCGCCGATCGGCGCCCAGGCATTGGCGGGCGGTGCGCATGGCAGGGTGCTGGTCTGAGAAGCTGTCGACGAAACGGTGGCGCCGAGCGCCCTGGATGACCCGGGGCGGGTACGGTTGCGCCTCCAGCCGGCCTTTGATCCAGTCGCCGGCCAGATTGCCCAGTCGGTGCTGGTCGTCGGCGTCGGCGAAGTGCAGGTGGGCAAGGTAGTTCACTGCGTGGCGACCCCGCTGTGACTGTACGGCGGCGGCCGCAAGCCAACGGCGACGTCCGGGAGCATGACCGCGGAAGCGGCAGTCATGTCCCGGATGGTTCACGCCCCGGAGTTTTCTTAGCTGCCACTGGCCTGGCTGCGCCGCGGTCCGCGATTGCCGGCGCCGGGTTTGCCTTTTGGTCCGCCCCGGTTGCTGGGTGGGCGCTTGGGCATCTTCGGCGGCTTGGGGTCCACCAGCATGTCGTCGGTGACCACCTCCGACGGGATCTTCTGATCGATGTACTTTTCGATGTCCGGCAACGAGTAGACGTACTGGTCGCAGGCCAGGGACATGGCGTCACCGCTGGCGCCGGCGCGCGCCGTGCGGCCGATCCGGTGGACGTAGTCCTCGGCTTCCTGGGGCAGGTCAAAGTTGATGACATGACTCACCGCCGGAATGTGCAGACCGCGGGCTGCAACATCTGTCGCGACCAGAATCGGCAGTTCACCTGTCTGGAAGCGCTTCAGCAGCTTCTCCCGCTTGGTCTGCGGGATGTCACCGGAGATGACCTCGGCGTCGTAGTCATTGCCGCGCAGATAGCCCACCACCTGGTCGGCGGCGCGCTTGGTGTTGACGAAGACGATGGTGCGCTCGGGGGTGTGCTGCCGGAACAGCCCCAGCAGCAGCTTGATCTTGTCTTCCTTGGGCACGTGGAAGAGCTTCTGGGTGACGTTCTCGGCGGTGACGTACTCGCTCTCGATGCGCACGATCTCGGGATCGTTCATGTGCTCGTAGGCCAGTTCCATCACCCGGTGGGAGAGGGTGGCCGAATAGAGCATGTTGATGCGCTTGTCCGGCGGGGGCATCTTCCGCAGCAGGTAGCGTATGTCGTCGATGAAACCGAGGTCGAACATGCGGTCGGCCTCGTCCAGCACCACGACTTCGATGTTCTTCAGGCTGAACACTTTCTGCTTGTAGAAGTCGATGATGCGGCCCGGCGTGCCGATGATAATGTCGGCTTCGTTCTCCAGGGCCTTGCGCTGGCTCTCGTACCCGGTGCCGCCGTAGACGGCGACGCATTTCAGGCCGGTGAAGCGGCCGAGCTGTTCGGCGTCCTTGTGGATCTGCAACGCCAGTTCCCGGGTGGGCGCCAGGATCATGGACCACGGCCCGCGCTTGCCTTCTTCCACCGGCGTTTCCATGAGGTAGTGCATGGTTGCCAGCAGGAAGGCGGCAGACTTGCCGGTGCCGGTCTGCGCCTGGCCGGCCACGTCGCGCCCCTGCAGGGCGAGCGGCAGGGTGGCGGCCTGGATGGGCGTGCAGTGGGTGAAGGATGTTTCGTCGATACTGTCCTGCAGGCTCGGCGTGAGCGCCAGGGACTTGAAGGTTACGTCGGTCATGTGGTCGTTTTCCATGGCGCGGGAGCATACCGGAAAAGTCGTTCGTTGTCGTGGGGGCTGGCTCAACATCATTTAGTGCGAGTGTGATGATGGCTGGCGCCAGGGTCGGGGGTCGAAGGTGAGCGTCGGGAGCACGGTTGGGGCTCCGGAGCTCCGCCTAACTTTTCTTCTGGCGAAGAAAAGTTCCCTTCACTCCGGCCTGGCCGGCTTACAGCGCATCCATGCGCTGGGCGCCGGTGGCCGCATCCCTGCGGCCACCCCTTCGGGGCCGGACAGCCTGCGTTCCGGGGCTGCGCTAGTCGCCCCAACCGTGCTCCCGACGCTCACCTTCGACGTGGCTGCATTATCGGTTGAAGGCTTCTTTTAGATGCAGCCCGCCCCCGGGATGGTTCAGGGTAGGGGCTTGGTGTATCGTTCGCCTTCATTCGGGACGAGCCTGTGGGGTGAGGAATGGCCCGGCGGCTGGTGATGACACTGCTGAATACGCCTCCCGGCAACGCCGCGGCGCCCATCGCCCAGGCGGCGGTAGCAGCCGCCCTGGCTGCGGAGGTGACTGTGGTGTTCACGGGGGAGTCCGGGCGTATCGCCATCAACGGTGTTGCTGCCGGGGAGGATTCCGCCGATGGCACCGGGCGGTCGCTGCACGATGTGATTCGGGACGCGGTGGAAGCGGGCGTGGAATTCCGCGTCTGCTCACCGGCACTGGCACGGTTCGGTGATGATCTGATCCCGGAAATCAGCGAGGTGGTCGGTGCCGCCTGGCTCATGAGCCAGGTGCTGGAGCCGGATACCGTGACGTTGACGTACTGACAGGCGGAGACAGGCATGAATCAGGAGCAGGTACGGGCTGCGCTGGAGGGTGCCGAGCGGATCCACGACGGCGCAGCCGTCGAGCGGGCCCTGGCACGCATGGCCGCGGAGATTACCGTGGACATGGCCGACCGGCTGCCACTGGTGCTGTGCGTGATGATCGGCGGACTGGTGCCGGCCGGGCGGCTGCTGCCGCTGATGAACTTTCCCCTGGAAGTCGATTACGTGCACGCCACCCGGTACCGGGGCGAAACCTCCGGTGGCGAGCTGGTGTGGCAGGCGAAGCCGCACACCGCCCTGGCGGGTCGCTCGGTGCTGATCATCGATGACATCCTTGACGAGGGCCACACGCTGGCCGCGCTGCAGGCGTTCTGCCACGAGGAGGGGGCAAGGGATGTCCGCACGGCGGTGCTGGTGCGCAAGCAGCATGATCGCTGCCGGCCGGATGTCCGCGCGGACTACATCGGGCTGAACGTGGACGATCGCTACGTGTTCGGCGCCGGCATGGATTACCACGGCGTCTGGCGCAACGTGGATGGCATCTACGCGATTCGAGAGGAGGACTGATGGGCGTCGCAATCATTGGCGGCACCGGGCTGACCACACTGGAGAACCTGGAGATCACCCACCGGGAGGTGGTTCACACCCCCTACGGCGAGCCGTCGGGGCCGATCACCCACGGCATCCTTCATGGTCGCGAGGTGTTGTTCCTGGCGCGTCACGGCTACGGTCACACGATACCGCCCCACCGGGTGAACTACCGCGCCAACATCTGGGCCCTGCAGCACCTGGGCGTGGACCGGCTGTTTGCCGTGGCTGCGGTGGGCGGCATCGGCAATGCCATGAAGCCGGCGCGGATCGCCTTTCCGGATCAGATCATCGACTACACCTGGGGACGCAACCACACGTTCTTCGAGGACGATCTGGCCCATGTGACCCACATCGACTTTACCTACCCCTATGATGACGCCATGCGCCAGCTGCTGATCGAGGCGGCCCGTGAGGCGGGCATCGATGCGGTGGAAAGCGGAACCTACGGCGCCACCCAGGGACCGCGTCTGGAGACGGCCGCCGAGATCCAGCGATTGCAGCAGGACGGGTGCGATCTGGTGGGCATGACCGGCATGCCCGAGGCCGCGCTGGCGCGGGAGTTGGGCATGGCGTACGCAACCAGCGCCGTGGTGGCGAACTGGGGTGCCGGGCTGCAACCGGAGCCCATCTCCATGGCGGATATCGAAAGACACCTGGAGGATGGCATGGATCGGGTCAAGCAGTTGCTGGGCGCGCTGATACCCAGCCTTTGACTGGCAGCCAATAACTGTCAGGCCCAGCCGGAAAACCGCTCAGCCCTCGAGCTGCTCCCAGCGGGCGTAGGCCTGTTCCAGGGCGTTGTCCAGCTCCTGCAGGCGTCGCCCGGCCTCCGCCACCGTGTCCGCGTCACTGCGGTGAAAGTCCGGATCGGCCATTCGTTGCGAGAGTGCCGTGTGCTCCGCCTCCAGCGCCTCGATTCGCTCGGGCAGCTCCTCGAGTTCGCGTTTGTCCTTGTAGCTGAGTTTTCTCGCGCTTCTCGGTGGCTCGGGCGTGGCATCCGGTGTCGGCGCGGGTGCCGCCGCGCCCGGGCCGGGCGCATCTCGCGGCGGTTCCGGGCGCTGGCGTAGCCAGTCGTTGTAGCCGCCGACGTAGTCGCGGACCCCGCCGTCGGGGTCGAAGGCGATGCAGCCGGTGACCACGTTGTCCAGGAATTCCCGGTCGTGGCTGACCAGCAGCAGGGTGCCGTCGAAGTTCACCAGTTGCTGTTCCAGCAGGTCCAGCGTTTCCAGATCCAGATCGTTGGTGGGCTCGTCCAGGACCAGCACGTTGGCGGGCCGGGTGAACAGCCGCGCCAGCAACAGCCGGCTGCGTTCGCCCCCGGACAGGGAGGACACCGGCACACGGGTGCGTGAGGGTTCGAACAGGAAGTCCTGCAGGTAACTCACCACATGGCGCTCCTGGCCGTTAATCCGCACCGCGTCGCGACCGCCGCCGACGGTGTCACGGACCGTGGCATGGGGGTCCAGGGATTCCCGGAGCTGATCGAACCAGGCCACTTCCAGATTCGTGCCGCGTCGGATGCGGCCCGCCGTCGGTTCCATCTGGCCGAGCAGGACGCGCAGCAGCGTGGTCTTGCCGCAGCCGTTGGGACCGATCAGGCCCACCTTGTCGCCGCGCTGGATGGTGGTGGAGAAGCCGGAGAACAGCGTCTCGCCTTCGTACCCGCCGCTGATGGCGTCGGCCTCGATGACCAGCTTGCCGGAGCGCTCGGCGGTCTGTGCCTCCATGCGGGCGTTGCCTGCCCGCTGGCGGCGCTCGCGGCGCTCCTCGCGCATGGCCTTGAGAGCGCGGACGCGCCCCTGGTTGCGGGTACGCCGCGCCTTGATGCCTTGGCGGATCCACGCCTCTTCCTTGGCCAGCTTGCGGTCGAAGCGTTCCTGTTGCTGTTCCTCGGCCTCCAGCGCGGCCTCCCGTCGCTCCAGGTACTTGTCATAGTTGCCGGGCCAGCTTGTGAGCTGTCCGCGATCCAGCTCGATGATGCGGGTGGCCAGGCGCCGCAGGAAGGCACGGTCGTGGGTGATGAACAGCACCGTGCCGCGGTAGCCGAGCAGCAGACGCTCCAGGCGGTCGACGGAGTCGATGTCCAGGTGGTTGGTGGGCTCGTCCAGCAGCAGCAGGTCCGGTTCATCCACCAGCGCCCGGGCCAGCAGCACCCGGCGACGGCGACCGCCGGAGAGTTCGTCGAACGGGAGGTTGCCGTCCAGCTCCAGGCGGCTGAGCACGGCGTCGATATTCGATGCCAGCTGCCAGCCCCCGGCCTGCTCGATACGGTGCTGCACGGCGTCGAACTCCGCCGCCGCGGCGTCGTCGCCGGCGCCCAGGCGCCCGCTCAGGGTCTCCCAGCGCTGCAGGTCCACGCCCACGGGACCCAGCCCCTCGGCAACCACCTCGCGCACGGTCCGGTCGCCCAGCCCGGGCACATCCTGCTCCATCCGCGCCACCCGCAGGCCGTCACGGTTCAGTACCCGGCCACTGTCCGCCTCCTGGGTGCCCTCGATGACCTTCATCAACGTGGATTTGCCGGTGCCGTTGCGGCCCAGCAGGCAGATGCGCTCGCCGGTCTGGACTTCCAGGTTGACCCGGTCCAGCACCGGGGGACCACTGAACGCCAGAGTGATATCCTGTAGCTGGAGCAGCACATTACCTCCGGAAGTGCGGGTTGACGGGGACGGAACACTAACACACGCCAGGCTTCTCCGGGCCGGGCGCTTGCCGCGCGGGGCAGGGGACCAATGACGGAACAACGCATAACAACCGATGCGCTGCGTCTGGGTATGTATGTCTTCCGTCTGGATCGGCCGTGGGTGGAGACACCCTTCGTGTTTCAGGGCTTCACCGTTGAACGTGACGAGGACCTGCAGACCCTGCGTTCCCTCTGTCGGGAGGTCGTGGTAGACGCCGAGCGCTCGCGGGTTCAGGTGCCGGCCAACGGTGCCGCCCCGCGTCGCGCCGACGCCAAGCGGACCAGCAAACCGGTGTTCCGGGAGGCGGTGCAGGCCGCGGCCAGGACGCGGGGACGGGGACATCGTTTGATCAAGCGCCTGTTCCAGGACATCCGCCTGGGGCATAGTGTTGACACCGCAGAGGCCCGGGCCGTGGTCGCCGAGATGGTGGACAACATCACCCGGGATGCCGATGCCAGCCTCTGGATCACCAATCTCAGGAACCGGGACGAGTACACCTCCCTGCACTGCCTCAACGTCTGCGTACTGACGCTCGCCTACTGCCGCCATCTGGGGTATGAGCGGGAGGAACTGGAGCGTATCGGTCTGGGCGCGCTGCTGCATGACGTGGGCAAGGCGCGCGTGCCCAAGGAAATCCTCAACAAGCCGGGGCGCCTGACCGATGAGGAGTTCGCGGTCATGAAACGCCATACGGTGGATGGCTACGACATGCTGTCGGCGACAGGCACTCTCCCGGATCTGACGCTTCGCATCGTGCGCTCCCATCATGAGCGGGTCGGCGGCCACGGCTATCCGGACGGGCTGGCGGCGCGGGACATACCCGAGCCCGTGCTCGCGGTGGGCATCGCCGATGCCTACGATGCTCTGACCAGCGATCGCCCCTACAAGGACGGGCTGCCGGCGGAGAAAGCGCTGGGGATTCTCCACAGGGAGGCGCCGGAGGAATTCGGTGAGGAGCTCATGGAAGGGTTTATTCGCTGCGTGGGCATCTATCCCGTGGGGAGCCTGGTGGAACTGGACAGCGGGGCTCTGGGGCTGGTGATCTCCGCCGAGCCTGCGAACCGGCTCTCCCCGCGGGTGCTGCTGGTACGGTCCCCGGACGGGCAGATGGTGGAAGAGCGCCGTATCATTGACCTGGCGGCGCAGCGGGAGACGGCCCGAGTGCGGCGGGTGGTGCAGCCCCGAGAGGTGGGCGTGGACGTGCAGGCGGTCATGCTCATGGAGTCCGGCCTCGTACGTGCCGGCAGTCTCCCGGTGGATCTCCCGGGCACGGGGGATCAGTAGTGGGGTGGCGGTGGGTCCGTTGACTCGCCGCCGTCACCCTCTGTGTTCGGTTCCTCCAGGCCCTGCAGTCGCCGGCGGAGCTGTTCGATGTGCTCGTGGAGCTGGTCCATGATGCGCTGTTGACGCACCAGCGACTCTGTCAGGGCGTCGATGGTGTCCTCCTGGTGCATCAGGCGGATTTCCAGATCCGCGAGACGGTCGCTCTCCTCGTTGCTCATGCCGGGTCGTTCTCCGCGTTCTCCAGACGTTCCAGCGCTTCCATCCACTCGCTCTCGGCGTCCTGCATGCGACCGCGCAGCTCCCCCTGCTGTTGCAGCACCCGCTGGAGTTCCTCGCTGGCGTCGGTCTCGTACAGCCCGGGATCAGCCAGGGTTGTCTCGATGGCCTGCAATTCGGCGGTGAGTTTGTCGACGGCCTTCTCCAGCCGCTGTACCTCCCGCCGCAGTGGCTGGAGCTCCTTGCGCTGCTGCGCCTTCTGTTTCCGTTGTTCGCGGCGCCCCGTCGCGGGGCTGGTGCTGGCGCCGCGGGACGGCGCGGGTTTGTCCGCGGCAGAGCGGCGCTGCGCCAGCCAGCTGGCGTAGTCGTCCAGGTCACCGTCGAAGCTGTCCACCGAGCCGTCGGCCACCAGCACGAGGCGGTCGGTGGTGCTGCGCAGCAGGTGCCGGTCGTGGGCGATCACCACCAGCGCACCGGTAAACTCCTGCAGCGCCAGGGTCAGGGCATGGCGCATGTCCAGATCCAGGTGGTTGGTGGGTTCGTCCAGCAGCAGTACGTTCGGGCGCTGGTAGACCAGCATGGCGAGCACCAGTCGCGCCTTCTCGCCACCCGAGAAGGGGGCCACCGGTGCCAGCGCCATGTCCCCCTGAATGCCGAAGCCACCGAGGAACTTGCGCAGGTCCAGTTCCCGGGCGGCCGGGTCGAGCCTTTGCAGATGGACCACCGGCGAGGCACCCAGGTCGAGCTGTTCCAGTTGGTGCTGGGCGAAGTAGCCGAGCTTGAGTTGCTGCGCCGGTTTACGCTCGCCCCTGAGCAGTGGCTGGTCACCGGCGAGCAGGCGCACCAGTGTGGACTTGCCGGCGCCATTGGGCCCGAGGATGCCAACGCGATCACCGGGGGACAGGGACAGGTTGATGTTGTCGACCACCGGTGTCTGGTCGTAGCCGGTGGCGGCGTGTTCCACCACCATCAATGGCCGCGGCAGGTGCTGGGGTGACCGGAACGAGAAGTTGAACGGGGAATCCACATGGGCCGGTCCCAGCTCCTCCATGCGCTCCAGGGCCTTGACCCGACTCTGCGCCTGGCGCGCCTTGGTGGCCTGAGCGCGGAAGCGATCGATGAATCGCTGGATGCGAGCGATCTCCTCCTGCTGCTTTTCGTAGGCGGCCTGCTGCTGGGCCAGGCGGACGGCGCGCTGGCGCTCGAAATCGGAGTAGTTGCCGGTGTAGCTGTTCATGGTGCGCTGTTCCAGGTGCAGAATGCGCCCGGTAACCGCGTCCAGGAAGTCGCGGTCATGGGCAATAAGCAGCAGGGTGCCGCCGTAGCCGCGCAGCCAGTCCTGCAGCCATAGCACCGCGTCCAGATCCAGGTGGTTGGTGGGCTCGTCCAGCAGCAGCAGGTCCGAGCGGCACATCAGCGCCTGGGCCAGATTCAGCCGCATGCGCCAGCCCCCGGAAAACGCCGCCACGGGTGTGTTTTCCTGTTCCGGGCCGAAGCCCAGTCCGTGCATCAGCGCACCGGCCCGGGCGCGTGCGCTGTAGCCATCAATGGCATCGATGCGGCTGTGTAGCGCCCCCATGCGTTCGCCGTCGCCGTCCTCTTCGGCCCTGGCAAGGGCGGTTTCTATCTCCCGCAACTCGGCGTCGCCATCCATGACGAATTCCACCGCAGGGCGGTCCGTGGCCTCGAGTTCCTGGGCAACGTGGGCCATGACCAGGTCGGGGGGCATGGAGCATTCGCCGGCATCCGGTTGCAGCTCGCCACGGATCAGCGCAAACAGGCTGGATTTGCCGGTGCCGTTGGCACCCACCAGGCCGACGCGCTCGCCGGTGCGGATGATGGCGTTGCCGTCTTCGATCAGGGCCTCGCGGCCGCGACGCAGGGTGAGATTGACCAGGTTGAGCATGGGAGCGGAGTGTACCAGTCCGCTCCCGGCCCGGCACGGGGTCACTGTTCAATACGGTACCGAATGGTTATGGTAGTGGCTTTTCCGGCAGGGGCGCCCATGAGCCAATACTATCCCCACCTGATGCAGCCGCTGGACCTGGGTTTTACGCGACTCAGCAATCGAGTGTTGATGGGGTCCATGCATACAGGGCTCGAGGACCGGCGGCGGGACTACGAGAAACTGGCGGTGTACTTTGCCGAGCGCGCCCGTGGTCAGGCCGGGCTGATCGTGACCGGCGGTATCGCACCCAACCTCCGTGGCTGGCTGGCGCCGTTCTCGTCCAAAATGACCAGCCGCATGGAAGTGGGCCGGCACCGGCTGGTGACCCAGGCGGTGCACGACGAGGGCGGCAAAGTGTGCATGCAGATCCTGCACGCCGGACGGTACGGTTATCACCCCCTGAGCGTTGCCCCTTCCGCCATCAAGGCACCCATTAACCCGTTCACGCCGAAGGCCCTGAGCCGGGCCGGCATCGAACGCCAGATCCGCGCCTTCACCCGCTGCGCGCGGCTGGCCCGGGAGGCCGGTTATGACGGTGTCGAGATCATGGGCTCCGAGGGCTACCTGATCAATCAGTTCGTGGCCCCGCGCACCAATCACCGTACCGACGAGTGGGGCGGCAGCTTCGACAACCGTGCCCGCTTTCCGCTGGAGATCGTGCGCCGGGTACGGGAAGCGGTGGGGCACGACTTCATCATCATCTTTCGCCTGTCCATGCTGGATCTGGTGGAGGGTGGCAGCACCTGGGAGGAGGTGGTCCAGCTCGGTCAGGGCATCGAGGCCGCGGGCGCGACGCTGATCAATACCGGCATTGGCTGGCACGAGGCCCGGGTGCCCACCATCCAGACCAGTGTGCCCCGCGGCGCCTTTAGCGGGGTGACCGCACGCATGAAGGAGCATCTGTCGATCCCTCTGGTGACCGTCAACCGCATCAACATGCCCGACGAGGCCGAGACGATTCTCGCCCGGGGCGAGGCGGACATGATCTCCATGGCGCGGCCGTTCCTGGCGGATCCCGACTGGGTAGAGAAGGCCGCCGAGGGGCGCAGCGACGAGATCAATACCTGCATCGCCTGCAACCAGGCTTGCCTGGACCACGTGTTTGAGCGCAAGCGCGCCAGCTGTCTGGTCAATCCCCGCGCCTGTCGCGAGACGGAGCTGAACTACATTCCCACGCGGGTTCCGAAGCGGGTCGCGGTTGTCGGTGCCGGACCGGCGGGGCTGTCCTGCGCCACGGTGCTGGCGGAGCGCGGCCATGAGGTCAGCCTGTTCGACGCCGCCGAGAGTATCGGCGGCCAGTTCAACATGGCCCGCCGGATCCCCGGCAAGGAGGAGTTCAACGAGACCCTGCGGTATTTCCGTACTCGTATCGGCACCACCGGGGTGGATCTTCGTCTCGGCCGCCGTGTTACGGCGGAGGAACTGCTTCAGGAGGATTTCGAGGAGATCGTGCTGGCAACGGGGGTGACACCGCGCATCCCGGAACTGCTGGGCATCGATCATCCCAAGGTCCTGTCGTATGCGGATGTACTGTTACGCCAGCGCGAAGTAGGTGCGCGGGTGGCGGTCATGGGGGCCGGCGGCATCGGGTTCGATGTAAGCGAGTACCTCACCCACGGCGACAGCCGCGCCAGCGAAGAGCCGGACGCGTTTTTTCGCGAGTGGGGCGTTGATGTCAGCGCGCAGGCGCGGGGCGGTGTCGAGGGGGTGCAGCCGCAGCCGGCGCCATCGCCACGGGAGGTGTACCTGCTCCAGCGCAAGACGGAGAAACCGGGCCGGCGGCTGGGCAAGACCACCGGCTGGATCCATCGCGGCAGCCTGCGCGCCAAGGGCGTTCACATGCTCGCCGGTGTCAGCTACGAGCGGATCGATGATGACGGTCTGCATGTCACCATCGACGGGGAAGCGCGACTCCTGGACGTGGATCACGTAGTGGTCTGCACCGGGCAGGAATCCCTGCGCGAACTGGAGGCACCACTGTCCGGGAGCGGGCGGCCGGTGCACCTGATTGGCGGCAGCAACGTGGCCGCGGAACTCGATGCCAAGCGCGCCATCGACGAGGGAACCCGACTCGCGGCCCGGCTCTGAGTCCCAGGCTGCCTGTTGGCTCTGTGGTCCTACTCCCAGCTCGACGGGACGACTGGTGCGTCTTCGTCCGCCGGGCGGGCCAGCAAACCGGTCTGGCTGACGCGCACGCGATAGCGGGCGCCATCCTCCATGGGCAGGTAGGTGGCGCTGCCGTAGACGGCGTCCACCCAGGGTACATACTGATCGCGGTCCCGCAGCAGCCCCCAGATATCCAGGCCGCGGTCGCCCCCCAGGGAGTGGACGCTGCGCGGCGCATCGCGCTCCTGGTCGATGTCGCGGTAGCGGCCGCTGAGCCGCTCCAGCCGGTAGCGACTGTCCATGCCGACAAGGGTGGCCGGACCCTTCCACTTGAGCATGCGCGCGTCTACCTGCCACTCGTCGCCGAGTACGGGGAAACGCTCGACCACCGGGCTGTCCGCGTACTGGACAATCGCGATGTAGCGCTGGTCGTCCTCCTGGACGAAGCGGATTTGCAGGACATCCCGCTCCTGGGTCAGGCGGTCATAGGTGTAGAGATTGGCGCCGACGGTGCCCACCAGCGCGCCACTGCCCACCAGTGCGGCACCCAGCAGGCAGTGTCCGCAGCCGTTGGCGAACCGCAGGCGGCACAGTCGCACCAGCCCCAGTACGACGCCGGCAACGCCCAGCGCCCCGAGTGCAAGGGCTGCGATACTCGTGTACGCCATTCCTGTTCTCCCGTTCCCTGTGCGGCTATCATCCCCCGCACGACCACCGATGGCGAATGCAGGTTTTCGAGAAGAAGATGATTAACACGCCAGACCCTGCAAGGGAAATGCACAGGGATCCCGGGCAGATTCTCCATAGCGTATTCGGTTTCGAGCATTTCCGGCCGCTCCAGAGACAGGTTGTCGAGCAGGTCATGGGTGGCGGCGACGCCCTGGTGCTCATGCCCACCGGCGGCGGCAAGTCGCTGTGCTACCAGATTCCCGCCATTGCGCGGCCGGGGACCGGGATCATCGTATCGCCCTTGATTGCGCTGATGAACGACCAGGTGGCCGCCCTGGTGCAAAGCGGCGTTAATGCGGCGTGCCTGCACTCCGGCCTGGAAGCGGGTGAAGCCAGGGCCATCGAGCAAGCGCTGGTGGAGGGGGAGCTGGATCTTCTCTATGTAGCCCCGGAGCGGCTGCTTACGCCGCGGATGCGGGATCTGCTGCAGCGGGTCCGCCCGGCGTTGTTTGCCATAGACGAGGCGCACTGTGTCTCCCAATGGGGGCACGATTTCCGCCCGGAGTATCTGCAGCTGGCGGTGCTGGGCCGGGACTGGCCGGAGGTGCCGCGTCTGGCGCTCACCGCCACCGCTGATCCACGCACCCGGGAGGAGATCCTGGAGCGATTGGACATGCCGCGGGCGGAGCGTTTCATCTCCAGCTTCGATCGCCCGAACATCCGCTACCGGGTTGCGGAGAAACGCAATGCCAAGCAGCAACTGAAGAATTTCCTGGAACGGGAGCAGGGCGGTAACGCGGGTATTGTCTATTGTCTGTCACGGCGGAAGGTCGATGACATGGCTGCATGGCTGCGGGATCAGGGCTGGCAGGCACTGCCGTACCATGCCGGGCTGTCGGCGGAGGAGCGCCGCCGCAACCAGGAACGGTTCGTGGGCGGCGACGGCGTCATCGTGGTGGCCACCATCGCCTTCGGCATGGGCATCGACAAACCCGACGTGCGCTTTGTTGCCCACATGGACTTGCCCCGCAGCCTGGAGGCCTATTACCAGGAAACCGGCCGTGCCGGCCGTGATGGACTGCCGGCGGATGCCTGGATGGTCTACGGATTGCAGGACGTGATCACCCTCAGGCAGATGATCGAGGGTTCCGGCGCGGACCCGGAGCGCCAGCGGGTGGAGCGGCAGAAGCTGGAGGACATGCTGGCCTTCTGCGAGCAGCTCAACTGCCGTCGGCAGATTCTGCTGGCACACTTCGGGGAGCAGGATCACCCGGCCTGCGGCAACTGTGATACCTGCCTGGAGCCGCCGGAGAGCTGGGATGCCACCGAGGCGGCCCGCAAGGCGCTGTCCTGTGTCTGGCGGACTGGTCAGCGGTTCGGGGTAAGCCATCTGGTGAGCGTGCTCCAGGGCACCGACAGTGAGCGCATCCGCGAACTTGGGCACCATCACCTCAGCACCTGGGGAATCGGCGACGACATGGGGACCGGAGAATGGCGGGCGATCTTCCGCCAGCTGGTGGCGCGCGGCCTGCTCACCGTGGACGCGGAGGGCTATGGCAGCCTTCGCCTGACTGAGGCTTGTCGGCCGGTACTGCGGGGCGAACAGTCACTGACCCTGCGTCGTGACCGCAAGCCGGCCCGCACCGGGCGACGCCAGCGCCAGCCCGGCGAAGGGTTGATGGATGGCGCCAGCCATGCCCTGTGGGAGGCGCTGCGGGAATGTCGGCGGAGGCTTGCGGCGGAGCAGGGCCTGCCCCCGTACATGATCTTTCACGACAGCACACTCATGGACATGGTCGCTGCGCGACCGGAGACCCACGAGGCGCTGGCGGCCATCAATGGCGTCGGCGAACACAAGCTGCAGCGCTACGGTGATGACTTCCTGGAGGCCATCCGCAGCGTCGTCACGAGCTGATGCTCTCGCCGATTTCCGCGTTCAACCAGCGCACCATGTCGTGCAGCAGGTCGCCGACGGCCCGGTTGGTCGCGGCGACGCCCGGGGCCGGCCCGGCTTCGCGGCTGTCCACCTCCGCGCGGAAACGCTGTGTGGACAACACCTGCCCGCTGCCGGCTTCCACCAGCCTGGCGCGAAGCACGACCCGCGCCACGCCGGCGTCACGCCGGGTGTAGTCGTGTTCGAACTCCAGTAGTTCGCTCTCCAGGCGGTAATCTGCCGGCGCGGAGCCGCCGGAGCCGACCACGGTGGCAAACAGCCCGGCGCTTTCCACCGCGTCGATGAACAGTGGGTGCAGCAGGCGTGCCGGCGCGTCGATCCATTGATTGCGGGCGTAATAGCGGCGCTGGTAGGCGGACTCCCGGTAGGCCATGTCGTTGGTGGCCAGGGCGGAAATCGCCGTGGGGCGGGCCACATTCAGGGTGGTATCGCTGCTGGCGAACATGCCGCTGGGGAGCTCCGGATTCAGCTCCCAGGTGCTGCGGGCATCTTCCCGGGGTGGCTGGAAAGGCGTACAGGCGGCCAGCAGGGCGCTGGCAAGCAGCAGGGTCTTGGTCAGGTGTCGCACCACGGGTCTCCGTTCAGTGGTCTCAGTCCCGCTCGCCGGGGCCCGGCACACGCCGGGGCGGGCCAAAGAGCAGCTGGTTGGGGTGGTCGGAGAGATCCTGTCCGAACCGGTCCAGGGTGTGCGTCAGTCCGCGCACGTCCAGCAGCAGGCGGTTGAGCTCCGGAAGTGTCTCGCGATTGATGCGGTCCAGCGTGTGGCCACCGCGCTCACCCGTGTTGCGCAAGGAGTCGGCCAGTTCTTCGACGCTGGCGGCGGCGGTGTCGAAGTTCCCCAGGGTGGCGTCGAAGCGGTCCATGCTTTGCTCCATGCGCGCAAACGTCTCCGGCGTGCCCTGGACCACGTCGCGGATATCCCGAATCAGCATTTCCGTTGCTTCCAGCGTTCGGCTCAGTTCGTCCGCGTCGTCCGCCAGCGTGCCGCTGAGCCGCTCCAGGTGGCTCACCGTTGCCGCGATGGTGCGCACGTTGTCCTCGCTGAGCAGACGTTCCATGCGATCCGCCATGCGGTCGATGCTGGCCATGCCATCCTCGGCGGCGCGTTCCAGACGCGTGCGCAGGGAGGGTGCCGGCCGCAGTACAGGATGTTCATGGTCCTCACGGGATGGCGGTCCGGCCTCGGCACTGCCGGGGACCAGTTCCAGATGCCCCAGGCCGGTGAGCCCCTGGCTGGCGAGCCGGACGCGGGTATCCGCGTAGACGGGGACGTTTTCCTGCACGGTGAGCACCACCCGCACCCGTCCCTGATCGTCAAGGCCCATGTCCCGCACCCGACCTACATCGAGACCCTGGTATTTCACCGCCGAATTCCGGCTCAGGCCGGTCAGGGGCTCCTGGGGGAACACCAGGTACTGCTTGCCGTCCTCGCGCCCCACATCGGCGCTGAACCACAGCCCCGCCGCCAACAGGGCGATGCCCAGGATGACCACGAACAGGCCGACAACGGTGTAGTTCACACGACTGAACATGATGCTTTGCTACTCTCCCTTGATCCGGGCGGCGTTCCCCGGGGCTGACGCCGGGCGGGCACGGGCGCCCTGGAAATAGGCACGAATGACAGGGTCCTCGCTGGCCAGCAGTTCCTCCATGGGTGCCAGTGCCCAGACGCGCCGGTTTGCGAGAAACGCCACCCGGTCCGTAGCCTGGCGCAGGGATTCCGGATCGTGGGTGATCATGACCACGGTCAGGCCCAGAAGATCCCGCAATTCCACGATCAGATCGTCGAAATCCGCCGCACCCACAGGGTCGAGCCCCGAGGTGGGTTCGTCCAGGAACAGCAGTTCCGGGTCCAGCGCCAGGGCTCTGGCCAGGGCTGCGCGTTTGACCATGCCACCACTGAGTGTATCCGGATACTTGTCGGCGGCGCTCGCGGGCAGGCCGGCGAGAGCAATCTTCAAGCCGGCAAGCTCCTGGCAGAGTTCCCTGTCGAGCCGGGCGTGTTCCCGGATCACCATGGTGATGTTCTCGCGCACGGTCAGCCCGGTGAACAGCGCCCCGTGCTGGAACAGGACCCCCATGCGGCGTCGAAGCTGACGCAACTGCCGGCGATCGACTGCGGTCGCATCCGTGTTCAGCACCCGGATGCGACCGGCCTGCGGCGCATGCAGCAGCATGATCTCCCGCAGCAGAACCGTCTTGCCGGTGCCACTGCCTCCGACCAGTCCAAGAATCTCGCCGCGGCGAACGTTGAGATCCAGGTCCTGATGGATGGTGGTATCGCCGAACCGCGTGCACAGACCCTCCACCCGGATGATCTGCTCCGTGGTGATGTCGGCATTGGCTGTCGCGGCTGAGGAGGTCATAAGTTCAGCTGGCTGAAAACCACGGAGAAGGCCGCATCGGCCACGATGACCAGGAAAATCCCCTGGACGACGCTCTGCGTGGTTGCCCGCCCCACGCTCTCGGTGCTGTTCTGCACATGAAAGCCGTGGTAACAGGCTACCAGGGCGATGATGACTGCGAACACCGGTGCCTTGATGATGCCCACCCAGAAACTGCTGGCTGCCACGGCTTCCGGTACACGCTGGATAAACTCGCGCACGCCGATGTCGAAATACGCGGTGGCCACCGTCATGCCACCCAGCATGCCGAAAATGTCAGCAAAGATGGTCAGCAGCGGCATGACGATCACCAGCGCCAGGATCTTGGGCAAGACCAGCATCTCGTAGGGGGTAACGCCGATGACGCGCAGGGCGTCCACCTCCTCGGTGATCCGCATGGTCCCGATCTGTGCGGTAAAAGCGGAGCCGGTGCGGCCGGCGACAATGATGGCCGTCATCAGTGGTGCCATTTCGCGGAGCATGGTCAGCGTAAGCAGGTCCACCAGAAAGATGGTGGCCCCATACTGCTGCAGCGGTTGGCCACCCTGGAAGGCGATGACCACGCCGGTGAGGAACACCAGCAATCCCAGAATCGGCAGGGCGCGGACCCCCGCATTGTCCATCTCGCCAACGACCTGGCGCCAGCGCAGCGTGTGGGGATGCAGCAGCCGCGGCACACTGTCTGCGCTCACCTCGCCGACAAAGGCGAAGAAAGCCGCCAGCCGGCGAACACCGTCCACCGAGGCTTCCCCGATCCGGTAGACTATACCGGGACGGGGTGCGGTCGGTGACGGCGGCAGCCGGTGTTCGGTGACCATGTCCAGGAGTTCCCGGTGGGCGGGCTGGATACGGGCGCGGTCCACGGCGTGTCCCCGGGATTCCAGGCTTTCCAGGTGGCGACGCAGGGTCACCGCACCCGCGGTGTCCAGGCGCTGCATGGCGCTGGTGTCGACGGTCACGGCGCCCGTCTCCGTGCGGGGGAGTGCAGGAACCCGCTGTGAGAAGCCTTGCCAGCTCCAGTCGCCCGTGTACGCGAGGATCTGCCGCTCGCCGTCCCAGGTGATCAGCGGTGGGTCAAAGGAGCCTGGCGTGGCGTCTCCACTGGCCATTCATTCATCCGGCGATAGCGTTGCGTCGAGGCAAGGATCGCGGGACCATCGGTCAGATGCAAATCCCGCAAGCGCCCGTTGCCAACCTCTGCGTCGACCTCCATGCCCATACCACCGCCTCGGACGGCGCCCTGTCGCCGCAGGAGCTGGTGGAAAGGGCCGCAGTTCGGGGCGTGACTCACCTGGCGGTGACGGATCACGATACCACGGCCGGGGTCGCGGCGGCGCAGGAGGCCGCGCAGCAGACAGGCCTGCGCGTGATTCCGGGGGTCGAGGTCTCCACCTTGTGGCAGGGGCGGGAGATCCACCTGGTGGGCCTGGGTCTCCGGGGACATCCGGTGCTGGAACAGGGGTTGGCGTATCAGCAGGCCCAGCGCTGGGAACGGGCCGAGACCATCGTGACACGGCTGGCGCGGAACGGCGTTGCTGGCGCCGAGGCAGTGATCGATCAGCGCGGCGCAGATGCACCGGGACGAAGCCACTTCGCCGAATGGCTGGTCGCGCAGGGCGCTGTCAGGGACCGTCAGCAGGCGTTCAAGCGTTATCTCGGTCGCCAGGGGCGGGCCTGGGTGCGCCCCGGATGGGTGAGCCTGGAGACCGCCGTGCGCTGGGTTCATGTTGCCGGAGGCCGCGCGGTGCTCGCTCACCCCTACGCCTACGGCATGACCGGCGCCTGGCTCCGGCGCCTTTGCGAAGCGTTCGCCGGCGCCGGTGGTGAAGCCATTGAAGTGGTGACGGGGCGGACTACACCGACGCAGGTCCGCGATGCCCTGGGTCTGTCTTTGCGGCACGGGCTGGCAGCGTCGTGCGGATCGGATTTCCACGCACCGGGAACCGGCCTGGAACCCGGCCATCTGGCACCCCTGCCCGTTTCCGCCCGCCCCGTGTGGGACCACGCTCCGGAATTGCTGGCACCTGATGGTCCCTAGTGTCAGTCCTTTGAACCATCCTGGCGCTGCTCGTCTTCGCGGGTCCGTCTGACCTCGCGGAACTCACCCTCGATGATTGTGTGCGGGCGCTTCCGGGCCTGTCCCGGAGTCGGAGTGGTGCGGTCTGCCCTGGCGCGGGACAGACCCCGCATGAGCCAGAAACGGACCCATAACACCACTGCCAGAATCGCCCCGACGCCGAGAAGAACGGCCAGTAGCACGGCACCGAAAATCAGCGCCGCGCCCAGGATCGCCAGGCCTCCCAGGACCAGAAGAACGTGGACGAACGGATTGGTGCTGCGGTAGTGCATGGGCAATGTCCCGGATTCTGCGACACAGCCGACAGAGCGGCGTGGACCGAATCGTTATTGTGCCTCAAGTCACAGGCGGTTGGGCCGATACCTCTCAACAACGCCACGAAAAGACAATACGAGCGTGCGGGTTGGCGGCAACCGCCATTGCTGGACGATTGATTCACTGAAGGAGAGTTTCCCATGGGCCGGTTCATTATGGGCAGTATCCGCAACAAGCTGTTGCTGATTACAGGGGGCGGTACTGCCCTGGTGCTGATCGCGACGCTGTTCGGGTTCTATCAGCTCTTCGACAGTATTCAGGGGTATCAGCGCCTGGCGACGGTGGAATCCCAGCAGGAGCGACAACTGCAGGTGATTCGCGCTCAGTTTGCGGCACAACAGGAGGAATGGCTGACCCTGCTCCTGCGGGGCGACCAGGGGCACCGCCGCGAGGAACACTGGGAGCGGTTCCAGGACTATCAGACCGACATCCAGGAGATGACCCAGGAGCTACTCGAGGAGGTTCAGCACCCGCAGGTGGTCGAACCGCTCGAGGCGTTCCGTGAGGAACATGCCGCGATGTTGCCGGAGTATCAGGAGGCTCTGGAGATATTCGAGGACACCTTCGGTGATCCGCTGGCCGGCTATGAGTGGGCAGAAGGCGTGGAGCAGACGAGCCTGACCTCGCTGCGTGAAGCCCGTGACACCATGGTAGACGTCGCGGCCACGGAGACGGACCGCAATCTGGAGCGGGCTAACCAGGCAGTGTTGCTGAGCCTTGGGCTGCTGGCCGCTGCGGTCCTTGTGGCCTTCATCGGGTTCCTGCTGCTTCTTCAGCGCGGGCTTCTGCGCCCGGCCGCCGAGCTGCGCGAGGACCTGGATCGCCTCTCCCGGGGCGATTTCACCCAGGCCGTGCGTAAGAGCACTGACGATGAGCTGGGCATGATCGCCCGCAGCGCCCAGCAGATCCAGCAGCAGCTGGGCAACATGATCGGCCAGGTGCGCGATGCCGTGAGTCAGCTCGCGTCCTCCGCGGAGGAGATGTCCACGATTTCCGCGCAGACGTCCGCAGGCGTGGAGCGGCAGCGGTCCGAGACCAACAGCGTGGCCACGGCCATGAACGAGATGACCGCCACCGTCCAGGAAGTGGCCCGCAACGCCACTGAGGCGGCGGAAGCCGCGCGGGACGCCGACGCCCGCGCCAACGAAGGCCAGGCGGTGGTGGAAGAGACCGTCTCCGCGGTAAACCGCCTGGCCGCGGAGATGGAGCGTGCGGCGGACTCCGTGGGCCGGCTCAACGAGGAAAGCGAGTCCATTGGCTCCGTGCTGGACGTCATCCGAGGTATCGCCGAGCAGACCAACCTGCTTGCACTGAACGCGGCCATCGAGGCCGCGCGGGCCGGGGAGCAGGGTCGTGGCTTCGCCGTGGTGGCGGACGAGGTGCGCAGCCTGGCGCAGCGGACGCAGCAGTCCACCCAGGAGATTCAGGACATGATCGAACGGGTGCAGTCCGGCACCGGCGATACGGTCAAGGTCATTGAGGAGAGCCGCAGCCAGACGCAGACGGTTGTGGATCGAACCCAGAGTGCCGGCGAAGCCCTTCAGGGCATTGCCGGGGCTGTGGGACGAATCAATGAAATGAACACCCAGATTGCCAGCGCTGCAGAAGAGCAGAGTTCCACCTCCGAGGAAATCAATCGGAACGTGGATACCATCAACCAGGTCGCCGAGGAGAGCAGCGAATCGGTGGAAAGCAGCCGCAAGGCCAGCGAGGAACTGGCGCGCCTGTCCGCGGAACTGCAGGAACTGGTGCGCGCGTTCAGGATCAACTGAGGCCGGCGGCCGTGGAGCCAACCTGGCAAAGCGGCAAAGAGTACTAGTAGACTGCCGCAACCCCGGGTGAGTTGAGGTAATCGGCGATGATGGATGCAACACCAGAGGGTGTGGATCCCGCCTACGCAGCGTTTCTCGACGAGGTCGTCGAGGCAGGAATGGTCTGGGGCCTGAGCGACGACGAGGGTTGGGCTCTGGCACCGTCTGCCGATGATGACCAGGTGATGGTCATGCCGTTCTGGGCCTCGGAGGAGGGCGCCCGGGCCTGCGCTTCCGGAGAGTGGGAGCAGTTCGTGCCGGAGCCGGTGGTTCTGGACTTCTTCATGGAAGAGTGGCTGCCGGGCATGGACGGCGACGAGCTACGTGTCGGCGTGGCGTGGGATGCGGAACTGGAAGGCGTGGAAGTGCCGCCTCTGGAACTCCAGGCGGACCTGGAGGCCGCCATCCTGGACCGCAGCGAGTCAGACGTCGATGGCGAGGCCGCCGCTGACGATGACGATGCCTGACAGCGTGGTGCGCCGCGCTCACGCTTTCCCCGCGTGGCTGGATGCACTTCTCGACGATCCGTTGCATCCTGGCCTGCTCGCGGAACGCCTGGACCAGCGCGGCGTGACGCTGTACCAGCCCTGGCATGAGGGCCTGGTGGGCAACCCCTGGCGGGGCCAGATTCACGGCGGTGCATTGACAGTGCTGCTGGACAAGGCGACCCGCGCCGCGGCGCTCACGGTGATGCCTTCGACTGAAGGCGTTGTGCCGCTGGATCTGCGAGTAGACCATCTGTCGCCAACCCTGGGTCGCGAGGGCCTGCGCGTGCGCGCCGCCTGCCATCACCTGACCAGGACCGTGGCCTTTGTCGAGGCCACGGTGACGGAACTCAACTCCAGTCTTCCCGTAGTCGTCGGCACGAGCAGCCTGTTGAGAAATCCATGAACGCCTTCCCGCAGGACTCCAATGACTGACTTTCGCGCAATGGTGCTGGCGGCCCGCGAGCAGCGCGATTACCGCAAGCTGGTGGAACTGATTCCCTACGCACGCATGCTGGGTATCGATTTCCATGAAGATGCCGGCGGCGAGCTGCTGTTTCGCCTGGCGTTCGGCCGGCACAATATCGGCAATCCGGCCATGCCTGCGCTGCATGGCGGAGCCGTGGGTGCCTTCATGGAACATGCGGCGATTTTCGAGCTGCTCTGGCGCATGGAGGCCTCCATGCTGCCCCGGGTGGTGGATTTCTCCATCGATTATCTGCGCCCGGGCAAGCCGGAAGACACCTACGCCTGCTGCCGCGTATGGCGGCAGGGGCAGCGTATTGCCAATGTGGCGGTGGAGACATGGCAGTCCGACCGCGATGCAACCATCGCCACGGCACGCGGCCATTTCCTGCTGTCCGAGCCGGGGGCGGCGTAGGGCGCGACCGAATCAGCGTTCGTCCACGCTCCAGGACTTGACGAACAGGATCGCGGCCGCCGGCACATGGACGATGCCGATGCTGGTAACGAACACCAGAACGATGTTGAGTTCGGTGAGTACGCCATAAAGCCGCGCCATCACCCAGCCGAACGCGATCCCCGTACTCAGTAGAACAATCCGCGCCACACGCAGATGCCTGATATTGGGAACCCGTCCTGGGAGCTCATGGTGCACATAGGCAGCCGCGGCGAGGGCGAATACGGCAATGGCCCCGAGCAGTAGATTCAGCATGTTTCCTCCAGGAAGGCAGCGAGCGGCGCGGGGAGCGGTTCGCTCAGGCGGCTCCCGGCTCCACCAGCGCCATGCCGGTCCAGACCAGGGCGACCAGCAGCGCCACGGCCAACGTCGCCAGACCGAGACGGCGGCGTCCGCTGCTGCCATACATGGCCCAGCCCAGGGCCACGAAAGCGATGGATCCGGCGAGCAGAAGCACAAGCGTGATCATTGCACCCCGCCAACCGCGCACTTGACGCCGTGGATCCGGTCGAGGCGATCCACAACGATGGTGGCGTCGACAAAGCCGGTGCGTTCATGGCCGTCCTGATCCCGGGCGACAATGTAGGCACTACCCTGTATTCGTTCCACGGCATCCGCCCGGTGTTGTGCCAATGGCGTGCCAGTATCCTGCCATTGCCAGCTGCGGATGTCGTCCACCGGGACGCGGTCAAGACTGGCTTCGGACTGCAGGCGTCCCTCGATTTCCCCGGGAAGGCGCAGGGGGACCTGTACCACCGTGCGGCTGCCCGCGGCAATGGTGCCCGCCTGGTCGGAAGCCATGCTCAGTAGCTCGTTGTCGAGGCCGGCGCCGCTGCGGTGGGCGTCCAGCGTGTAACGGTTGTTGCCGGTATTCCGGATCTCCACGTCCAGATAGCGCGTGGCAGTGAGCTCACCGTCGATCATGGCGCGGCCGGGCTCGCTGCTGATGCCGGTGACCCGGGCTTCCAGGTCACGGTGCAGGCTGGCACCGGCGCCGCCGGCGCGCACGCGCCAGCGGCTATCGCCCTCGACGGGTGCGGCGTCACCACTGAAATGCAGCGTCACCGCCAAGCGCTCGGAGCCCTGCGTCTGCTCCGGCAGGGCCATTTCCGCGAGATCGGACCAGACTACCGGGTCGTCGTCCGGGTCCACCAGGGTGGCGACCGTTTCGCCGTTGTCCATCAGTCGGGCGGAGCTGACGGTCCAGGCGTCCGCCGGCCGGGAGTCCGCGCAGGCGTCGGCCACCCGCTCGAAGATGGGGTGGTCGAACCGGTGTTGTGCCTCCCAGGGGGTGTCCACATCCAACTCCACCCGGTCGTCACTCCAGTAGACCGCCTGGGCGCCCAGGGAAGTGGAAACCACGGTGGCGGATTCCACGTCAACGTCCAGTGAGCGTTCATCGGTGACTGTAGGGGCGTCCGGTGTGCCGCCGCAACCGGCCAGGAAGAGCGCACCAGCGCAGGACAGGGTGGCAAGTTGGTGGTGTCGCATGGCAGGTCTCCGTGGCTTCGGCCAGCATCATACGGCGCCGGGCATGCCGCGGGAAGGGTGTCGGTGCTGGGAGTAGCGTATTGAGCGTGTATCATTGGGAGCCCACTCCCTGTGGCGTTGATGGAGCTGCTGTCATGCTGGCGAAAAACTCGACTGTTCCCGGGCGCGCCTTTCTGGGCGCAGCGGTGCTGATACTGGTGTTGCTGGGCTGGACGCTGCCGGCCTCTGCCGAGCAGCGGTTCATGACCGTCGGCACTGCAGGGGTCACCGGCGTCTACTACCCGGTTGGCGGCGCCCTCTGCCGCCTGGTGAACCGTGGCCAGGATGACCATGGGCTGCGGTGCTCTGCCGAGAGCACCGAAGGTTCCATTTTCAACATTAATGCCCTGCGGGGCGGCGAGCTGGATGTCGCCATCGTTCAGTCCGACTGGCAGTACCATGCCTACCACGGCAGCGACCGGTTTGCCGACGCTGGTGCCTTCGAGGATCTGCGCTCGCTGTTCTCGCTGCAGGTGGAGGCGTTCACCGTGGCGGTGCGCCCGGACGCGGACGTTGAGACGTTCGCTGATCTCCGCGGCAAGCGGGTGAATATCGGCAATCCGGGTTCGGGCCAACGGGGCACCATGAACGTGGTTATGGACGCTCTGGGCTGGGACTACGACGAATTCGCCCGCACCGCGGAACTGCCGTCCAGGGAGCAGGCCCAGGCCCTGTGCGACAACGAAGTCGACGCCATCGTGTTCGTGGTGGGCCATCCCACGGGCTCCATCCAGGAACCCATCAGCACCTGTGACGCCCGCCTGGTGCCGGTGACCCATGAGGACATCGACCAGCTGGTCGACGACACGCCCTATTACCTGTCCACGGAAATCCCGGGGGGGATGTATCCGGGGCACGACGAGCCAGTGCGGACCTTCGGCGTGGGCGCCACGCTGGTCACCACGGCGGACGCCTCGGATACCCTGGTGCGGGCGGTGATGTCGGCGGTGTTCGACAATCTCGATACCTTCCGCGAGCTCCATCCGGCGCTGGAAATCCTGGAGCCGGCGACGATGCTCCGGGAAGGCCGCAGCGCGCCCGTGCATGACGCTGCGCGCGCCTATCTCGAAGAAGCGGGTTACGGCGAGTACCTCGACTGACCATGCCGGAGGCGGGCGCGACGCCTCCAGCGGCGGAAGCCATCGAACAGGGCGGTGCCCGGGCAGCCGGGGTCGGAAAGTCCTGGCTGCTCTATGGCGTGGCGGTTGCGTGGTCCCTGTTCCAGCTGTGGATTGCGTCGCCCCTGCCGGCCTGGCTTGACTGGGGTGACATCAGCAGCACTCACGCCCGGTCGGTCCACCTGGGGTTTGCCCTGTTCCTGGCCTTCGCCCTGTTCCCGGCTCGCGCCCTTGTCTTTTATGTCGGAGGGTATCGCCACCAGGGGCGTGTCTGGGCGTTACTCTGGCTGGCAGCAGCAGCGCTGCTTATCGTCTGGGCCGGCAACCACTGGCTGGCTGGCCGGACTGACTGGCCTGCATTCGTTGTCATGGCGGCCGTGGCGATGGTGCTGGCCGCCATGACATGGACGCGCCCGGCCACGGAGCGCGTGCCCGCCATGGACTGGGTCCTCGGCCTCCTTGCCATGGGCACCTCCGTGTATCTGTACATCTTCCACGGCGAACTGGCCATGCGCCCTGGCAGTCCGCTGGTCGTGGATCTGGTGGTGGCGGGTGCCGGCATGGTGCTTCTGCTGGAGGCCGCGCGCCGGAGCATGGGCGCGCCACTGGTGATCATTGCGGTGGTGTTCCTCGTCTATGGCATTGCCGGCCCCTGGATGCCGGATCTCATCGCCCACCGCGGTGCCTCGTTTGCCCGCACCATGTCGCAGCAGTGGCTCTCCAGCGAGGGCGTGTTCGGCATTCCACTGGGTGTGTCCACCAGCTTCGTCTTCCTGTTCGTGCTGTTCGGGGCATTGCTGAATCAGGCTGGCGCCGGGGGCTACTTCATCCGCGTCGCGTTCGCATTTCTCGGTCACATGCGCGGCGGCCCGGCGAAAGCGTCGGTGATCGCCTCGGGCCTCACCGGTCTGGTGTCCGGGTCGTCCATCGCCAACACCGTGACCACCGGCACCTTTACCATCCCGCTCATGCGCCGGGTGGGCTTCAGTGCCGAGAAGGCCGGCGCCATTGAAGTCTCCAGTTCGGTGAACGGGCAGATTATGCCTCCAGTCATGGGCGCTGCGGCGTTCCTGATGGCGGAGTACGTGGGCATTCCCTACCACGAGGTGATCCGCCACGCCTTCCTGCCCGCGGTGATCTCCTACATTGCCTTGATCTACATCGTGCACCTGGAAGCGTTGAAACACGGCATGGAAGGGCAGCCACGCTCCAACCCGTCGCCGCTCATGGTCATGCTGTTGCGCGCCGGGCTGAGCGTTTCGGGTTTGTTCATCCTCGCCGGCGTGGTCTATTTCGGTCTGGTCTGGCTGCAGGCGGTACTGGGCGATTGGTCGACACCGGTGATTGCTGCCCTGACCCTTGGTAGCTACGTTGCGCTGCTGGCGGTGGCTGTGCGCAGCCCCGACAGCTCCGCGGGTCCGGACGCAACGGCGGCACCGGAGATGAGCAGTTCGCCGTGGTGGGCGCTGATGGGCGGATTGCATTTCCTGTTACCGGTGGTGGTGCTGATCTGGGCCCTGGTTGTGGAACGGCTGTCGCCCGGTTTGTCCGCCTTTTACGCGGTGGCTTTCTTGATCGGCATCGTGCTCACGCAGCGTCCGCTGATGCGACTCATGGCCGGTGAGTACCGGTTCCTTGGCGGCGCGCTGCGGGAAAGCGTCCGTGATCTGTTCCTGGCCCTGGCCACCGGGGCACGCAACATGGTGGGGATCGCCATTGCCACGGCGACGGCGGGGATCATCGTGGGCACGGTGGGGCTGACCGGCATTGGCCTGGTCATGACCGAGGTGGTGGAGACCCTCTCCGGCGGCAATCTCATGCTGCTGCTTGCGCTGACTGCCGTGATCAGCCTGATCCTGGGGCTGGGTCTGCCCACCACGGCCAACTACATCATTGTCGCCACCCTCATGGCACCGGTGGTGGTGGAGCTCGGCGCCCAGGCCGGCCTGGTGGTGCCGCTGATCGCGGTGCACCTGTTCGTGTTCTACTTCGGTCTGATGGCGGATGTGACGCCACCGGTGGGCCTTGCGTCGTACGCTGCAGCGGCCGTCTCCCGGGGTGACCCCATTCGCACCGGCGTGCAGGCCATTGTCTACAATCTGCGTACTCTGGCACTGCCGTTCCTGTTCATCTTCAATACGCAACTGCTGCTTATCGGCGTGGAGGGTGGCGGCGAGCTGGCCCTGGTGGTTGCCTCCGCAGTAGCGGCCATGCTGCTGTTCGCCGCCGGCACCCAGGGGTGGTTCGTGACCCGCAGCCGCCTGGTCGAGTCGGCCGTATTGCTGCTGGCGGCCTTTACCCTGTTTCGCCCGGATTTCTGGATGGATCGGGTCGCCGCACCCTACGAGCATCTGGGTCCCGAGGAATTTACTGAGACGGTGGAGGCGCTGGGCGAGGGGGAATTCCTGCGCTTTCGCGCCGAAGGCCTGGACATGCAGGGGCGGGAAGCGGAACGTACCGTCATGCTGCGGCTCGGAGACGCGGAGCGGGAGATGGAGTCCCGGCTGCGTGATGCCGGCGTTGGTGTGATGGCACTGGCGGGGCAGGTGCGTGTCACCGACGTCCGCCATGGCAGCCCCGCAGATCGTGCCGGTCTGGAGTCCGGCTGGCAGATCACCACTGTGCTGGTGCCGGCGCAGCGGCCGGCGGCGGAGTGGTTTTACCTGCCTGCGCTGGCGCTGGCGGCGCTCGTCTGGCTGATCCAGCGGCGCCGGGTCACACGGAGATCAGAGCAGACCACGCCTGCGCAGGAATAACGCGCGACCCCACTCGGCGATATGACAGCCGAGGGTGATGGAGGCGATCAGCATGATGCCGCCGCTCACCTCGTAGCCGTTGGTTGTCACCAGATAGCCGATGTAGCCGAGCAGCCCGATTCCCAGTACGCCCACTACCAGGGTCAGTACATTGGTCTGCAGCCAGACGTTCCAGGACTTCTCCGGTTCATCGAGCACGCTGCTCGTCCCTTCGCTACTCATGGGTATTCCTCCTCAGCTTGTTATCGCGCGGTTCGCCGCTGCTGCGACAGGATAGCGAATCGTTACGTTCGTGTCCCGCCCTCCGCGCCGATCAGCGCAACACCGCCTGCTGTTGCGCTGATCGGCCGGGCACGCGTGAACGGTTAAACCGGACGGTAGACGTCGTTTCCCGCCTCCCGGAATTCCGCCGCCTTCTCTGCCAAGCCCTGCTGCAGTGCCTCCTGTGTGTCGAGGCCGTGGGCGCGAGCATAGTCGCGGACTTCCTGGGTGATCTTCATGGAACAGAAGTTGGGCCCGCACATGGAGCAGAAGTGGGCGAGTTTATGGCCCTCCTTGGGCAGGGTCTCGTCGTGGTACTCCCGGGCCCGCTCCGGATCAAGTCCCAGGTTGAACTGGTCCTCCCAGCGGAACTCGAAGCGCGCCTTGGACAGGGCATTGTCCCGCACCTGGGCCGCCGGATGGCCCTTGGCAAGATCGGCGGCGTGCGCCGCGATGCGGTACGCGATGATGCCCTCGCGGACATCCTCCTTGTTGGGCAGCCCCAGGTGTTCTTTGGGCGTCACGTAACAGAGCATGGCCGTGCCGTACCAGCCGATCTGGGCGGCGCCGATGGCGGAGGTGATGTGATCATAGCCGGGGGCGATGTCCGTGGTCAGAGGCCCCAGGGTGTAAAAGGGCGCCTCGTCGCAGATGGCGAGTTCCTTGTCCATGTTCTCCTTGATCTTCTGCATGGGCACGTGCCCCGGCCCCTCGATCATCACCTGGACATCGTGGGCCCACGCCAGCCGGGTGAGTTCCCCAAGTGTCTCCAGTTCCGCGAACTGGGCCGCGTCGTTGGCGTCGGCGATACAGCCGGGGCGCAGCCCGTCACCCAGGGAGAAGGCCACGTCGTAGGCCTTCATGATTTCGCAGATGTCCTCGAAGTGGGTGTAGAGGAAACTCTCCTGGTGGTGCGCCAGACACCACTTGGCCATGATGGAGCCGCCACGGGAGACAATGCCCGTGACCCGGTCGGCGGTGAGTGGCACGTACTGCAGACGGACGCCGGCGTGAATGGTGAAGTAGTCGACTCCCTGTTCCGCCTGCTCGATGAGGGTGTCGCGGAACAGCTCCCAGGTCAGTTCCTCCGCCTTGCCGTCGACTTTCTCCAGAGCCTGATAGATAGGCACCGTGCCAATGGGCACCGGGCTGTTGCGCAGGATCCATTCTCTGGTCTCGTGAATGTGCTTGCCGGTGGAGAGGTCCATCACCGTGTCCCCACCCCAGCGGATCCCGCGGACCATCTTCTCCACTTCTTCCTCGATGGAGGAGGTCACCGCCGAGTTGCCCAGGTTGCAGTTGATCTTCACCAGGAAGTTGCGGCCGATCACCATCGGCTCCAGCTCCGGATGGTTGATGTTACAGGGAATGATGGCGCGGCCACTGGCCACTTCGTCGCGGACGAACTCGGGGGTGATCGTTTCGGGGATCTGCGCCCCGAAAGCTTCTCCCTGGTGGCGGCGCAGCAGCCGCTTATCGGTGAGCTCCTGTCGCCGCTGGTTCTCGCGAATGGCAATGAATTCCATTTCCGGAGTGATCATGCCGCGACGGGCATAGTGCATCTGGCTGACATTGGTGCCGGACCGGGCACGCCGTGGGGTGCGGATATGCTCAAAGCGCAGCGCCGCGGTGGCCGGGTCGCTGGCCCGCTCCCGGGCGTGGACGGAGCTGGGTCCGGACAGTTCCTCGGTGTCGCCGCGCTCGCTGATCCATGCCTCCCGCACCGCGGGCAGGCCCCGCGCCAGATCCAGGGTGGCGTCGGGATCGGTATACGGGCCGGAGGTGTCGTAAATGGTGATGGGGGGATTGGTCTCGCGACCATCATCGCCCACCGTCTCGGCCTGGGTGACTTCGCGCATGGGCACCCGAAGATCCGGACGGGAGCCGGTGACGAACACCTTGCGTGAAGCCGGAAAGGCACGGGTGATTTCCGGATCGAGCGGACGCGGACTGGCGTCGAAGGCAAATCGTTTCGAGGACATCGTGTTTTCCCCTCAGCACGGGCGGGTCGCCGCAGCGACATGAAAAACACGAAGCGAGAGCGCATTCGATGAGGTAGGTCATCAAAGCTTCCCTACGCCGGTGCGAGCCGGGTCAGGTTCAAAGGGTATTTCTCAGCGCCCGGCTTATGTCGTGTAGCCGTTACACAGGACACTCGCCGGGGCACCCCCGCTTCGGACTGCTGGCGGCACGGCATTGGTGCCACCCTGGCAAGCCTACGTCACACACGCCCCTGCCGCCTACCCCTGGCGGATACGGCGGCGAATTGATGCGCTGCGTCTAGGGTTTGGCGGTTCTATGGGCTAGGGTCACTAGATCTCCGGGGCAGGCCGCACCGTGCGCCGGTCTGTGCGGGGTGGAACACGGACAGCGAACGTGCAGGGAGCCGGAAATATACGACACGATCTTGGGTCGTGACTCACGGGCGGGTGGGCGACACCGCTCGCCTTATCAGTGACCGTTATCGTTCCACGGGGGGAGAAGAATGAATCTGGGTCTACTGGCTTTCCTGGCCCTGTTGCCGCTGGCAACGGTGGGTCTGTTCCTGGTGGTGCTGCGCTGGCCGGCGAAATACGCCATGCCGCTGGCCTATGCGGTTGCCGTCGTTATCGCCCTGGCGTTCTGGGGGACGGAGTTCGCGGTGGTTGCCGCGGCTTCGGTAAACGGCGTCGTGGTCGCACTGAACATACTGTTCATCGTCTTCGGCGCCATCCTGTTGCTCTACACGCTGCGTGAGAGCGGTGCCATATCGACCATCCAACGTGGGTTCGCTGACATTTCACCTGACCGCCGTGTTCAGGCCATTATCGTGGCCTGGTTGTTCGGTTGTCTGATCGAGGGCGCCTCCGGTTTCGGTACCCCGGCCGCCATCGCGGCGCCGCTGCTTGTGGCCCTGGGTTTCCCGGCCATGGCTGCCGTTGTCTCGGCCATGATCATTCAGTCGACGCCGGTTTCGTTCGGGGCCGTGGGGACGCCGATCCTGGTGGGTGTGGACCAGGGCCTTGCCGGCCAGAGCGTGACGGAGCGCATGGTCGAAGCGGCGGGCATGACCCACGCCGAGTTCGTCAACCAGATCGGCATGCAGGTGGCCATGATCCACTCCATTGTCGGCTTCCTGGTGCCGCTGATCATGGTGGGCATGCTGACCCGCTTCTTCGGCAAGAACCGCTCGTTCATGGACGGTCTGCGCGCCTGGCCTTTTGCCCTGTTCGCCGGCCTGGCGTTCGTGATTCCCTACTACGCCGTGGCGGCGCTGCTCGGGCCGGCGTTCCCGTCCCTGATCGGCGGCCTGATCGGCCTGGCCATCGTGGTGCCGGCGGCCCGTGCCGGGTTCCTGGTGCCCAAGGACACGTTCCAGTTCGAGGAGCGCAGCAAGTGGGAGCCGGAGTGGATCAGCCGCTTCCAGGATGACACCCAGCCCGAGCGGGCCGAAGGGGCCAAGCAGCTCACGCAGGCCCAGGCCTGGGCGCCTTACGTGATTGTGGCCATCCTGTTGGTGCTGACCCGGACCATCGATCCGGTGGTGGCCGCGCTGCAGTCCGTGGAGTTCTCCTGGAGCAACATCTTCGGGACGGATATCAGCGCCTCCTCCACGCCGCTTTACCTGCCGGGCTTTGTGCTGCTAGTGACGTCGGTGATTACCTACTTCCTCCACCAGATGTGGAATCACGGCAGTTACCTGAATGCTTGGAAGACTGCGGGTAACACCATTCTTGCCGCGGGTGTGGCACTGATCTTCGCCGTGCCAATGGTGCAGGTGTTCATCAATTCCGCACCGGGTGGCTACGACGACGTCACCCAGATCCGTGAGGCACTGGAAGGTGGTGTTGCCATGGGAGCGGCGGCGCAGATCGCCAGCATGCCGGAGGTCCTCGCTCAGAGTGTGGCGACCCTGGCAGGCGGCCTGTGGCCCATCTTCGCGCCGCTGATCGGTGGTCTGGGGGCCTTCCTGGCCGGGAGCAACACGGTCAGTAACCTGATGTTCTCCTTCTTCCAGATCTCCACTGCCGAGCAGATCGGTCTCGGTTCCGCGGGCGCTTCCCTGGTGGTGGCACTGCAGGCCGTGGGCGGCGCCGGCGGCAACATGGTCACCGTGCACAACGTGGTCGCCGCGTCGGCCACGGTGGGCCTCATCGGTCGCGAGGGGGATGTGATCCGCAAGACCCTGATCCCGATGACGTACTACGTCCTGGGGGCCGGTCTGGTGGGCATGGCCCTTGTGCTCGGCGGCATGAACATCTGGTACCTGGTGTTCCTGCTCTGGGTGGCCTTCTGCATCGGCTTCATGGTCCTGAACAAGGGCCGTCACCCCAGCGAACGCTAGGGGGGACGCATCCCTGAAGCAACAAACCCGCCCTCCGGGCGGGTTTTTTTGTGGATAGGGAGGCGAGGGCCGCAGGCTGCCCGATGGTCAGCCTAAGGCATGTTCTCGACCAGGATCACATGCAGGCTGCGTGGGCCGTGGGCACCGAGCTGCAGGGTCTGTTCCACGTCGGCGGTGCGGGACGGGCCGGTGATGAAGTTGAAGCTCCGTGGCGGAAACCCCGTTCGCTCCCGCATGCGCTGCCAGACGTCCTCGAACCAGGGCACCACGTCGGCCGCACCGAGAACCACGATGTGGTAGTCGGGAAGAAAGGCGAGGGTGGCGGGGTTGTCCGGGCCCGAGAGCAGGGCCAGTGAGCCCGTCTCGGCGACTCCGGCCTCGGCGCAGCTCACCCCGGCCAGTGCCTGGCGACCGTCGGTGGCGTGTTCCACCGCCACGTGCTCAGGCCAGGCCACCTGGTCCAGGCGGGGATCCGGGGCCCGGTGAACGGTATCGCCAGCGTTGCGCTCCACCAGGTAGTCGGCGACGGCGGGGCCGACCTGGGCCAGAGTTGGCACGGACACCCAGGTGCCCGCGGCATCCTCGATACACCTGCAGAACCGCTCCAGATCGCTTTCGTCCCAGACGGGGCGCTGCGGCGCGCTGTCGCCCAGGGCGCCGATCCGGGCGGCGCGGACGTCTGCAGGCGTCGGCGTGGTGTCTCGGCCCATGGCGGCGCGGACCTTGCCCAGGATACGGCTGCGGGCATCATTCATGATTCGGTCTCCGGTTGCGGTTCTGCCGCCAGGCTGCCTGGAAGGTGGTGCGTTGCGGTGCGGGGAAGTCGCGTCCGGCGGTCCAGGCGCTGGCCAGGGGAAGCCGCCGGAAGCGACCACGACGCCGTCCGAGCCGTCCCAGCAGGCCAATCCCCAGGCGCGCGAGCGCGTTGTAGACCCGCGGTCGCCGCGCAAACCAGGACCACACCGACAGACCGTAGCGGGTCGTGCCCGGGGTGAGATGTTGATCGAACTGCGCTTCGCGGAGGTCGCGAAGCAGGTCCGGCAGTGGAATACGCACAGGGCAGACGCTCTGGCAGCGCCCGTTCAGGGTGCACGCGTTGGGCAGATCCTTGGTCTTGTCCAGACCGACGAAGATCGGCGTCAGCACCGAGCCCATGGGGCCCGGATACACCCAGCCGTAGGCGTGGCCGCCGATGGATGCGTACACCGGGCAGTGGTTCATGCAGGCCCCGCAGCGAATGCAGCGCAGCATCTCCCGGAAGCGCCCGGACATCATGTTGGTGCGCCCGTGATCCAGCAGCACGATGTGGAATTCCTCCGGACCGTCCGTGTCGTCGCCGCGCCGGGGGCCGGTGACCATGGTGGTATAGGCGGTCATCTCCTGGCCGGTGGCACTGCGCGCCAGCAGGCGGAGCAGTGTCGATGCGTCGTCCAGGGTGGGCACCAGCTTCTCGATGCCGGCAATGGCCACGTGTACCCGCGGCAGGGAGTGGGTGAGATCCCCATTGCCCTCGTTGGTCACCAGGAACATCGAGCCGGTCTCTGCCACCAGGCAGTTGGCGCCGGTAATGCCCACGTCGGCGCTCAGGAACTTCTCCCGCAGGATGCCGCGCGCCTCGTTCACCAGATCGGGCACTTCACGCAGCTTTTCCTTGAACGTGCCCTGGTGGTGGTGTTCGTCGAACAGATCGCAGATCTGCTGACGCGTCTTGTGGATGGCGGGAGCAATGATGTGACTGGGCGGCTCCTTGGCGAGCTGGATGATGTACTCACCCAGGTCTGTTTCCACGGTCTCCAGTCCGGCGGCATCCAGTGCCTCGTTGATGCCCACCTCTTCTCCGGCCATGGTCTTGCCCTTGGTGACCATGCGGGCATCCGCCTGGCGGCAAATGCGCGTCACGATGCGCTGGGCGTCCTCGGCGGTCTCTGCCCAGTGCACGTGGCCACCCGCCTCGTTCACCTTGGCCTCGAACTGCTCCAGGTAGTAGTCCAGGTGGGCAAGGGTGTGATCCTTCATGGCCTGGCCACGGTCCCGCAGGCCTTCGAAGTCCGGGAACTTGTCCACCAGGGTCCTGCGCTTGCCGACGAAACCCGCCTGGACGCGGGTCAGCGCCTGCTGGAGATCCGGGTTGTGCAGGGCCTCGCGGGCCGCGGGCTTGAACAGGTGTGCACGGGATTCCATCAGGAGCGCTCCCCTTCGCCGATGGCGGGTTCGCTGCGTGCGGTGCCAGCCAGAACCTCGGCCACATGGTAGGCCTGCACCGGCTTGTCCAGCCGGTGCAGGCGGCCGGCAATGTTGAACAGGCAGCCCAGGTCTCCGGCCACCACCATGTCCGCACCGGTGGCAGCGATATTGTCCACCTTATTGGAGACCAGGCGCTCGGAGATGTCCGGGTACTTCACGCAGAAGGTCCCGCCGAAGCCGCAGCAAACGTCCGTATCTGCCATCTCACGCAGTTGCAGCCCCTGCACCCGGCCGAGCAGTTGCCGCGGCTGAGAGCGGATGCCCAGCTCGCGCAACCCGGAGCAGGAGTCGTGATAGGTGGTCGTGGCCTCGTGCTCGACCGCCGCCAACTCCACCTGCGCGACTTCCACCAGAAAGCGCGTCAGCTCCCAGGTGCGGTTCGCCAGCTCCCTGGCTGCCTCAGCCCAGTCCGGTTCGTCGCGAAGCAGGTCGGGGTAATGGGCCGTGATGGTGCCGGCGCAGGACCCCGACGGGACCACCACGTAGACATAGTCGCGGAAGGTGACGATGACCTGTTTGGCGATGTCCCTGGCATGGGCCCGGTCACCGCTGTTGTAGGCGGGCTGGCCGCAGCAGGTCTGTGCTTCCGGGGCGTCCACCGTGTATCCGGCCTGCTCCAGTAACTGTGCCGTGGCAAAGCCCACGGAAGGGCGGAACAGGTCCACGAGGCAGGTGACGAAGAGGGCGACGGTGGGGCGCGGGACTGTGGACGACGCTGGCGACATGGAGAGGCTCCGTGAAGGTGATCGCGTCCGGTGCGGGGAGGGGTGGTGACGGACCCTTGAAAGGCTGCCCGACCACCCGCAGGCTATGCTGTACGGTAACGCAAATCCTGATGCATGAAACGTTGCGCGGCAACAAGGGAGCCAGTATGAGTCTGACCGAGCAGAAGTGCACACCCTGCCAGGGCGGCACCGAGCCGATGCCCCGGGAGCGTGCCGAGGGCTACATGAACCAGGTGCCGGGCTGGGAGCTGACCCATGACGCGACCCGCCTGCAGCGCAAGTTCAAGCTCAAGAATTTCGCCCAGGCGCAGGAATTCGTCAATAAAGTCGGTGACCTGGCGGAATCCGAGGATCACCACCCCGACATCACGTTCGGTTACGGGTACGCGGTGGTGGAGATCTGGACCCACAAGATCGGTGGTCTCCACGAAAATGACTTCATCTTCGCGGCCAAGACCAACGAACTCGCCGGAGAGTGATCGGTGGCCCGGGTGGTGCGGGCGCGCCACCCGGGGGTGTTTCAGGACGTTTCTGCCAGCGTCTCCAGGAGTTCCTGCTGGGAGCTGAATGGCGCCTCGCCATCGCCGGGCCGGGCGCGAAGGTAATTGCCGTCGGCCTGCAGTAGCCACGCCTGGGTATTGTCGCGGAGGTAGTACTCGAGATCGCGCAGTATCTGGTCGCGTCGATGGGGCGCCTCGATGGGGAACGCGGTCTCCACCCGCCGGAAGAAGTTGCGCTCCATGCAGTCGGCACTGGATGCCCAGAGCACCGGGTCGCCATTATTGCCGAAATAGAACACGCGGGTGTGCTCGAGAAAGCGCCCGACAATGGAGCGCACCCGGATGGACTCGGACACCCCCGCTACTCCCGGCCGCAGGCTGCACATGCCGCGGACGATGAGGTCAATGTCCACGCCGGCCGTGGAGGCGGCGTACAGTGCCTGAATGGTGCGCGGTTCCACCAGGGCATTGACCTTGATGATAATGCGACCGCTACCGCCTGCCCGCGCATGAGCCGCCTCACGGTCAATGGCCTCGATGAGACCGTCGAACAGGGTAAAGGGTGATTCCAGCAGCTTCTGCAGACGTGCAACCTTGCCGAGGCTGGTGAGTTGCAGGAAGACCTTGTGGACATCGTCACCAATGGCCGGATCCGCGGTGAGCAGGCCGTAGTCGGTGTACAGCCGCGCGGTGCGCGAATGGTAATTGCCCGTGCCCAGGTGGCAGTAGTTGCGTAGACGGCCGTTCTCCCGGCGCACCACCAGCACCATTTTGGCGTGGGTCTTGTGGCCCACCACACCGTAGACGACATGGGCGCCGGCGTCCTGCAGCCGGCTGGCAAGCTGAATGTTGGCCTCCTCGTCGAAGCGCGCGCGTAGCTCGATGATGACGGTGACTTCCTTGCCCGCCCGCGCCGCTTCCACCAGGGCATCGGCAATGGCAGAGTCCGGGCCAGTGCGGTAGAGGGTCTGCTTGATTGCCAGCACCCGGGCGTCCCGGGCGGCCTCACGGACGAAGTCCATCACCGGGGCGAAGGACTGGAACGGGTGGTGAAGCAGCAGATCCTGCTGGCGCAGGAGCGCGAACATGCTGCCACTGTGGGTGACCTCCGCCGGCACGCTGGGGGTGAATGCAGGGAATGTCAGTTCCGGGCGAGAGACGCTGTCGCAGACGGCCATCAGTCGGTTGACGTTTACCGGGCCGTCCACCTGGTAGAGATCATCGGCGGTAAGCTCGAACTCCTCCAGCAGGAAGCGCAGCATGTGTTCCGGGCAGTTGGCGGCGACTTCCAGGCGCACCGCATCGCCGTAACGACGCGACTGCAGTTCGCCTTCCATGGCCACCAGCAGGTCGTCCACCTCCTCCTCGTCCACGTAGAGATCGCTGTTACGGGTGACCCGGAACTGGAAACAGCTTTTCACGGCCATGCCGGGGAACATCTGGTGGACCTGGGCGTGGATCATGGACGACAGGAACACGAAGTCGTGGGGGCCGCCGGCGATGTCCCGCGGCACCGGGATAAGGCGGGGCAGGGAGCGCGGCGCCTGGACCACGGCCATGCCGCTGTTGCGACCGAAGGCGTCCTTGCCATCCAGTTCCACGATGAAATTCAGGCTCTTGTTGAGGATGCGGGGGAACGGATGCGCCGGATCCAGGCCGATGGGCGTGATCACCGGTTGCAGCGCCTGCTCGAAGTATTCCTGCACCCACGCTTGCTGGGCCGTGGTCCATTCGTCGCGGCGCAGGAAGCGAATTCCTTCCTCGGCAAGAGCAGGAATCAGCGTGTCATTGAGCACGGCGTACTGATCCGCCACCAGGCGGCGGGTGCGCGCGCCGATGATCTGCAGAATCTCCTGGGGAGTCCGGTTGTCGGCGCCCGCCTGGGTGGACCCCAGTTCCTCTGCCTGTTTCAGGCCGGCGACACGGATCTCGAAGAATTCATCCAGGATGGTGCTGACGATGCATAGAAAGCGCAGCCGCTCCAGCAGCGGCGTTTCTGCATCTCGGGCCTGCTCCAGCACGCGCTCGACGAACTCCAGCATGCTCAGGTGGCGATTGATGAACAGGTCCGGATGCCGGAAGTCGGAAGCAGTCATGATGCTCCTGGGCGAAAGGAATGGGGCGACACGCTACATTGCCAGTATGACGTTTCAGTGACAGAGCAGTGGCGCGATAACCGCCTTTTTTGCGATTTCACCACAGGCCACCGCATAATTGGCAAAAACAAGAGTGCCGCGTTCCCGAGCACCCGTGATGGGTCGTGGGGTCCGGCACGGGGAGGCAGGATGCTGGAAGGGGAAACGCTGGTGCTGGTGGGCAACCCGATGCTGAATGCGCTGCTCTGGGCGATGTTGGTGGTCGTTACTGGCTACTTCGCGCGGCGACAGGCGCACAGGGTCATCCGCGGGCTGTTCAGCGGCGTGCGGCGGTTCTGTCGGTTGCTGGCCCGCTATTGCGTGCATGCCGAGAGACACGTGCGCGCATGGACGCGCTCGCTGCTGGTGGCCCAGGCCCGACGTCGTGCGGTGGAGCGGACGGAGTGGGACCTCGGTCGGCTGCATGCGGAAATGCACGCCGAACTGGCGGATCTGCCCGCCCTGCAACAGCAGGCCCGGGATCACCTGTCCATGGTGGAGGAGGACCATCGCCGCAGTGGACCCATGCCTCCGGACGTGCCCGGCTGGCCGCGCATGTTGGAGCAGATGGGGCCGGAGCTCGGCGCTGCGGACCCGTCGGTGAAGCGCACACTGGAAGATCTCCGCGACGGCCTGGAGCTGCAAAGGGTGGACCTGCTGGATGCCTATCGCCGCGCCACCCGTCGTCGTTACCTGCTGTTGCACAGGACCATTCCCCACTGGCGACGTGCCAGGCGTGCGCTGGAGCAGTTGAGTGATCGGCTGGATCGTCTGCGGGAGCGTGCCGACCGGGTGCTGGGCAGCATCAGTGATTACCAGGCCCTGCGGGACGAGCACCAGGTGCGTGTCGGCGCACTGGTGGGGGCTTCCCTGTGGCGCTTTGTGTTCGCCGGTGCCGGTCTGGTGCTGGCCGCGATGGGGTTTACCGTCCTCGGGGTGTCCCTGCTTGAACCCATGAACCTGTTGCTGGGTACGGCACCCGCGGCGGAAGGCCTGCCGGGTATGGGGTTGCTTGCGACCGTGCTCCATGTGGCGGCGCTGGGGCTGGTGGGGCTGATGGTGATGGAGAGTGCACGGTTGACCACGCTGTTCCCGGGGATCGATGCCCTCGGCGACGGTCTCCGCGGCTGGCTGTTCTGGATCACCTTTGCCGCTTTGCTCGTGCTTGCCTGCGTCGCAGCGTTCCTGCGTCTCCAGTACGGTGGCATGACGTCCTCTGCGCTGGACAGCGCATGGGGTGCCGCGGCCGCTCCCGCCCTGCAGGCCGTGCTGGTTTTCCTGCTGCCGTTCGCGCTGATGTTCAGTGCCGTCGCGCTGGCGGCGGCAATGGCCCACGGTGGGATTGTTTTCGGGCTGGTGGTGGGGCTGGTACTCCAGATCCTGATGCTCGTGTTCCGGCTGCTCGGCAGCATGGCGGCGTTTGCCGGTGCGATCGTGGTGCAGGTGTACGATCTGGTGATCTTTCTGCCCTTGTGGATCGAGGACGCGGTGCGTCAGAAGGGTTGGCCTTCCGGCGGCGTGGCGCCCGGCCGCCGTCAACTGCCGTCGCCGCCGGTTGACCGTTGAGCAACCCTTGTCACGCGCGATGATTGACGCGGCCACCCGTTGCCGTACGCGTGCGTATGGTGTAAAAGAGCGGCATGAGTAAAGAGACTGGTCGTCGTTCCCTGAGTAGTGAAGACTGGGCTGATGCTGCCCTGGATGCCATCGCCGAAGGTGGTGTCGAGGCGGTGGCCGTGGAGCGAATCGCGCGCGCTCTGGGGGTGACCAAGGGGAGCTTCTATTGGCACTTCGCCAACCGCGAGGCCCTGCTCGCAGCGGCGCTGGATCTCTGGGAACGGCAACAGACCGAGGATGTGATCGCACGGGCGGAGATGGAACACGATGCCCGGCGACGGATCCACCGGCTGTTTCGCAACGCCAACGGGACCAAGCGGGCGGGGCAGCTCTACCTCGCTTTCGCCGCGGCGGCCAACGATGCGCTGGTCGGCCCGGTCCTGAAGCGGGTCAACAGCCGCCGCATCCAGTTCATGGTGGACTGCTACCTGGCCATGGGGCTGGATTTCGCGGAGGCCCGGCAGCGGGCGGTGCTGGCCTATTCGGTGTATCTCGGCACGCTGCAGATGCGTCGTGACGCGCCCGAGACCATTCCCGCCGGCCCGGAGTTCGAAGAGTACATGGATTACATCAGCATGGTCCTGATCCCGGGTTTCCTGCCGGAAGGCCACGGCCTGACGGGGCAGAAGACCGGCTGATCGACCGTCGGCAGGAACGCCGACGCCACACGGAGGAGAGAGACATGGTGTTCAGGATGCTGTTTCTGGCGTGCCTGCTGGTGAGCCCGAGTCTGGCCGCCGCCGAGGAGGCCCGGGAAGTTCGCGGGGTGGAACTGCCCCTGGAGTTGAGCGTCAGTGATACGCCATTGACCCTGAACGGAGCGGGCGTGCGTTCGCGGTTCTTCGTCCGCGTCTATGTCGGCGCTCTCTACACCGCAGAGCCAGTGAGCGATGGCGATACGGCCATCCATCTGGACAGCCCGCGCAGGATTCATCTGGCCATGCTCCGGGGTGTGGACCGGGAGACCATGGTCGATGCGCTGGAGGATGGCCTGGACGACGCCATGACCGATCAGGAGCGGGAGCGTCACGCTGACCACATCGAGGCCTTCAAGAACATGTTTCCCGGGGATTTCGAAGAGGGCTACCGGGGCGACATCGATGCCATCCCCGGCGAAGGGCTGGTCGTCAGCATGAACGGTGAAGAGCTTGGCCGTATCGAGAACGACGCCTTCGCGCGTTTTGTCCTGGCCATCTGGCTCGGTGAAAACCCTGCGGACAATGCGGTGAAGCGGGGTATGCTGGGCGACAGCTGACCCTGCCGGCGGCCTTCACCCAGGGCGCTCTGCCGCGTGGCGGAGCGCCTGTTCCAGGATATCCATGGATGCCGCGCCCGGGAAAACGCGGCCCGAAACCACCAGTGACGGGATGCTGGTGATCTCCAGTTCCTGGGCTGCCTCCACATGGGAGAGGAACAGTTCCACGGGCTCCGGCGTTCCCCAGGCGACTTCCACCATGTCTGCGACGCCGTGGTCCTGCGCGACCGCGCGAATGACGTCCGGGTCACCGAGGTTCCGCCCCTCACCGAAGACGGCATCAAACAGCCCCAGGTGCAGGCTCAGGAACGCGTCCCGGCGGTAGAGCTGGACTGCCTGTGCCAATAGCAGGGCACGGCGGGTGTTGACCGAGAGACGCCGCGGCTGCCATGGGAGCCCGTCATGGCGGATCATCTCCAGAAGGGTGTGATCGTCCTGCGTGGCCATCTCCATCTCGCCCAGCGCACGGCCGCCGGCAGGAACATCCGGGTGCAGTTCGAGAAAGCGCCAGAGGATGTCCAGGTCGTGCCGTCGACCGAGCTCCGTTAATCGGTGCGTGGCCACATAGCAGAAGGGGCAGTTGTAGTCGGCGAACAGGGTCAGGGGCACCGTGCCGGGGTTCGCTTGGCTCATGGTCAGGCGTCGCCTTGCTGGATTGGCGCGAGTGTACAGGTTTCGGCGTTGCCGATGCAGCCACTCAACGTTCCAGGTGCAGGCTGGCCCGGCGGTTGGCGGCCCGGCCGTACGCCGTTTCGTTGTCCTCCGATGGGTTCGCTTCGCCGCCGCTGGCAATAGTGATGCGATCCGGGGCCACACCCTGGTCGGCGAGGTAATCCCTTACTGCGGCTGCCCGTGCCTCGCCGAGCCGGCGGTTGTAGTCAGCATCGCCAGTGCTGTCAGTGTGGCCGGTGACTGTAATGGTACCGTGATCGTCCTCGAGGGCGTCCACGAACTCCTGCAGATGGTCTTTCTCGGTGCGGGTGAGGCCGGTATCATCGAACACGAAGTGCACTGGTCGGTCATCACCTTCGATGACCTGCCCGTTGTCCGGGCGCGCGTCCTCTCCGTCCGTGGTCGCCTCCGCGGGCGGGGGTGTCTGACCATGACGGGCCAGCACATCGCTGCCGGGTGGACTCGGGCGGTAGCCGGCGGACGGGGCGGGAACCACGATGGCTGCGGGGTCTCCAACCCGAGTGGCCGCCGGTGCCGCTGCGCCGGTACCGCTATCTTCCGCTGCCCGCTCTGCCGTAGGCCTCAGGTCGCCGGCGCAATCGAGATACCTCTGGTACACGGGCCGGAAGCCGGCGTTGCTTAATGCCAGCGCGACCGCTTCCCCGGGTGCGTGCCAGTCCTCGAAGGTGATCACCGGCCGTTGACCCCGCTCCAGCTCCTGGAGCGCCCGATTGGCCATGGCGTGATTCAACAGGAAGGTGCGCGGGTCTTCCAGCGCCCGGGTAAAGCCAACGCGGCGCAGGGAGCCGTTGTGCCACTCGGTGGGTTCTGACCACAGCTCCACGGTGCGGCTGTTGCGGGGCGGCCGGTGGGTATAGATACGCAATGCCTGGTCGCCGCCGGCGCTCCTGGAGAACACCGCCAGACCGAAACGGGGGAGGGGGTGAAGCAGATGGCAGGCGTCGTCGTCGCGCTCTACCGTCCACTGGGACTGTTGCAGTCCGGCATCGTAGCGGCGGTCCCACTGCAATTCGGCAGCCGCCGTGATGGTGGTCGCCAGACTGGCAAGAACCGCGATACAGCCGATCCTCAGCCGTCGGACGGATTGACGCGCGCACGTTGGACGAGTTCTGCGCATGAGATGTCCCGATTCAGCGATATGGCGATGTAGGGGCGTTTGCCCGTCCCGAATCGGGTATCGGCAAGAGCGTCGGGAGCTTGAGTGAAGGCCGGGCAAAAAGAAAGCCGGCCGGGTCAGGGACCCGGCCGGCTTTGGCTAAGGACGTTGCGGTCCGGTGAGCTCAGTTGCCCCGGGCCAGGTTCCGCAGAACATAGTGCAGGATGCCGCCGTTGCGGAAGTAATCCCACTCCTTCGGCGTATCCACGCGGACGTGGGCATCGAAGGTGGTTTCCTTGCCGTCCGGGCTGGTGGCGGTCACCGTCACCATCTTCGGCTCGCCTTCCAGCGATGAGATGGAGAAGGACTCGTCACCGGTCAGGCCCAGAGACTCCGCGCCATCACCATCCTGGAACTGCAGCGGCACGACGCCGAAGCCCACCAGGTTGGAGCGGTGGATGCGCTCGTAGCTCTGGGCGATGACGGCGCGCACGCCGAGCAGATTGGTGCCCTTGGCGGCCCAGTCACGGCTGGAGCCGGTGCCGTACTCCTTGCCGGCGAGGACCACCAGCGGCGTACCGGCGTCGCGGTACTTCATGGCGGCGTCGAAGATGCTGGTGACTTCGCCGGAGGGGACGTGGGTGGTCCAGCCGCCCTCGGTGCCCGGGGCCATCTTGTTGCGCAGGCGCACGTTGGCGAAGGTGCCACGCATCATCACCTCGTGGTTGCCGCGCCGGGAGCCGTAGGAGTTGAACTCCTTGGGTTCCACGCCCTGCTCCTGCAGGTACTTGCCCGCCGGGCTGTCCGGCTTGATGGCACCCGCAGGCGAAATGTGGTCGGTGGTGATGGAGTCACCCACGTAGACCAGGCACTTGGCACCCTGGATCTCCGGTACGCCCGGTTCATCCATGGACATGCCTTCGAAGTAGGGCGGGTTGGCGATGTAGGTCGAGGGCGCCCAGTCGTAGCGCTCGCCCTCCGGCACCTCGATGCCCTGCCAGTTGCGGTCCCCGGCGAAGACGTCGGCGTAACGCTGTTGGAACATCTCCCGGTCGAGGCTGCCGCCGACCACGTCCGCGACCTCCTGCTGCGAGGGCCAGATGTCCTTGAGGTAGACGTCCTGGCCATTCATGTCCTTGCCCAGCGGTTCGCGCACCAGATCCACCGTCATGGTGCCGGCCAGGGCGTAGGCCACGACCAGGGGCGGCGAGGCCAGCCAGTTGGTCTGCACCTCGGGGTGCACGCGGCCTTCAAAGTTGCGGTTTCCGGAGAGCACCGAGGCGACCATGAGATTGCCCTCGCGGATGCCTTCGCTGACCTCGTCGGGGAGTGGGCCGGAGTTGCCGATGCAGGTGGTGCAGCCGAACCCCGCCACCTGGAAGCCGAGCTCGTCCAGGTGGTGCTGCAGGCCAGCCCGCTGCAGGTACGCCGGCACTACCTGGGAGCCCGGGGCGAAGGACGTCTTCACCCAGGGCTGACTGCCCAGACCCCGCTCGCGGGCCTTCTTGGCCACGAGACCAGCGGCGACCAGAACATCCGGGTTGGAGGTGTTGGTGCAACTGGTGATGGCGGCAATCACCACGGAGCCGTGCTTGAGCAGCGTCTTCTGGCCGTTGATCTCGATCTGCACCGCGCCCTTGTCGTAGTCAACCTGACCGCCCACGGCCGTATCGCCGCCCTCGTTGAGGAAGCGCTCCTCGTCGGCGCCATGATGCTGATCCAGGTGCTCCTCCAGCGTATCCAGGAAGGTGCTCTTGGCATCGGTGAGGGCAACCCGGTCCTGCGGCCGTTTGGGCCCGGCCAGGCTGGGCACCACGGTGGAGAGGTCCAGCTCCAGCACGTCGGTGTATTCGGCCTCGCGGGCACCGTTCTCGCGCCACATGCCCTGTTCCCGGGCATAGGCTTCCACCAGCTTGATCTGCTCCTGGGAGCGGCCGGTGAGTTCCAGGTAGCGCAGTGTCTGCTCGTCGATGGGGAAAATGCCACAGGTGGCGCCGTACTCCGGGGCCATGTTGGCAATGGTGGCGCGATCAGCCAGGGGCATGTTGGCGAGACCATCGCCGAAGAATTCCACGAACTTGCCCACCACACCCTTTTTGCGCAGCTGCTGCGTGACCGTGAGCACCAGGTCGGTGGCGGTGGCGCCTTCGGGCAGCTTGCCGGTCATCTTGAAGCCCACCACCTGGGGAATCAGCATGCTGATGGGCTGACCCAGCATTGCGGCCTCCGCCTCGATGCCTCCCACACCCCAGCCAAGCACGCCCAGGCCATTGATCATGGTGGTGTGGGAGTCCGTGCCCACCAGGGTGTCGGGGTAGGCGCGGCGCACGCCGTCGACTTCCTTGGTGAACACTACTTCCGCCAGGTATTCCAGGTTCACCTGGTGCACAATGCCCGTGCCCGGAGGCACGACACGGAAGTTGGAGAAGGCGTTCTGGCCCCAGCGCAGGAACTTGTAGCGCTCGTGGTTCCGGTGGTACTCGAGCTTGGTGTTGAGGTCCAGCGCTCCGGCGGAGCCGGCGTGGTCCACCATCACCGAGTGGTCGATGACCAGATCGGCGGGTTCCAGCGGGTTGATGCGCTTGGGATCACCGCCGAGGCGCTGCATGGCGTCGCGCATGGCCGCCAGATCCACCACCGCCGGCACACCGGTGAAGTCCTGCATCAGCACGCGGGCCGGCGTGAAGGCGATTTCGGTGCTGGGTTTGGCGTTCGGATCCCACTGGGCCAGCGCTTCAATGTTCTCGCTGGTGATGTTGGCGCCGTCTTCCTTGCGCAGGAGGTTCTCCAGCAGCACTTTCAGGGAAAAGGGAAGGCGACCCAGGTCGAACTTGTCTTCCAGGGCCTTGAGTCGGAAGATCTCGTAGGAGTTGCCTTCGACGTCCAGCGTTGAACGCGCATTGAAGCTGTCTTTCATTCTGCCTCCCAGTGTTTACCAGTTGGTGGTGTTCCCGTCCGGTCCTGCCTGACGGCGAGCCGGGTCCATGGCGCCAAGTAGTCAAGGGGCACCGGGACCGCCCTGGACGATGCGGTGTTCTTTCGGGGCCAGAATCATACACGAAAAGACCGTGCAGTGCGGCATGCGAGGCTTCTGATCTCTGCATTGCGGCGACCCCGGAGGCCGCCTTGATTCCCTTTAATGTAGCAGTTCCCGGGACAGCTGCTCGGTGCTCTGGAGCATGCGGTTGCGCCCCAGAATCAGCCGCCAGCGGCTGCCTCCCGCGTTGCGCCAGAAGGTAATGGCGCGGATGGCGGCCAGCAGCAGAGACCGCACCTGATTGACGTTGCGGGTATCCTCCAGCCACTGCCGCTCGCCCTGGATCATGACCTGGGGGCGCAGGGTGCTGACGGTGTCGCTGTAGAGGTCAGCCAGGCGTCCCAGCACGTTTTCGTGGCCGGGGTGGAAATGTTCCGCCTGGCGTCGCGCCTGTTCCAGGCCTTCCCCCAGTTGACTCAAGAGGGCACGTCGGCGCATCAATTTGCGCTCCAGGTGGATCAGCAGCACGGCATACCGGGTCAGCTCGTTGTCCTGGGGATCGCTGAGCTGTGTGCGCAGGCGCTGGACGCCGGGAAGCAGGTGGACCTCGCCGCCGTAGGCGTCACCAACGCTGCCATCGAACGGGTTGAGCAGCCCGTTGATGCAGGTTTCGATGTCCTCGGGGTTGCCCTGGCCGTGTCGCGCGATGCGGCGTATCTCCGCCAGCGCCTGGAACAGGGCGGCCAGGGCAAGGGTCTGTTCCCGGGTCTTTGCGTCCATCACTTCGCCTCGTCGCCGCTCAGCCGATGGTCGATGATGCCGCCGCCCAGACACTGTTCACCCTGGTAGAAGACCACGGATTGCCCGGGTGTCACGGCGCGCTGGGGCTGGTGGAAAGTCACCACC